>BDTR01000031.1 GCA_002897775.1 bacterium BMS3Bbin08 | reverse complement strand
GTTCGTATTCAAAATTATCCTCAATCGGGCAATCAAAAAGATATCCATCATTGTTTTTTAATTTTGAAAACGCAGATATCACTGATTCGCGAAGTCTATCTTTCATGATCTACTATCTATTCATACAGATAACGCTATGATGTCTGACGAGTGCCTGTATGATGTTTACAGGCTGAAAACCATTTTGCATACCTAAACCTAATCAAAAGCAAAACGACACCGCTGGTACTCGTTCACGACCATCAAATTGTTATAAGTTCATTTTAATTTCTTAACAACATCCGGCTTATCTTTTTTGAATCTTTTGAAATATATGTCTTCAATAAAATCCGGCAATGGAGCTTTCCACGGTTCTTGTTTATCGTTGGCAAGACTGCCGAATTTCTTTGGATTCATTCCGAGCTCTCGTGCCATTTGAATATGCGTATCAGATAATCTGAATCTCTTTTTTGCATCTATCCATTTTTTATTTTTGTCGTTCATTCTTCTCTCTTATAACAGTTACTTTTAAACTTATTCTATATTTATCAGCATTATATGAAAGGGAAAATGGATTGTCAATCAATTTTCCCTTAAACACATTTCATATTAAAGGTGAATTCTGTATTAGATATTGATAATGATAATTATACAGAGGCAATATAATAATGAGGTTTGTTATACAGACCATCTATATTTGCTATTTCTTACTGAAAATAGTCCTGAGCGCCTCGTCAACATCCGGATATTTAAACTGATACCCTGCTTTTAATGCCTGTTCAGGAATTACCCTCTGCCCGGTAAGAAGTATCTCTCCCAGTTCGCCAAGGGTCAATTTAATCATAAATCCCGGCACTGGAAGCCATGACGGCCTGTGCAAGGCCCTTCCAAGCGCGGAACTGAACTCCTTGTTGGTTACAGGCCTGGGAGCTGTTGCATTCACCGGGCCTGAGACAGACCCGGTTTCAACAGCGTATTTCATAATTCCAACAACATCATCCCTATGTATCCATGAAAACCACTGCCTGCCGCTTCCGATCGGGCCGCCTAAAAATAACTTAAAAGGAATTGTCATAGGCGGCAGTGCCCCGCCGTCAGCCTCAAGCACTCCGCCAATGCGTATGAGAACCACCCTGACGCCAAGCTCCTTAGCCTTTAATGCCTCTGCCTCCCATTTTTTGCAAACATCAGCAAGAAAATCATCAGCAGGAGGCGTGTCTTCTGTAACATATTCATCTCCATGAGCGCCGTAAAACCCTATGGCAGAAGCACTTACAAGGGTTTTGGGCCTGGGGTCTGCGTCTTTTATTGAATTAACCAGCGCGCGGGTTGTGCTTATCCGGCTTGAAAGGATAAGATTTTTTCGTTCCTCTGTCCATCTGCCGGCTGCAATTGATTCACCTGCAAGGTTAATGACCGCATCTATTTTTGAGAGTTTATCCTTTGGAATAAGCTCAGGTCGGTGCGACTCGTTTCCGAGCGGGTTCCAGGTCAGCCTGTCCTGCGTGGTGGTCTGTCGCCTTGTGGTGATGATGACACTGTGGCCTGCGGCACGGAACTCTCTTGTCAACGGTGTGCCTATGAACCCCGTACCACCAGTAATTAATATATTCATCCACGAGCCTCAATTAAAGGTTCATATTTAAACTAAGAGAATCACCAGGATCTTTTGTATGTTGTGGTATCGGGGTGAACCCCGTACCCCCAGTGATCAGGATGTTCATTAAGCAGATTATATCAGATAAATTAGCAGTTTTTTATTGCTTACATCCACTTAATCTGCTATATATACTGAAAACCGTATAGTTGCCGGTTATACATAAAAAAAACAAAACAATGCATTTATCCATATATAAAACAGGTATTTTCATATTAGTGATCAATTTGATCATCTGCTCTTCAGCTTTTGCTACTCCGGAGTACGCGGAGAGGTCTGAACAGGGCTGTTTGACCTGCCACATGGATGAAGAAGGCGGAGGCAAGCTCACAACAGAGGGCCTTGAGTTTGCCTCATCCGGTTACACCTGGCCGCCGATAGGCGGTTACAGGGTCCTGGGGCCGATCCGAAAGTCAGTCCGGCTGGGTGTTGGGTTATTTCATATAATTGCCGCCTTTTTATGGTTTGGCACAATACTTTATGTTCATCTTATGCTCAAACCCGCTTATGCAGAGCGGGGATTACCCAGAGGTGAAGTTGCCCTTGGATTAATATCCATGGTCGTGGTCGGGATCAGCGGCACATTACTTACGATCTCCCGGATAAGAAGCCTTGATGTGCTTTATTTAAGCCAATGGGGGCAATTATTATCTTTAAAAATTATTTTTTATCTAATAATGATCTCTTCCGCTTTATTTACTGTCCTGTTTATCGGGCCGAAATTAAAAAGAGGCAGGATAAAGGCCGCTATTCCGGACAATAAAATCTTTGACCCGTTGACCTTGCAGGCATTTGACGGGGAAAAGGAGTCGCCCGCGTATATTGCGTTTAAAGGTAAAGTTTATGATATGACAGCTCTCAAGCTCTGGAAAGGCGGAACACATATGAAGCATCAGGCAGGGCACGATCTTACCGGTGCCATTAAAAAAGCCCCTCATGGCGAAGAAAAACTCGAATCGCTGACCCAGGCCGGCACATATGACGCCGCGTTAAAAGCACCTAAGACTTTTGCTCAAAAAGCTTTTTATTTTATTGCGTACATGAATCTCTCCATCGTATTTATTGTTCTTTTTATCATTGCGTATTGGAGATGGGGACTTTAAAGTTTCAATGGAACAAAAGCCCTTAACCCTGCGCCAGGATCAAAAACAGGTTGCAGATTATCCCCGGTATCCACTATTCTTTAGTAATCCCGGTTTGGAAATCGAAGGCCCTGTAACGGGGCAAGCAATTTAATTAAAGGAGAATCAAAAGATCAATTATGGAAAATACACTTATTAATCAATCAGTAGCCATTCTTTGCGACGGCAACAATATCGAACGCAGTATCCATGACCTTTCAAAATCAAAGAACTCGATGATCAACTTTGACAAGCTGATCCCTAAATTGCTGAACGGCAGGGGCCTGAACAGGCTTCTTTATTTCAGGGAGGGAAAGGCCATTTCCTCCAAGTTCGCGGAAAGACTGCATGAGAACTATTACGGCTCGGTCATTCCGTGCCACAAGTCCGCTGATATCCCGCTTTCTATCAAGGCGACACAGCTTGCTTCAAAGGTCGATACCATTATTATCATGTCAGGTGATTCAGACTTTGTTGACCTGGTCGTTCATCTGAAGGGTGAAGGCGTGAGGGTGGAGATAGCTGCCGTAAGAAAAACAACTGCCAGAATATTAATTGAAGAAGCAGACTATTTCCATGAAATCACCAGGGAAGACTGGTTTCTTTACAAGGCGCCCCAAAAGAAAATAGTAAAAAGAAGTAGAAAAGAGGCAAAAGCACCTAAGAGATCAGGCCCTGCCCTGGGCGGACAAGCCACGCCATAATACAAGGCGGGTGAACCTGAATCCTAACATTTCCCCCAAGGTAAGCGAGTAGTTTTCTACCGTTATGCAAAAAAACAAATATCTTTTACTGGCCCTGCTGGTTGTTCTCATCACGGCATGCGGCGGTAATGGCGGCGGGAGTTCGTCCACGCCTGATCAGCGCTATTGAGGGTTTTGTAGAAGGCCCGGCCCTGTCTCCGGACGAAAGATCACTTTATTATCACAGGATGAATACAGTCACCACCCAGTTCGAGATCTACCGGGTCACACGGTAGTGATATTGAGGGAAGACTGAAGTGGTTAGTTTCTAATCCCCGTTAAAATTATTCTGCAGAACCGCTGTCTGTTCTTTTCTAAAATTATCAAATTCCCCTGTATTAATTGAATCCCGCATTTTCCTGAAGAACTCCAGGTAAAAGTGAAGATTATGCATTGTGTTCAATCTCATTGAAAGTATTTCCCTGCTCATAAAAAGATGCCTTAAATAAGCTTTTGAATAATTTTTGCAGGTGTGGCATTGGCACTCCGGGTCAAGCGGGCTGGAGTCAGTTTTAAATTCCTCGCGCTTGATGCTTATCCTTCCCCTGCTTGTGAATAATGTGCCGTTTCTCGCGTTTCGCGTTGGCATTACGCAGTCGAACATGTCAATGCCTGCTGATACTGCCTCAAGCACATCAAGCAGGTCGCCTATTCCCATGAGATAGCGTGGCTTATCGGCGGGCAGAAGAGGTGTTGTAAATTTGATCATCTCATACATTAATTCCTTTGGTTCTCCCACGCTAAGGCCGCCAAGCGCGAATCCGTCAAAATCCATGGCAGTAAGTTCGTCAGCGCTTTGCTTTCTCAGGTCAGAATATGTTCCGCCCTGGACAATTCCGAAAAGGGCCTGTTTAAAAGGTTTAGAAGTTGGGACGTTAGGAAGTTGAGAGGTTGAGAGGTTCTTATCTTCCCATTTTCTTAACTTCATAGCCTCTATGCATCTTCTTGCCCATCTGGTTGTCAGTTCAAGGGATTTAAGGGTGTACTCTCTTGAAGCGGGATATGGTGTGCACTCGTCAAATGCCATTGCGATGTCAGAACCAAGCGCACCCTGTATTTCCATCACTATCTCAGGGGTTATAAAGTGCTCAGAGCCGTCAAGATGTGACCTGAATGTAACGCCGTCCCCGGTTATTTTCCTCAGCGGTGACAGGCTGAACACCTGAAATCCACCACTGTCAGTCAGGATCGGGCCGGACCAGTTCATGAATTTATGGAGTCCGCCGATCTCTTTGATCACTTTATGGCCGGGCCTGAGGTAAAGGTGGTAACTATTTGAGAGGATGATCTCAGCGCCAATGACCCCGAGTTCTTCCGGCGTCATTGTTTTCACTGTCGCGTTGGTGCCTACAGGGATAAAAGCAGGAGTGTTTATAATTCCATGTTGTGTGTAAATCTGCCCAAGGCGTGCGTTGTTATCGGTTTTAATACTTCTGTAGATGGTGCCTGACCCTTGACTTGTGACTTGTGCCCCCTCACTCATGACTCTCGATTTGTCCCCATATAACCCTGAATTATTTATTAAAAATAGTTTTATCCTCTTATATTATGAACTCGAGGTAATTTTCTTTTGTAATCACTTCGTGGCTTGCATTTTTGTAGGTCACAAGCCAATCTTTTGGTGGTTTTGCTTTAGTCTTTTTCCATTTTATTTCATAGCCGAAAAGTTTTCCTTCTCTTTCCTCTATTAAGTCTATCTCCTTCTGGTCGTAAGTCCTCCAGAAATAGTTATTGGCAAGCACCTGTAGATATTCCTGTTTCTTTATCCTCTCCATTATAATGTAATTTTCCCACAATACCCCTGTATCATCACGCATTTCTAAAGGATTAATATTCCCTATAACAGCATTGCGTATGCCGTTGTCATAAAAATAATAACGGTGGCCTTTACTTACCTCCTTTCGTAAATTTCTACTAAAGCCGGAAAGCTTGTAAACCACAAATACCTTTTCCAGCAGATCCAGATATCTCTCAACAGTATTTTTGCTCATTCCGAGCTGTGTACCAAGTTCATTATAAGAAACCTCCTTGCCGATTTGAAAAGCAAGAAGCTGTAGGAGCCTTATGAGTTTATTGGAGTGTTTGATTCCCTCAAGTTCGAGAATATCTTTATATAAATATGAACTTATTATCTCTTTCAGGTAGAGTTCTCTTTGTTTGTTATCGTTGGTTATGACTACCTCGGGGTAAGAGCCATAAATCAATCTTGACTCTAAATTTGCATCGGTCTCAAACCTCTGTTCAATCCTGGATATCTCCATCTGAGCCAGCGGAAAAAGTTTCAGAACAAATTTTCTACCTGTAAGAGGCTCTCCGACATTCTTTGCCAGATCAAAGGATGAAGAACCTGTTGCAATTACCTTTATGCCTTGTAGATGGTCTACAATCAACTTCAAGTTCAGACCAATCTTTTCTATCCTTTGAGCTTCATCTATTATCAGCAATTCGTTTCTCCCTACGAACTCCCTGAGTTTTTGAATTGACTGACTTCCGAGGTAGTTTTGAACTGTCAAATCCTCTCCGCTCACAAACAGATACTTCTCGCCAATGCCTTCCAGGAACTTGTTAAGTAAGGTTGTTTTGCCGCATCGCCGAGGCCCATAAATCACGATTACTTTATTAGGAGAAAGTAGCTTTGACAGATTTTTTAGTTGTCTTTGGGGAATATAAATAGCCATAATTTCTAAAATACAGTCACTTCATTGACTATATTATGCTAAATTGAGTCAAAAGTCAAGACTCTTTAGCTATCAAAAATAAGTTTTTTTAATAACAGGCTGATATTGGGAAATATCAGGATAAATTCTAAAAGTATACTTAAAATTATCTTGACAAACGATAAACAGTATGATAATCTTCAATATACAAACATCTTTAGTATAATAAACATAGGAGGCGAAAATGAAGATTTCATTTCCAGCAATGAAGGGTAATATGGGGAAAAGAGACTATTATGTAGCAATGATTAAATTGAATCTTATCCCTAAAATCTTTTCTTATCATGATTGGGGAGAACTGCCGCCAGAACAGAGGGCGCAACGTGTTCTTCAAAAAAGTCGTATACCAGAGATTACCCAGTATATCCTTAATAATGAAGATGGCTACCTTTTTTCATCTCTTACTGCTTCATATAATGGTGAAGAAGTATTTAGGCCGTATGTTGAAAGTCCTGAACTTGGTATTCTTGAGTTACCACTTGATAGTCAATTTGAAATTAATGATGGTCAACATCGTATGGCTGCAATTATTGAGGCATTAAAACAAAATCCAACTCTCGCTAATGAGACTATTTCTGTAGTGTTCTTCCCATTTCAAGACCTTAACCGTATGCAACAGATGTTTTCTGATCTTAACCGCACAGTTAAAGTAACCTCCAAATCCTTAAATATTCTTTATGACCACAGGGATTTATTAGGGCAGTTGGTACTGGATGCTGTTGAAAGGGTTTCAGTATTCAAAAATATGGTTGATAAAGACCGTGTTTCGCTGCCAATACGTTCACCCAAACTTTTTACATTGAGCGCTGTGTATGGAGCTTCACGAGAATTAGTTGGTGTTGTTACTTCGATAAATCAGGATGAGAAAGCAGAAATCATTAACAACTACTGGGAAGCCGTTGGCGCTAATATTCGTCAATGGAAACAAGTGCAGCAAGGAGAGCTTAGACCTTCTGCATTGCGAGCTGAATATGTCCACTCCCATGCAGTTGTTTTATGGGGAATAGGCGCAATGGGTAAAGCTCTTATTCAAGAATATCCCACCAATTGGCAATCCAAATTAACCCAATTATCAGATATTGATTGGAGGCGTACAAGTAAGGAATGGCAAGGTGTTTGTATGCAAGGTACTGATATAGTAAACAGGAGTCAAACAAGAAAAATTACGGCTTTATTCATGAAGTATAAAATGGGATTTCCGTTAACATCGTCAGAAGAAAATTTAATAAAGGTAATAAGAGGGGAAATTGAAGATGAAACAATAGGCAACAGTGGAGATGGCAAGCCTCCTTATTATTATAACTACCTGCAACAGATAGGTAATCCTGATAGTATGATTTCTCGGATGCAAAGATGTATTAAGGGTCACAAACAGATTTCGTACGAAAATATGACAAAAATTATGCAGGAACAATATGGATACCAAATATCAGGTAGTATAGGGGCTTGTATAGCGGTATTGAAAGGCGAGGAGTATATAAAAGTTGAAGGACGGGGCGCAGATCGACAATTTATCTGTTTAAGAGATTAGTGCGAAAATTTAAAAGGGTATAATCCTGAAAGGTTTTACAATAGGGTTAAAAAGAGGTGTAGTATTTTGATTTTATAAAACCCCCCTTTTCGAAAGGGGGAGATATGAAAAATTCATTTCTTCATAAAAAAGTACATTAAGAATGGGCTGTCCATATCCCGGAGGCTATCGCAAGGAAACTCATTCCGAGCACAAACCAGTGAAAAACCTGAAGCATGTAGAACACTTTTTTGGTCTCATACTGTCCGCCTTCAGGTTTGGCGAAAAGTTTTTTAAAGATGATCTTTTCAAGCCCGAATAGAAGTGACGCGTACAGTGCCCAGACAATAATCATTATCCATGCCCCGGTGCTCAGCCCTTTTTCGTAAAGCAGATAGAAACCGGAGATGCCCGCAAGAATTACCATGATCTTGGCGATCTTTGCGAATCTGTGTTCAATGCCCTGAAACATCAGGACCTGCTCAAGAGATTTTTCTTCCCGCAGTATCATGGGAAAGGTAACAAGGGTTACGAACGCAACTCCTCCGATCCAGATGACGATTGAGAGTACGTGTACTATTAATGAAATTATGTATAACATGCTTTATCCTCCTGCTTTGTTATACGTTATACGTAAAAAATCATGGAGATCGCTGGCGCGGCTCTAATAACATTTAACGAATAACTTATAACGATTTGTTTACATTTTCTTTGGCGCGCTTACGCCGAGGAGTTTCAGGCCCTCTTTGAGAACTATCTGAACGGCCCTGCAAAGGCAGAGCCTTCCCCGGGTCAACGCATTGTCATCGGATAGAACCCTGTGCTTGTTGTAATAAGAATGGAAAAGCTTTGCCAGATCCTGGAGATAATATGTCACCCTGTGCGGTTCAAAGGCATGAGCCGCCCCTTCAATGACCAGTGGGTACTGAAGGAGCTTTTTGATCAGGGACATCTCCTCATCCTCTTTCAGTACGGTAAGGTCCTCGATCTTAACCCCGGTCTTCGGACTCCGGACTCCTCTTTCCTCTGCCCGCCTGAATATACTCGAGATCCTTGCAAAGGCGTACTGCACGTAAAAGACCGGGTTTTCAGATGATTCCTCTTTTGCGACTTCAAGGTCAAAGTCAAGGTGGCTGTCAGCCTTCCTTGTAAGAAATATGAACTTCGCGGTATCAGAGCCTACCTCGTCAATAACCTCTCGAAGGGTTATAAACTTTCCTGCCCTTTTTGACATCTGAACAGGCTCTCCGTGCCTCAACAAAGAGACCATCTGTATAAGCATGACCCTGAACTTTTCCTTTGCAAGCCCAAATGCCTCAAGAACAGACCTGATCCTTGGAACATAGCCGTGGTGGTCTGCGCCCCATATATCAATAATGGTATCAAACCCCCTGTCGAGCTTATCCTTGTGATAGGCAATATCAGGGGCAAAGTAAGTGTATTCCCCGTCTTTTTTTACCACTACCCTGTCCTTCTCATCTCCAAAATCAGATGATCTGAACCATTTGGCCCCGTCCTTTTCATAGATAAAACCCTTTTCACGGAGTTCATTCAAGGATTCTTCAACACGGTTTTTTTCATAGAGAGCTTTCTCGCTTTGCCACCTGTCAAATTCAACGCCAAAATCCTTAAGGTCCTTTGATATATCAGCAAGCAGCATCTTATACGCGTTGTCCGTAAAAAAATCACCGCATTCTTCAAAGGACAGCTTCAGATATTTGTCCCCGGACTTTTCAATAAGCTCCTTTGAAATGGATCCGATATAAGCCCCTTTATAGCCGTCCTCAGGAAATGGGACCTCGTTTCCAAGAAGCTGCTGATATCTGGCATAAACTGACTGCCCCAGTAATTTGACCTGAAGGCCTGCGTCATTGATGTAATATTCCCGCTCTACGTCAAAGCCTGCCGCGCGAAGGAGATTGCTAAGGGCGCTCCCCATGGCCGCACCCCTGCCATGTCCTATATGAAGCGGGCCTGTGGGGTTCGCGCTTACAAACTCTATCTGTATTTTTCTGCCTTGCCCCGGATTCGAGCTTAGAGATGAATGCCCCTCGGTTAAGAGAGTCTTCACGCGCTCGTAAAGGTATTGCTTTTTAAACCTGAAATTAATGAACCCAGGCCCTGCTATTTCCACCTTTTCAAAGGGGCCGCCTAGCTGGTTAATTTCCTGAAGCAGTTCTTCAGCTATTTTTCCTGGAGGTTTTTTTAATGTCCTGGTAAGGCTCATAGCTACAGTAGTTGTAATGTCGCCAAGGGACTCGTTCCTGGGGATCTCTATTTCTATATCAGGCATAATAATGTCCAGCCCCCAGACGGGCTTAAGCTTTTCAAGCGCCTTATGGACTATCTCAGAGGTTACCTGTTTCATGAATAATAAGTTTAAAGATAAGTTAAATGTAAGTCAATGAAAAGCCGTGTACCACGTTGGGTACACGGCAGGCCATAAACCACGTTGGATACATGGCAGGCAACCACTTCGGGTACACGGCAAGCACCCCAAAAGGAGTTTTTGAGTTCACTGTCACAGAAACTAACCTTTTAGCATTATTTTCTGCAGGACAAACAGAGGAAAAAGGGATGATCTCGATTGACTTTCTCATTTTTCTATGTTAACCTAATTATTATTAATTAACAATTGTTAACCTAAATAGTAATTATCAAGTTAATGCTTTGTAAATAATACATTTTTGAAGTAATTTGAAGTAAAAGGGAGCTTGAATGGTTGGGAAAGAGTATATTTCAGTTGCTGAGTTTGCCAGGGTATTGGGAATCAGCAGGATCGCCGTCCATAAAAAGATCAAAAAGGGCCAGGTAGCAGCCATAAGAATTGGAAGAAGCTATGCTATCCCCGGGCAATATCTGACTGAGATCACAGGAGGCGATCTCAGTGAAAAAACCAAAGGTATGATAGATGAAGCAGTTATAAGAGCAGTTGAGCAATATGCAGAGGTATTAAGGCTTTTAGGGAGAGAGTAAGTGTAATGATTAAAAACATAACTGTGAGAGAAATCGAGTATATTGCAGAGAAGCTGGCTCAGGAGTTTTTTCTTATTAATGAGTATGTTGCGGATATCTCAAGCCGTCCCGCCGATGTTTTAGAGCACTGTCTGTCTGAGGCTTTTCAGGCCATTGAGAAAAAGTTCATATATCCAGATTTATTGTCCAGGGCGGGCATATTTTTTTATCTGATGATAAAAAAAAGTCCTTTTGAATGCTGTAATAAAAGAATAGCTGTAACAACATTGCTTGCCTTCCTGTTTGCGAACAATAAATGGCTAATGGTTGATCCCCGGAAACTCCTCAGGTTTTCAAGGTGGGTGGGCGATAGCCTCCCTGAATTTAAGGAAGAGGTTGTAATGGCCACAGAGAAGTTCCTGAGAAAACATACAGTCAATCTGGAAGGCTGAAGATAGTGACAGTTCAAACCTGAACGGGTCAATTAGCCTGATGTTCCACGTGGAACATCAGGCTAAAATGTCTACGGACCTGAGAAAGGCTATCCCGCAAGTGTGGGCCTCGCTGGTTGAGGGATCAGGCCATTCAATCGTCGGGAAAAGATGGCGGGAGCAATATCCGGAGTACCGGATAATTAACAGCATACCAACAAACATATCCACAGAGTGTTCCACGTGGAACACTCTGTGGATATGTTTGTTGACCGCATCCTGTGAGTTATGGTATCTTTGAATGTCGATTCATTAATGTGGGAGGGTAGTCAGGCAAGTTATGCTTATTTTAGGAGTAGATACATCATGCGACGATACATCTGCCGCAGTTGTCGAGGATGGCGCAAGGATAATATCTAATGTGGTGTCCAGCCAGGATGAGATCCATGAAAAATACGGTGGAATTGTGCCGGAGCTGGCCTCAAGAAGGCATATCGAGATGATATGGCCTGTTGTGGATGAAGCGTTAAAAAAGTCAGATATCGGGCTTAAGGATATCTCGGCAATTGCAGTTTGTCACGGGCCTGGACTCATTGGCTCTCTTCTGGTCGGTGTATGTTTTGCCAAGTCCCTGGCTTATGTAAATAAAATACCGCTAATTGCTGTGAATCACCTTGAGGGTCATATATTTTCAAGTTTTCTGGAGGAGACAGCGCCTGATTTTCCGTTTATAGCACTCGTAGTGTCAGGCGGACATACGAGCATTTACAGGGTTGATAATTATGGTGTTTATACTGAACTGGGCAGGACCCTGGATGATGCCGCTGGAGAGGCCTTTGACAAGGTGGCCAAACTGCTTGGACTCGGGTATCCGGGAGGCCCTTATATCGAGGCCTTGTCTGAAAAGGGAGACCCCGGGATAATACCTTTCCCAAGGCCGTACATGCACAAAGGTCTTGATTTCAGTTTCAGCGGGTTAAAGACAGCTGTTCTTACTCACATCAGAAAAGAGCCTGACTCAAAGAAAGAGGATATTGC
The DNA here is from genome assembly GCA_002897775.1 of bacterium BMS3Bbin08. Lineage (GTDB taxonomy): Bacteria > Nitrospirota > Thermodesulfovibrionia > UBA6902 > BMS3Bbin08 > BMS3Bbin08. The sequence goes on along the minus strand of BDTR01000031.1, from coordinate 11,203 downwards.
CGCGAGCTTTCAGTCAGCGGTTATAGACGTCCTTACCGACAAGACAGTTAAGGCTGCAAAAGCCGGCAATGTCAATAAGATAGTGATCGCAGGAGGCGTAGCCGCGAACAGATCTTTAAGAAAGGCCATGATCAGGATGGCGGAAGAGGAGAAAATGCAAGTCTGTCTTCTTCCCGAGTATCTGTGCACAGATAATGCGGCCATGATAGCCTCTGCAGGTTTTTTCCGCTTCAAACAAGGGAAAACCGCTGGCTTTGATCTGAACCCCAGGGCCTATCTTCCGTTGGGCTCACATGGCGATTGATTGCTAACTGCTTGTAATCAAATGTTTTTCTGTGAGGGATGGAATCAATAATTACTTCCAGGAAGTTTTTTTCTTTCGATGGGACGCAATAAAAATAACGGCTGATATAAAGAGTGCGACACTTAACCCCTGTGCTACTGAAAAGTTGTGATAAATAAAACCCCTGTTAATATCTCCCCTGAAAAACTCAATGATAAACCTGGCTATTGAATACAGAAGCACATATGTCCATAGTATCTGTCCGTCAAAACTCTTGCGTCTTCTGAGGAGCATAAGAATAGCAAAAATGCTGAGCTCTGCAAAAGACTCATATAGCTGTGTGGGGTGAAGAGGAGTATTCAGAAGTGCCATAGAATCAGGGTCAGTGAAAGTAACGCTCCACGGAAGGTCAGACGGTTTCCCATAACAGCATCCGGCTGAAAAACAGCCAAGCCGGCCTATGGCGTGGCCTAATGCCAGTGAAGGGGTGAACAGGTCAAATGTCTTCCACGCAGGAAGGGAATGTTTTTTAAAATAAAAAAGCAGTACTGTAATAACAAGCAGAAAGCCGCCTAAGAAAACAAGTCCGCCTTCCCATATTTTAAACACGTCAAGCGGATGTTTAATAAAATACCTGAATTCAACAATGACATAAAGGAGCCTGGAGCCGGCAATAGCCGCAAGCAGAGTATAAAAACCGATATCAAGAATGGAGTCCTGTGAAACAGCGCCTTCTTTTTTGCCAAGATGAAGGGCCAGGGCAATACCCGCTATAAAGCCAAGGGCAATGAACACGCCGTATGTGTGTATTGTGAGAGGGCCTATTTTTATAAGTATCGGATACATTTTCTCTAAGTAAGTAGCAAGTAGCGAGAAGCGGGTAGAGAGAAATAATTTAAGTTAATTGTAAAAATCGTGTGCTGCATCTCTCTACTCTCTACTTTCTACTTTTTTACTATGCCTGATGTTTGCCAGCACAAAAAGGATGATCCCGATTGTTAACGCGGAATCAGCCACATTAAACGCGGGCCAGTGCCATTCACCCGCAAAAAAGTCAATAAAATCAACAACTTTGCCGATTTTCAGCCGGTCAAGAAGATTGCCGACAGCTCCGCCGAGGATCAGGGAAACAGAGAGAGCCTCAAAGTTATCAGTGGTTTTTAAAATGTAAGTTATTACCAGGATAATAGCTATTATTGCGATAGCGATAAAGATCCTGTTATCAAGCCCTGAAAGCATGCCGAACGCCGCGCCTGTATTTTTTACATTGACAATGTTTAGAAAAGGCAGGACATTGATGACCTCGCGCGGATGAACACGCGTTTCAATGATCCACTTTGTGAAGTAATCAAGGAGTATGACCGCGAAAACAACAGCAGGAGAAAAAAATATTTTTCTCATGCCGTGAGTACCTTATGGCATTTTTCGCAGAGCTCAGGGAATTCCTCGTATTTTCCAACGCTGGGACTCCAGTTCCAGCACCTGCCGCATTTATTGCCTTCTGCTTTTTCGATCAGCACCTCAAGGCCGTCGACAACCGTACTCTTATACGCGCCTGCAGCAGGGCTTTTATCTTTATGGACCTCCACGGACGAGACAATGAAGAGGGTCGGAAGGAAATGTTTGTAATTCTCAAGGACATTATAGCCGGCCTCATTCACGTACAGCCCTACTTTTGCTTCAAGAGAATTACCGATGAACTTTTCCTGCCGCTTTATTTCAAGCGCCTTGTTCACCTCCTCCCGGACCTTTAAAAATGTCTCCCATTTCTCTTCGAGCTCTTTGTCAATTAATGCTGTCTCCACAGACGGGAATTCCGAGAGGAAAACACTTTCTTCTTTTTCGCCGGGAATAAAGCGCCAGATCTCCTCAGCGGTGAACGACAGTATCGGCGCCATCATCTTTGTCAGGGAAACAAGGATCCTGTATATTACCCACTGCGACGCGCGTCGTTCCTCTGAATCCGTCTTAAACGTATACAACCTGTCCTTAAGCACGTCGAGATAAAACGAGCTCATGTTAATAACGCAGAAGCTGTAAATTGAATGAAAAACGTCATGGAACTCAAAGTTCTCATATGCCAGGGTGACCTTCGCTGTCAGGCGCTGAAGCATGCTAAGGGCAAGCCTGTCTATCTCCAGGATATCGCTTTTGCTCATGTCAATGTTTCCGGCTGAGGAGACATCAAGATCACGCAGGTTACCAAGCATGAACCTGCATGTGTTTCTGATCTTTCTGTATGCCTCTACAAGGCGGTCAAGTATCTCCCTGGATATCCTCATATCCTCCCTGTAATCAGCAGCCGAGCACCAGAGTCTGAGTATATCTGCTCCGTGCCTGTCTGTGACCTCCTGGGGTGAGGTGACGTTCCTCAGGGACTTGGACATCTTCTTACCCTGACCGTCAACCACAAAACCATGGGTCAGCACGGCCTCGTACGGGGCCTTTGCCCTGGTGCCTACCGATGTCAGAAGCGAGCTCTGGAACCATCCCCTGTGCTGATCACTGCCTTCAAGGTACAACGCCGCGGGCCAGGAGAGTCTGTTGTCTGCCTCCATAACAGCGGCGTGGCTTACACCTGAATCAAACCACACGTCAAGGATGTCGGTTTCTTTTATAAATTCATCTGAGCCGCAGTTATTGCACTTATATCCTTCAGGGAGAAGCTCTTTTTCGGATTTTTCAAACCATACGTCAGCCCCTGCTTTTTCAACTTCCTTTACCACGCTGTCAATTATAGCCCTGTCCTTAATTATTTCATCGCATTTTTTGCATTTAAATAGTGTGATAGGCACACCCCAGGTCCTCTGTCTTGATATGCACCAGTCAGGCCTGTTCTCCACCATTCCATAGATCCTGTCCATGCCCCAGGCAGGTATCCATTTTTTCTGTTTTATCTCTTCAAGGGCTTTTTGACGCAGGTTATTTTCCTTCATGGAGATGAACCACTGCTCAGTTGCCCTGAAAATAACAGGTTTCTTGCATCTCCAGCAGTGAGGATAAGAGTGCGCGGTCTTTCCGGCAGAGCCCAGCAGGGCTTTTTTCTCCTGAAGTTTATCAATGACCGCCTGGTTTACCTTGAACACGTGCTGTCCGCTAAAGTCTTCTACCTCATCAGTAAAACAGCCCGTTTCATTGACCGGAGCGTATATATCAAGCCCGTATTTCAATCCCATCTCATAGTCATCCTCACCGTGTCCGGGTGCTGTATGGACAACACCTGTTCCCTGTTCAAGGGTGACGTGCTCTCCGAGTATGATCACTGACTCACGGTCGATCCAGGGGTGTTTGCAAATTATCCCCTCAAGCTCCTTGCCGGACCATGCCCCTTCTGTTTTATATTCCCCATCCTTATATCCTGTCTTTCCCATGCAATCTTTAACCATCTGCCCGGCAAGGATCAGCTCCTCACCGTCTTTAGTGGTTACCCTGGTATATGGAAGGTCTGGATGAAGAGCTAAGGCCATGTTTGCGGGTATTGTCCATGGAGTCGTTGTCCAGATAACAAAGCAGGTGTCTTTATTGATATCCTGTGCTCCTTTGGGCTCTTTGACCCTGAACTTCACATATATCGAAGGCGATTCCTTGTCCGCGTACTCGACCTCAGCCTCGGCAAGCGCGGTAATGCATGAAGGACACCAGCGTACCGGTTTTTTGCCTTTATAAACAGAGCCGTTCTCAACAAACCTGCCGAATTCCCTGACGATGGAGGCCTCGTAGTTAAATGACATTGTTATGTAGGGATCTTCCCAGTCTCCGAACACCCCGAGACGTTTAAACTCATCTCTTTGAATATCCAGGAACCTTAATGCGTATTCCTTGCAAAGTTTTCTCTTCTCAAGTATTGGAAAGCCCTTTTTCTTTGAACCCAGTTTTTTATCCACCTCGTGCTCTATGGGCAGGCCGTGACAGTCCCAGCCCGGGACAAAGGGCGCGTAAAAGCCGTTCATGGACTTGTATTTGACAATAATATCCTTGAGTATCTTGTTAAGAGCGTGGCCGATGTGGATGTGGCCGTTGGCATACGGAGGCCCGTCATGCAGGATGTACGCGTTGGACCTGTCTTTATCCTGCATCTTGAGATAAATTCTGTTCGCGGCCCAGAAATCAAGGATATCAATTTCCTTTTTGACAAGGTTGGCTTTCATCGGGAAATCCGTGCCTGGCAGGTTCAGGGTGTCTTTGAAATCGGTTTTTTTCATTTTTAAATCATCCCTGCCTGCCGGCAGGCAGGCTTCAAAGAAATTACAATTATACACTATAAATAAAAAAATGGAATTTTTAAAGTGGCCGGCGTCAGACCTGCCTGTTTCATAGTGAATACCGCCCGGGCCGCACAAGGCCGGAGACCTTCACTTGATTTGGAAATACAAATGGAAATATGTTACGCTTAAAGTTAAACAGGACAAGTGTGTCTATATAAGCAAGGAGGCAGTAAATTTGTATAAGAGCATAATTGTATGGGTTTTGTTCGGTCTGATGATGATACTGGTTTTTAATCTCGTCAGTGCCCCCAAGACCGTGGAAGAAATGGCGTTCTCCGAGTTCATCGGCCTGCTTGAGAACAGCGAAGTTGTAGAGGTAACAATTCAGATGCCGGCGAATCTGATATCCGGTGAACTAAAGGACGGGACGAAATTCAAATCTTACGCGCCCGATTACCCTGACCTTGTAAAGGAGCTCAGGGACAAGGGAGTAAAGATCACTGCCAGGCCGGAACAGCAGCCGTGGTATCTGAGCGTGCTCTTCAGTTTCGGGCCTATCCTGCTGCTCATTGTGTTGTGGCTGTTTTTTATGAGGCAGATGCAGACCGGCGGCAACAAGGCGCTTTCTTTTGGTAAAAGCAGGGCAAAGCTTGTATCCGAGAAGTCTGTAAAGGTAACTTTTTCCGATGTTGCCGGTATTGAGGAGGCCAAGGCTGAGGTTCAGGAAATAATTGATTTCCTTAAGGACCCGTCCAAATTCCAGAAACTGGGAGGCAAGCTTCCCAAAGGGGTCCTTCTTGTGGGAGCACCAGGTACAGGCAAGACCTTGCTCGCAAGGGCTATTGCGGGTGAGGCAGGGGTCCCGTTTTTCTCTATCAGCGGTTCTGATTTTGTGGAGATGTTCGTAGGTGTCGGCGCTTCAAGGGTAAGGGACCTTTTTGAACAGGCAAAAAAGAGCGCTCCGAGCATACTTTTCATTGACGAGATCGACGCGGTCGGACGTCACAGGGGTGCTGGTCTGGGCGGCGGCCATGATGAACGGGAGCAGACACTCAATCAGCTTCTGGTTGAGATGGACGGCTTTGACCCCAACGAAGGCGTCATAGTGCTTGCAGCGACCAACAGGCCTGATGTCCTTGACCCCGCTCTTTTGAGACCCGGCAGGTTTGACAGGCAGGTTGTTGTTTCGCTGCCTGATGTGAACGGAAGGCTGGCAATAATCAAGGTCCATTCCAGGAAGATCCCTCTTGCCGATAATGTGAAACTCGAAATTCTCGCAAGGGGGACCCCCGGGTTTTCAGGGGCAGACCTTGAGAATCTTGTGAATGAAGCCGCTCTGCTGGCCGCAAGGAAGTCCAGGAGCAAAGTTGAAATGATCGACTTTGAGAACGCGAAAGACAAGGTCATGATGGGCGCGGAAAGAAGAAGTATGATATTGTCAGAAGAGGAAAAGCGTAATACAGCGTACCACGAGGCGGGCCATACGCTTGTCGCAAAGCTGACGCCCGGAACAGACCCGATCCATAAGGTAAGCATAATACCCAGGGGAATGGCGCTTGGCGTGACCCAGCAGCTTCCGATAGACGACAGATACACTTATCCCAAAGACCATCTGTTAAAGACACTCTCAGTGCTTTTGGGCGGAAGAGCGGCTGAGGAGATCATATTAGGACATATGACGACAGGGGCCGGCAATGATATTGAAAAGGCTACTGAGCTGGCGAGGAAAATGGTGTGTGAATGGGGGATGAGTGAAAAAATAGGGCCGCTGGCTTTCGGGAAAAAGCAGGAGCAGATCTTTCTCGGCAGGGAGATCACACAGCATAAGGATTACTCTGAAAAGACAGCTGAAGATATAGACAGCGAGATCAGGAGGATCATTACCGAACGATACGATTATTCAAGGAATCTGCTTACGGAAAACCGCAAGCTTCTGGAAAAACTCGCCGCCGCCCTGCTTGAAAAGGAAACACTGGATGCCGCTGATATAGACGCTATAATAAAAGAGCCGGCTGATGCTCCGCATAAGCTCGAAGCAGATACTGTATCTGAAGCAGCGAGTTAACCCTGGAAATCCACTATCCCGACAAATCGGGATAAAATTACAATCACCAGGTCTCAAATTCCAAATAAAATCCAATTATCAAACATACAAACTAAATTTTTTTTTTGGCATTGTGATCTGGAATTTTGAATATTGGAGGTCTGTTTGAAGCTTGTCTGGAAAAATTTCGATCTTGATCTTTCCTCAAGGACCTATATCATGGGCATCCTGAATGCCACCCCTGATTCTTTCTCTGATGACGGCATATATTCAGACAGAAAAAGGGCGGTTGCCCGCGCCCTTGAAATGCGGGATGAAGGCGCCGACATAATAGATATAGGCGGAGAGTCAACAAGGCCGGGCGCGAAAAAGGTCTCAGTCAAAGAGGAAATAAGGCGTGTTGTACCGGTTATTGAGGAGCTGGCTGAAAAAATAAAGATCCCGATATCCGTTGATACTTATAAATCCGCTGTTGCAAGGGCTGCCATTTCCGCAGGGGCGTCCATGATAAATGACATAAGCGGACTGAGGTTTGACCCCAAAATGCCGAAGGTCGCGGCAGACTCAGGGGTGCCTGTTGTCATAATGCATATTAAGGGTACCCCCGGAAATATGCAGGCGGATACCGCGTATCGATCCCTGATACCGGAGATAATGGACTATCTGAGGGAAGGAATTAACATTGCCCGGAGAGCGGGTGTTTCAGAAGACAGGATCATTATTGACCCGGGCATTGGTTTTGGAAAAAATGTCGGGCATAATCTTGAGATCCTGAAGCGTCTTAATGGGTTTACAGGATTTGAAAAGCCGATACTTATCGGGCCTTCAAGAAAATCGTTTATAGGCAAAACACTTGGCGACCTGCCGGTTTCAGAGAGGCTTGAGGGAACAGCGGCAGCAGCTGCCATAGGTATTTTCAATGGGGCCAATATCATAAGGGTTCATGATGTCAGGGCAATGGTCAGGGCCGCGGGGATAGCGGACGCCATTAAAAGAGGACATTAGAAAGCGGGAGCAAATGTATTTTGATATTTATATGGTTTTTGAATTATCGATGCTTTGTATTTCAGGTGTTTTAGCTTTGTTTTTTGGCGAGTTAGAATTATTGACACGCTTATTTTAGATGTGATACGCTTACAGAATAACCCTGAAGACTAATCAATATGATAAATAGAGCGTCTATAACCAAAGCAGCCCAGACATTTGCAGCCAAAGGCCAGATAGACAAGGCCATAGCGGAATGGCAAAAACTGCTGAAAGAAGGCCATGACTGCAATGTTTATAACACCGTAGGTGACCTTTATTTAAGGAAAAAAGCCACGCGTGAAGCGATAGACGCGTTTGCAATGGCAGCTGCCATCTTCAGGGAAGACGGCTTTTACCTGAAGGCAATAGCCCTGTATAAGAAGATCCTCAACCTTTCTCCAAAAGAAGTGGAAGCACTTATATGCCTGGCAGAGCTCAATGCTGAGAAGGGGTTGATAGGCAACGCGAATGAAAATTACATGGCTGCAGCCGAACTTTTGATAAAAGAGGGGTCGACAGAAAAGGCCGTGGAGATATACAAGGAAATACTCAAGGTCAGCCCGTCCAATATTAATATCAGGCGTAAGATAGCTGATCTGTATCTGGACATCGGGAAGAAAGAAGAATCGTCAAACGAATACCTTGCAATTGCCCTGGAATACCTGGAGAGAAAGGAATACGAAAAGGCCCAGGAGTACTTTCTGAGAGTACTCGGTTTTGACGCGGAGAATGTTCCGTCATTGGTCGGGCTCAGCAGGACAGCTGAAGACTCGGGCGATGTTAAACAGGCATACGAATATCTAAACAAGGCGATATCCTTTGCCCCTGATGACAGCGCCGCCCTTTTTAATTATGCCAGACTGTCCATTGAGACAGATAATGTGGATAGCGCGAAGCAGGCGCTGGTCAAGCTGACCGAACTGGACCCTTCCAATATCAAGCACAAAAAACTTCTGGGGACCATTTACCTGAAAGAAGGTGCGCTGGAGAACGCGTGGAAAGAACTGCTCCCTTACATAGATGACGCCCTGAGCGCCAAAAAATGGGACGAGGCGCTTGAACTTCTCGGTAATTTTATGGAATGTGAATCTGTTGAAGAAGTTAAGCGCCGTCTTGTATCCGCCTATAAAGGGAAGGACAACAAGGATGCCGCGATAAAAGAATTAAGGGAACTCGCGGCCATTTACGAGAACAAAAAACTTCCTGAGGACGCGCTTCAGTCATACAGGGACCTTCTTATGATGAACCCCATGGATGAGGACGTGCAGATCAAGGTCAAGGAGCTTGAAAAAGAGACCGCTCCGGCGCCTGAGGTCTTTTTTGAGGAAACACCGGTTGATGAGGCGCTGCCAAAAGTGGATGAATATATAGGCCAGGAACTTTTGAGCGAAGCTGTTACAGGGCTTGAGATATTAAAGGCCAGAGAACCTGAAAACCTTAATGTCCTTACAAGATTAAGGGATGTTTACATAAAGACGGAGGACAAAGAAAAGGCAATAGGCGAATTCATCGCTATTGCCGAGATCCATGAAAAGAAAGGCGACATGGGGGCAAAGGACGCCATGATCGCCGACGCGAACAAATTAAACCCTGATGACCCGCGGCTTGTTGCGCTCAGGATGCTTTCAGAGGAAGTAAAAGAAGAGGTTGAAGTGCCATCGGAAGAAGCAGCCATTCCCGCTGCAGGGACGCCTGAAAAGTTCCAGGAAGAGATGGCAGAAGCTGATTTTTACGCTCAGCAGGGGCTAAAGGATGAGGCCATAAACCTTTATAAAAAACTGCTCGAAGCATCTCCTGGGAATGAAGAGGTCATGAAAAAGCTCAAGGCCCTTGAACCCGGGAAAGAAGAGCAGGAAGAAGCCACTACTGCTGTAGAAGGCGACCTGAAAGACATATTCGGCGAATTTAAAAAAGGTATTGAAGCAGAACTCGGAGATAAAGACGCCTCAACCCGTTATGATCTGGGCATTGCCTACAAAGAAATGGGCCTGCTCGACGATGCCATCCAGGAATTCAAAATATCGGGGAAGGACCCTGGCAAGGTTGTGCAGAGTTCGAGCATGCTCGCAATGTGTTATCTGGAGAAAAAGCTTTTTCCCCTTGCGATCCAGGAACTTAAAAAAGTGCTTGAATCGATGTCACCTTCTGATGAGAGATATCTTGGCGCGAAGTGCGATTTTGCCGATGCCTATATGCAGAACAAGGACTTCTCCAAAGCCCTGAAGCTTTATATGGAGATCAACTCGCAGGACCCGAATTTCAGGGACGTTGAGCGCAAGGTCGAGATATTAAAGACAAAAGCAGCCGAAAACAAGGGAAAACCGAAATCAAAAAAGGACAGGGTCTCATATATATAACCGGCCCCATCCTGATAAACTTCCGAGTTTGTTTCCCCTGCTTATATCCGCAGCCTGTCCTTAGCCGTATTTTCAATATCCAGTGAACCTGTGCCGCCTGTAGTTTGCTTGCGATTTGGAATTTAAACATAGTAGTATAAAAGTTATGGATTATCTGGAGTTTTATAAGCTGCAGGAATATCCCTTTTCCAATGCTGTTGACAGCAGGTTCTACTTCAATAGCGAACAGCATTCGGAAGCCATTATCCGGGTCAAATACGCTATTGATACCAGGAAGGGCCTTGCGGTCGTGGTCGGGGATATCGGCACAGGAAAAACCACCCTTGCCCGGAGACTGCTGGATGAACTGGACGAGGAGAAGTATGAGGCCGCCCTTCTGGTAGTATTGCACTCATCGGTCACCAGTGACTGGCTGATGAAGAAAATAGCGGTGCAGATCGATGTCGAAAACCCCGGTGATTCCAAGATCGAGCTCCTGGGCCAGATATATGAAAGGCTTCTTGATATCCATGAATCAGGACTGAAGACAGCGGTGCTTATAGACGAGGTACAGATGCTTCAGTCCAGGGAGATCATGGAAGAGTTCAGGGGCATACTGAACATGGAGACAGACGGCGGAAAGCTTATAACCTTTGTTTTTTTCGGGCTCCCTGAGATGGAATCTCTAATAGCCCTGGATGCGCCGCTTAAACAGCGCGTTGCCGTTATGTGCAGGATGACGGCCTTTGAGGAGCAGGTCACTGACGAATATATACGTCACAGGCTGAAGATCGCCGGGTGCGACAAGGATTTGTTCACACCGGATGCTATCAAGGACATACACTTCTATTCAAAGGGTATTCCCAGACTGATAAATACTATCTGTGACAACTCTCTTCTTGAAGGATCTCTTGTGAAGAAGCAGGAGATCGACAAGGATATCATTGAATCTATCGCTGTAACTCTCGGCTTAAAAGAAGTTAAGGAAGCAGATGAAAAAAAGGCGGCAAAGAGACGCTCTGGAATGTAAACTGCCGTTACTTGTTACTCGTTACCTGCCTGCCGGTTTACCCGCCTTGTAATGTGGCGGGCAGGCAGGTTTGTAACAGCCTACCGACCAATAACCAGCAACTATTGATAGTTGCATAAATAATGTCCTATGTTCATTTACTTCTGTCATTCCGGCTTGTCCGGTCGAAGCGACTCTCGCGAAGACTCGCATCGAGAATCGTTCTCTATGAAGGATTCCCGACGCGCTTTGCTTGCGGGAATGACAATATAGCGGACATTATTTATGCGTGAGTCAATA
>BDTR01000030.1 GCA_002897775.1 bacterium BMS3Bbin08 | reverse complement strand
ATACGTATACAAAACCTTTTTCCATAATCAGTGCAACGGTTTTTCCGCCACAGGCGGACCCGCCGGAGACTGACAAGTCAGAGGCGGGCAAGACCGCCGCCATCGTCCACTCGGCCACTCCTCCAATTTTTTCTTAAGCCATTCTCTTCCAGCGCCGCTTTTTAAATACAGCTCTCTTTTTCTTGCATCAGTGTAAGTGGGATGTTCTTCCGCATATATCAACTTAACAGGTCTACGAGACTTTGTGGTTCTAACTTTACCACTGTTATGACAGTTGATTCTACTATCAAGGTTACGAGTTGAACCCACGTATATTTTATCATCAACGCATTTCAATACGTATACAAAACCTTTTTCCATAATCAGTGCAACGGTTTTTCCGCCACAGGCGGACCCGCCGGAGACTGACAAGTCAGAGGCGGGCAAGACCGCCGCCATCGTCCACTCGGCCACTCCTCCAATCCATAACTTAAAAAAGGGCAATTATCCGCAGTCACTAATTTTAATACAAAAACATGAGAAATAATAACACAAATGGGTCTTATATTTTTCACAATGCCTGTAAAAAAAATACGTGTCCCGTACTTCTGGTACATGGATCGGCTCGCCCTGCACCGTACGGTACATGGCTCTGCCATTAAACCTGCCCGGTTCCGTGGCATAATATGAGAAATCCCCTATGTATCGACTTTTTGCCCCTGTTTTTGTTATAAATAATATTAAAATCCCTATAAACAACCTTTACTTACTCCGACAATTACAGTAAGCTTTGGTATTTGCCTCAATGCGACTGTTTCATGATATTGATTTAAATTGCTTTAATTTCCATAAATGGCTGCTCAGCCGGCTGCTGGGTTGTCTGGCTATAGCCATTTTATTTTTAACCATGTTAACGAGTATACCGGCATATGCGCAGGAAGAGGTCACGGACAAACCAGTGACAGCCGTAGAGACTTTGCCGGAAACCACTGATGTGCATTACACGGGCAAGTACTGCCCGGAATGTCATGAAAAGGTCCCTAAAAAAGGCGGGAAGAAGTTTTTGAAGTTCGCAGGTGACTACACCCAGCTGTGCAGGTGCCACGGCTATACGCCGGGCACCTATATCCATCCTGTGAACATTGTGCCGTCCGATGAAAAAAAGAAGGTGATCCCCAAGGACCTTCCTCTTGAAGACGGAAAGCTCACATGTTTAACATGTCATGATATTTCTATGCAGTGCGAGGGGAAAGATCGTTTAAAAGTTCTGAATAAAAGGTTTTTAAGGGGGGCTCCGTTCGCAAAAAGGACTGACTTATGTTTCAGGTGCCATGATGAACGCAAGTACAAGATGCTTGACCCTCATAACCAGCTGACCAAGAACGGAGATATAGTCGTAGAAAAGTGCCTGTACTGTCACGTGGAAAAGCCTGACGAAAAACACGCGCGCTTTAAGGATGTGAAACTTGTCGGCAACCTGGAGGTACTGTGCCAGAGGTGTCATGGCGAGCGGGATCACCCGGCAAACGCGGACCACCTGCGCAAGCCCTCTGCCATGACCTTAAAAGTAATGAAACAGGGTGAGAAACAGTTCAACATAGTTCTTCCTCTTGATAATGGAAAGATCACCTGTGTTACCTGTCATAACCCCCATGAAAAAGGCGTGATACCCGCCGCCCGGAAAGGGGCAAAAGGCGCCGATGAAAAATACAGGCTTCGTCTGCCGGGCCGAATGTGCATGGCGTGTCATCAAAAATAGATAAATATATAATAAGGAGGGGCAAGATTTGAAGTTATCAAAAATTTTCATAAAACCTTCTTTATACTTCCTGATGTTGCTTATGGTGTTATCCTTTGGCTTCCGGGCAGAGGCCGCGGACAAGGAAAACTGCCTAATGTGCCATAAGTACAGGCAGCTTGGAAGGATCGACGAACAGGGCAGAAAAAAGAATTACAATGTGAATGAAAATATCTACGCGAACACCGTCCACAGGAACGTTCCCTGCAGGGACTGTCACACGTATATCACCAGGCTCCCGCACGACCCTGTGACCGAAGAGGTAAGCTGCGCTAACGAATGCCACATCAAGCCGCCGTTCGCGAAGGAGAACTTTTCTCACAGGAAGATCATAAATATTTATAACAAGAGCGTCCACGCTATAAAAGAGAATGACTCGCCTGACCTGAAACTGGCTAAGCCGTATTGTAAATACTGTCATCTGAACCCTATCTACACGAGGGTTTCCGAAAAGCGTATTTCTTATGAAAAAACCCTGGCCAGATGTTTTAACTGCCATGAGAAAAAAGGCGTTACCCAGGCGTATAAGCATGTTACTCACAGGCTTGCTCACAAAACTTCACGCTCACCCCAGGAAATCGTACAATTATGCTCCAAGAACTGTCATGAAGATGTGGAGAAGATGAAAAAATTCAATGTCTCAAAAGAAAGCGTGGAGGCGGTCGAGACCTATAACGAATCAATTCACGGCAAGGCAGTGGCGCTTGGTTCCCAGCAAACCGCTGACTGTATAAGCTGCCATGCGACAAGCGCGATACATGATATCTATAAAAAAGACAACCAAAAAGCCACGATCAACCCGGCTAACCGTGCCAAGATCTGTCGACAATGTCATAGGAAGGTTAATGAAAGGTTTATCCAGATCGATGTTCATTCCAGTATCAATAATAAAAAGCCAATCTTGTTTTTTATGAACCTGGGTTTAAGAGGAGCGCTTTACAGCACTATTTTCGGCCTGATGTTCCTCGCGCTGATCGAAACGATCGGCAGGAAGAGGGACGGCATCAAGTGGCAGATAAAAGGCGGCACAACATGGCGCGGGAAATCAAAACGCGAGCCTAAAAATTAATAAATATTGGAGGGATTATGTCTACTTCTGCTGAAAATATCGAGACCATGGGTGATGAAGAAACAGCTGAATCATATTATACCCATGTCGAAGGTGTCGGGGCCATTCCCCGGGACATATATAAACATGTAAAGTCCGATCCCCTGGGCGACCTGCCGAGGTACTCGATACATATAGTGATCCAGCACTTTCTGACTTTTGTGGCTTTTCTCATACTGGCAGCAACAGGCCTGTCGCTTCATTTCAGTGACCTGTGGTGGGCGCGTCAGATCACATTTCTCTTTGGCGGCACTGACAACGCGCGGTTAGTGCATAAAATGGCCGCTGCTGTAATGGTCGCGGCAAGCATATACCATCTTCTCACGATTATTGGCGGCACTCTCCACAAGGTCATGAAAAAACAGTTTGACATTAAAAAGACCCAGATCCCAAGACTCAAAGACCTTCACGACCTGGTTCATGATATAAAATACTTTTTCGGACGTGAACAGTTCCGTCCCAAAATGGAAAAATTCATGTACAAGCAGAAGCTCCATTACCTTGCTATCTTATGGGGAACGTTTGTGCTTATAAGCGCTGGTATAACCCTGTTATTCCCCGAGATGATGGCAACTATCTGGCCGAATCCCGCTTTTTTCCAGGACCTCGCGAGGTTAATGCACGCTGACGAGGCGATCATGGCCATTACGGTCATAGTTTTCTGGCACTGGTCAAATGTCCACGTTGTGCCGGGCAGGTTCCCTCTGCAGTGGACGTTCCTGACAGGCAAAATAACAAGAGAGCACCAGATAGAAGAACACTTTCTTGAATATCTGAACAACCTTAAAGAGATACCCGAAGAAAGAGAATATATGAAAAAGATATTAAAAGAAAAAGGATTTGAGTCTAAAGGAGGTGACCTTTAAGTGCCAGGAGAACCAAAAAGATTAGACCACCCGAAAATAGTCCTTCTGATAGCCTTTGTCTTCATAATCATCACGCTTGCCGTGCTGGGCGCCGTGCTGTACCATCTCACATTTTCTCATCATGGTCCCGCCATCCTGGTGCCGTTTCAGAAAAAGATGGAGGAGAAGAAAAGGTCCGCTATCCTGGAAGACGTCAAGCGCCAGGAAGAATATGAAAAACACAGGCATTTCCATAATGTTGTTGAATACCCGACGCTTCCCGGGAAGGAACTCACGGTATGTTTTATATGCCACTCTGATTATCCTCACAGCAAGAACAAAAAGGTCAGGGCGCTTTTGAACATGCATACCCAGTTCTTTGTATGCGAGACATGCCACATTCAGGAAAAGAAAGGGTATGAAATTGTTTATAAATGGTATAACCCTCTTGAAAAAGAGCCAAAAGGCCCGTTTTTCGGAACCAGCTATGACCCTGAAACAGGAAACCTTGTGCCGGTCAAAGACCAGTTCTCCAGAATAGCTCCTTACTTCAAATCAGGAGATACTCTTTTGTCTGCCATCCAGCATCAGGAATCCGACCTGGCGCAGGATTATATGAGAGTCAGGGACCAGCTTACCCCTGTGCAGAGAGAAAATGTTAAAAAGAAGTTCCATGTTTCTACCAAGCCCAAGGGACATGAATGCAAGGTTTGCCATTCCAAGAAAGGTCTTCTCGATTTCAGGAAACTCGGTTTTGCTGAAAACAGGATAGTCGACCTTGAACAGTTGAATATCGCCGGTATGATTACCAAATATGAGAAATTTTATATACCGAACCTCTTCAAATAGTAGAGGTTCGGGTATAAAATATATAATGTATAAAAAAAAACATCCTGCTTTTTTGGCCGGAAAGGCTATTTGTATTTGAAGGGATAGTTATTTGCTTGATTAAGAAAAGATTCATCTCTGGCTTTTTTTTTCTTATAGCGATCCTTTCCGTCCTGTTTGCTCCGAGTGTATCTCCAGCTGTTGAATGCATAAACACAAGATCCCTTTTTGAGATCAAACCCAACGCTGACCAGCCGAGCGATCTGGCTATAGGGCCTAACGGCGACATATATCTGGTTGACGGAGTGAACAACAGGATAATAGTTGTCAACAAAAGGGGGAAATGGAAATTCTCATTTGGCAGATGGGGCACGGGAAAAGGACAGTTCAAACAGCCCGTTGGAATAGACATATCCGATAACGGGAAAGTGTTCATAGCTGATACCGGGAACCACAGGGTTCAGGTCTTCGATCCAAAGGGGAATTTCCTATATATGTTCACTGTCAATAGCGGTAAGGGTGAACGGCCGTCCGACCCCGTTGACGTCCTCGTATCCAAACTCAAAAATTACCTCTATATCTCTGACAATGACAATCACAAAATTAAGGTATATAAGCAGAACGGAACTTTTGAGTTTGAATGGGGAAAACAGGGAGAGCAATACGGGGAGTTCCGTTATCCGGGCATTCTGGCAATAAACCAGTTCAATGAAATATTCGTTGTTGATGTGCTTAACACCCGGGTTCAGAAATTCGACCCTTTTGGAAAATTCATAGCTGATATAGGTTCATGGGGTGTTCTCCCAGGTAATCTTTTCAGACCAAAAGGGGTGGCAGTGGACGGCAAAAGCAGGGTATTCATCAGCGACAGCTATATGGGGGTCATACAGGTCTTCACTGACATGGGACGTTTTATCGGGGCCCTGTGCAAAAAGGGAACGTTAAGAAAATTTAATACACCTGTGGGAATGTTCATAGATAATAATAAACTGCTTGTAGTGGAGATGAGAAGCAATAAAATAACTGTATTGAAAATACTGGATTAAAAAAACGGGTCACATGTTCACTATGCCCAGAATAACAATATATTTACTGGCTTTTCTTCTATGCTTTGCTTTCTCTTTGCCTGCCCATGCCCTTGAGATATCCTCAAAAAGGGATTGTGTTGTCTGCCATGTCATGTGGATGGACGACTTCAGGACCGACAAAGAGACCCTGATCGAATGGAAACCGGGTAATGTGCTTATGAAAGACACGCAGGGCGTTGTCAGTTCCGAAGCGATATGTTACACCTGTCATGACGGCTATGTGCTGGATTCCCGCGCCGTTGCCTGGAAGTACAACAGGCATCCGACTTTTGTAAAGCCCTCAAAGAACATCCAGGTCCCTGAAAATCTTCCTTTAAGTGTAAAAGGCGAGATATACTGCGGGACCTGTCATTCCGCGCACGGCAAGGGAGCCGCGCCGCACGACGATCCGATGGGACGGACCTCGGTCATCAGGGAAAAAAACGTGGACTCAAGCCTTTGCAAGATGTGCCACAGGAAAGAGGCTGACTACAAGCGTTCAAACGGGCATCCTCTTGATTCCACAGCCCTTGAACTGCCTGACGAGCTGTTCAGGATGGGAGGCAAAAGGGCAAGCAAAAGGAACAAGGTGATCTGTCAAAGCTGTCACAAAGTGCACGGCGCCAGAGGGAAAAAAATACTGGTAATCGACAATAAAGATTCAAAACTTTGCAGGACCTGCCATGTAAAACAAAGAGACCTGATAGATACAAAGCATGATCTGCGTCTGACCATGCCGGATGAAAAGAACATAAAAGGCAGGAAGTTATCTGAAACAGGCCCTTGCGGGGCATGCCACACACCGCACAGGGCAGCGGGCAAAAAACTCTGGGCAAGGCCGCTTAAACAGGGCAATCCCGCCTCGCAGATGTGCCTTACATGTCACGGAGACGACACAGGATACAAAGCAAAACGTATCGGCAAGTACTCACATCCCATTAACATGAAGCCGGTCGCTGAAACAACAATACCCGGTGTTCTTCCGTTATTTTCAGCGGACGGCGCGACAAATCCCGAGGGCAAGGTACAGTGCTTTACCTGCCATAATATTCACAGGTGGGACCCGAGCTCTCCCACGAACAAAGGCGGCAAGGATGTTGAGGGCGATTCATCGAACAGTTTTTTAAGGCTGCCCAACAGCTCTGACTCAGGACTGTGCCTGGAATGCCATATAGACAAAAGACAGCTGCCGATGTCTGACCATAATCTTGATATCACGGCTCCGCTTGAGAAGAACATACAGGGATTTACTGTAAAGGCGTCGGGCCCATGCGGGGCGTGCCACATTCCTCACAACGCGGCAGCTGACCATATGTGGGCAAAAGAACTTACCGGAGACAAGGACTTTGTAACACAGTTATGCTCAGGGTGCCATAACAAGAACGGCGCCGCAAAGGCAAAATTGATAGGGGATATCTATCATCCGGTTGACGTAACCCTTGATAAGTTCAAGATAACAACGACCCTGCCTTTGTATGACAGTGATGGCTACAGAATACCAAATGGTAAAATGGTCTGTATCACCTGCCATGACCCGCATGTGTGGGACCCGGCAAAACCAATAGAGAACTATGAATACAGGAATATAGAAGGCGATGCCTCGAACAGCTTCCTCAGGAAGCCGAGTTCACCCTCTTCAGATCTCTGCGAAAGCTGCCACGCTGACAAGGCATATATCGACGGCACAGACCACGACCTTAATGTCACTGCGCCTGAGGCCAAAAACCTGCTTGGCCAGACCCCGAAACAGTCCGGACAGTGCGGTGTCTGTCACCTTGTCCACAACAGCCCCAATAAGATTAAGCTCTGGGCAAGGCCCTACGGAAGCTATACTGCCGAGCAAACCTTTATGGATTCCCTGTGCCTGAGCTGTCATTCCAAAGGCAATGTCGCGGAGAACAAGATACCGCTTATCGCGACCCATCCAAAAGGCAGGCTGATCAATAATATCATGCACTGTAACAGACTGGCCATAGACTATACTCCGATTTATGATAATCAAGGCCGGGAGATAAACGTAGGCAATATTTCCTGTCCATCATGCCACAACGCGCACCAGTGGAGCCCGCTGGAAAGAAAAAAGGGCGTGGGCAAAAATCTGGAAGGTCATGTAACCAACAGTTTTCTGCGAAATATCAGTTATAACACTATATGCATAGACTGCCACGGCCTTGACGCGCTCTTCAGGTACAAGTATTTCCATGATCCCATAGAGCGTGTACCGCGCAACAAACGGCCCCTCGGGCCACGGACTGAAAAATAATTTCTCATTGACACCGTAAGACATTTTTATTTAAAATAAGAATTGTAAACATACCGCTCACTTTACAAATTTTCTATCTAAGGAGGACGTAGAATGATGAAGAGGACAATCCCCGTGCTTCTCTCGTTGATACTGTTAATGGCCCTTGGAAGCACAGCAGGCGCTGCTGACTACATCGGAGGGAAAAAATGCAAGGCATGCCATATAAAGCAGTATAAGGCCTGGGAAAAAACATCAATGGCAAACAGCTTTGAGAACCTCAACCCCAATGTAAAGGTAGAAGAAAAGAAAAAAGCAGGTCTGGATCCTGCCAAAGACTACACAACCGATGCCAAGTGTCTGAAATGCCACACAACAGGCTATGACAAACCGGGCGGATTCAAAAACATGGAAGAGACGCCAAAGCTGGCAAACGTGCAGTGTGAAGCGTGTCACGGCCCGGGCAGTAATTACAAAAAAGTTATGAAAAAGAACAAAAAAACATGGAAAGAGAATGGATATACTTCGGACGAACTCAAGTCAGTAGGCCTTATAATTCCATCAGAAGATGAAAAGACCTGCCTGGTATGTCACGGCGGTGACAGCCCGTTTAACGAGAAGCTCGATGCCAAGTACAAGTTTAATTTTAAAGAGAGGCTCAAAAAAACTCACAAGCACTTTCCTTTAAAATATATAAAAAAATAAGAACTAACATTCAATCAGCATAAATCTCAAAAGGGGTCTGGAAATTCCAGACCCCTTTTTTATGTGCGTGTTGACAGGGGAAAGGGCTTTTGATATAAATGAGTTAAACCATATAACCTGGTACCGGATTTACAGAGGCGATCATGCCGGAGAACAAAAAAAGACCCGGAGAACTGCTTATTGAGGCCGGGGCGGTCCGTCTGACCCAAAAGTGCTCCTCGACGCCCTTCTGGAAGTCCACAACGAAAAAAGCATAAAATAAATGTTTGCTGATAAAATAGTGTCCAGGCTCAAAGTTAATTCTTAATTTTTTAAAGCCGGAGAAGAGGAGGCATTATATGGCTGCATTATTTGAAGAAACTGAAATTAAAGGTATGACCCTGAGGAACAGGCTCGTAAGGTCCGCTACATGGGAAGGCATGTGCGAACAGGACGGAAGGCCCACTGAAAAACTGATCAACTGTTACCGTGATCTGGCACAGGGCGGTGTAGGCCTGATCATTACAGGCTATACTTTTGTAAGGCCGGAGGGAAAAGGGCTTCCCGCTAAAATGGGCATACATACAGATGATTTTTCCGACGACTTCAGAAAAATGACCACTGCTGTGCATGAGGCAGGCGGCAAGATCGCCGTCCAGCTGGTCCATGCCGGCGGACAGACCGATTCAGCAACCGCCGGACGCCAGCCCCTTGCGCCTTCAGCTATCAAGGTCGACCAGTTCCCTGAGACACCTGCTGAACTTACAAAAGATGAGATATATGATATTGCTACGGCGTTCGCGGACGGAGCCCGCCGGGCAAAGGCATGGGGCTTTGACGCGGTCGAACTGCACGGCGCGCACGGCTATCTTATCAACCAGTTCCTTTCCCCTCTTACAAACCGGCGCACTGATGAATACGGCGGCAGTATTGAAAACCGCAGCCGGTTTCTTCTGCAGGTGTATCTAAAGGTGCGGCAGACAGTTGGCGAGGATTATCCTGTGCTTATCAAGCTCAATGCCGCGGACAACCTTAAAGGCGGCCTGGAGATCGACGACGCGGTCTATGCCGCAAAAAAACTTTCAGATGACGGCATTGACGCCATAGAGGTCTCCGCGGGCACCCAGTCGTCAGGCGATGAAAGCCCTGCGCGTACGCAGATAAACATGCCTGAAAAAGAGGCGTATAACCTGGACCTGGCGCGCAGAATCAAACAGGCGGTCAGCTGTCCTGTAATGGCAGTGGGAGGGTTCAGGTCATATTATGTAGCTGAAAAAGCAGTAAGCAGCGGCAGTGTAGACTATATATCAATGGCCAGGCCGTTTATCCGCGAGCCGAACCTGCCGAACCGCTGGAAAGAAGGCGACCACAGTCCGGCAAAGTGCATATCATGCAACAGCTGTTTTAAGCCCGGGCTTGAAGAAGGCGGCATATACTGCGTGACTGAGAAAAAAGAAAAGGAGAAAAAGGCGGCGGGCTGACCTGTTGATAAACATCAATATATGGTTTTAAACAATAAAGCGATAATAAAAGTTATCGGCACCATCCTGATCGTATCAGGGATATCCAGTATATTCTTTAAAGCCAATGATATTTATTCTTCAATCTCTACCTTCTTCACCCCAGGTTTGCGTGACTCATTGGCTAACATAGTGTATCTGGACGGATCAGTGATATTTTTCAACCTGCTGGTCCCGGTCCTGGCAATTGCGGCCGGCTGCGGGCTTGTCAGGTTTAAAGGGTGGGGTTGGAGATGGGCACTTATTGTTTCGTTCATTATGTTATCCGCCAATGTTATTAAAGCAATAAGCTTTGTCTTCATTGAATATCTGACAAAAAATCTTCCTATGCAGGAACTGCCTGACGGTATCCCCGTAGTTAGTGTCATAAATGTATGGCCGCCATATATTTACGCCGCATTAAGTTTATTGCTGATTATAGTATTGATCAGGCCGGCTATAAAAAAAGAGTTTAGTGAAAAAGGAGAGTGAAATGAGGATTTTATGTAAAGCTGTTGTGCTTGCGTGCTGTATTTTTTTATTTGCGGGCTGTTCTCCTGAGGTGGGCAGTGATGCCTGGTGCAAAAAGATAAAAGAAAAGCCCAAAGGAGACTGGACAGCTAACGAGGCCTCGGATTTCACCAGGCACTGCATTTTAAAACTGGAAAAAGAGTAAGAACAGCGATCACTCCTGTATGACGATAAAAGAGGAAATCCCTTCTGTTCCCCATTTCGAAGATTATGGAAACGAGACTCGATATAAAGAAATTCCTGTTTTTATAATTCCGTTCAAAGATGATGAAAAAGATATTGCTATTATTACTTGCAGTTATGAATGTGCTGAGAAAATAAAAACTGCTTTTCAAAGTGAAGACTATGTGTACGAATGGAATTTTTCTTAATTTCTTCTCTATTCTGGTATAATTTAGATGTTAGAAGGATGAGTTATTCTGCGATTAAGAAGTTGTTAAGTAACCAATGGTTGGAGGTTTAAAGATGAAACTTAAAGTAATTTTAGAGCCGAGCGATGAAGGAGGATTCACGGCTATTGTTCCGTCACTTCCAGGCTGTATTAGTGAAGGTGATACACAGGAAGAAGCACTAAGCCACATTCGAGAAGCTATTGAATTGTATCTTGAGCCAATCGAAGACGATATTGAATTTAATCCAGAAGCGCGAGTTCTTGAAGTCACTGTATGACAAAGGTTCCGAGCTTAAATTATGAACAGATCGTTAAAGCTCTACGCCGTAATGGATGGGTCGTGGTTCGACAAAAAGGCAGTCATATCAGGTTACATAAGCACACCTCAGAAAAGACCTTAAAACTCACAGTTCCAGCACACAAACCCATCAAGAGGTCAACCTTATCACATATCTTAAAACAGGCAAATTTATCTGTTGATGAGTTCAAGAAACTCATATAAAAAAACCTAACCTGTTATTCAAACGAATGCGAACCAGCTTCGGCTGTCTCGCATCGGTTAATTTTTCGTTCTGCACTTCTCTGTTTTACTCCGCATTCGGTATAAACAACTGATTGCCGTTTTTATCTTTGAATGACGCGATCGCGTCCTGACCTTCTTTTGACACAAGCCAGTTTATAAATTTCTTCGCATCATCATACTTAACATGAGGATGCCTTGATGGATTAACAGCCATTACCCCGTATTGATTGAACAACATGGGGTCTCCTTCAAGCAGAACCGCCATTTCCAGCCTGTCTTTGTCCTTTAAAGCAAGCCATGTGCCCCTGTCAGTCAGGGTATACGCCCTTTTTTCATTGGCTATCCTCTGGGCCTTTGCCATCCCCTGGCCGACTTCCAAATACCATTTATTTCCAGCGGGATCTAAACCCGCCTTGTCCCAGATTGACAGTTCCTTCATATGGGTGCCTGACTTATCTCCCCTTGAAACAAACAGATTTCTGTTCGCAATATTTCTGAAAGCCTCGGCCGCAGACTCCATGCCTTTTATGCCTGCCGGGTCGTCAGGAGGGCCGATAATAACAAAATCATTGTACATAACATCATAACGGTCAATAAAATATCCCTGCCGCACAGCTTCCAGTTCCAGTTCCTTTGCGTGCACAAGAACAACGTCCGCGTCACCCCTTTTGCCGATCTCGATCGCGGCGCCTGTTCCAACAGCAACCACATCGACCCTGATACCGGCCTTTTTCTCAAACACCGGCAAGATATAATCAAGCAATCCTGAGTTTTGTGTGCTTGTAGTTGAAGCGCAGCGTATCCTCGTAGGTACGGCCCAATCCAGAGTCTCAGCAGATGCCTGAGACAGAAAAACAACTAAAAAGAACAAAATAAAAAGAAAAGAAAATATCCTGCTATTCAATTGGATCCTCCCGGCACAATGATAGCAGTTTTTATCTGTGTAATCCATATTTATATCGGTGAAATCAGACGTTATGTTATAACGTCAAAAATACTGATAAATATATTTTACCGCCACGAACACGATCAACAGGCCTAAAAGCGCTTTTATAAGTTTCTGAGGGACGAATTTCTGGCAACGGGCTCCAAGGTACATCCCAAGAAATCCTCCTGCTCCGAAAAGAAGCCCCAACAGCCAGTCAGGAGGAGCGGTCACACCGCCTTTAACCGGAAGAAAACTGTAGAAGGCAACTCCTGAAACAGAGGTTAAAAGTGTGCTCATTAATGTCGCGCCTGCGATGGTATAAACAGGAAGGTGAAAGAACGTAACCAGAAATGGAGCTATGATCGCCCCGCCGCCAATACCATAAGTACCCCCGATAATTCCCACAAAAAACGCGAACAGGAATACGCCAGATGTATTAAAAGAAAATTTTTCTCCCCAGAACTCGTACTCGGTCCTGGTCAGCGTGAAAGAAATGGTCTTTATAACCGCGGAGGAAGGTATGCCTGAAGCAGGACCGCGTCTTTGTTCTGCCTTATATTTTTTGACATTTTCACGGAATTTATCATCAATGGCATTCACTCCAGCGTTCTTCTGCCCTGTTTTTTTCGTGGCATCAAGCAGAAGGCGGATGCTGATATAAAACAGTACGCAGCCTACAAAGAATTTAAACACCCCGGGGTCAGGCATATACAGGGCCCTTATGTAGTACCCGAAAAGCACACCCGGAAGCGTTCCGATGATAATTACCCACACCAGAGGCCATGCCATGCGTTTTTCTTTAATATAGCGGTAGACACCGCTTGGAATGGCAACAATATTGAAAACAAAATTGGTGGAGCTGACAGAAGGGCTGGTAAAATTTAAAAAACTCATCTGAAAAGGAAGCAGAAGAAAAGCGCCTGAAACACCGCTCATGGAAGTGAAAAATGAAATAATAAACGCGACAACAGGAGGGATAAATATATATGTTTCAACCCCGGATGCAGGAAAAAAAACCTTCAGAATATCCAAATTATTTCTCCGAAATAATTGATTACACCGATTGTTTTTACCCCGCTGTCCAGATTCGATAGAATCTGGCGGGGCTCTCTACCCGCTACTAGCTACTTTTTTTAATAACGTAGCGTTGCCTTAAACCTTTTGGGATGAAGAAGAAGGTCCAGTCCGTTCTTTATGCCTGCAACGTGTATGTCAGCGGACATCATTGTATCAATTGAACAGCCTTCACCTTCGGTAACCGCTATGCCTACGCGCGCGATCCTCAGCAGTTTCCTGTCGTTATTTCCGTTACCGAACGCGATAACAGACGAGGCCCCGAGGTTCAGAACATATTCTTCCTTCTGAATATCATGATAATCGCCCTTTAATATGTGTGTCTGGCAGTGTACGTCCTTGAGCTCGGCCTTTGCCTTTCCAAAGGTATCAGATGTCAGTACATGAACCTCTAAAAGCTCAGACAGTTTGTTCAATCTTTCCTTCACGCCGGGCAGGAGCTTTCCGCCCACCGACAGGGTACCGGTAAAGTCCGAGACCAGATGCTTCAGTTTCACGGTCCCAAAACTAAGAATGTCTATCTCAAGAATGAGTCACCTCCTTTTACAGCAATACTACGAATATTATCAGGAAAAACCCCTTTATGCAAAAATATCATTTATTCTTCGGCGCTGACCTTAAGGGAACGCTCTTTTTTCTTTTTAGAATGCAGTTTCTTTTCGGCCAGCATCTTTTCCTTGGCCCGCTTTGATCGTTTTCTCTTCTGACGCCTCAATTTCGCGAGGCGCTGTTCTTCTTCGCTCTTTTTCCCTTTGATCAGGCGTTCTATTTTTGTATACAGCAGCAGCCTCGCGTGATAGCGGTTCAGCCCCTGCGAGCGCGTCTTCCGGCATTTGACCTCAATACCCGTTGGTCTGTGCTTAAGGTAAACGCATGTGGAGGTCTTGTTGACATTCTGGCCGCCCCGTCCCCGGGAACGTATGAACGATTCCCTGATGTCTTTTTCATAAATGCCCAGGCTTGAAAGCTTTGCCTTAAGGGCCTTTTCTTTTTCAGGGCTTACAGCGAACATGTTTTCGATTGATAATTGTTAATTGATGAATGTACAGCGAGCGTAGCCTGCCAAAGGCAGGTGTTCGTGAGCAAATGTAATAATATCAATTCCATACATTGTGCTTACCCGCCGATATTTTTGGCGGGTGACCACTAATTGTCAATTGAAAAAAACTCACTTTACTTCAAAATTTATCCTGCATCCTCTAACCAGTGCTTCTGCTTTTTTCTTCAGATCAAGCGCGAACTTATCATTCTGTCCAAGTTTTTTCTCCACGGTATCCAGTATATCATAAAAAAGCTTCCACCCCTTTTTCTCTTTATGAAACTGCTCATTCAAAAGGTCCGGGGCTTCAACCAGTTTTTTAATGGTTTCATGCAGGCGTTTACTGCCTGTTTTCAGAAGTTCAAAGCCCTGGCTTCTGTGTTCCTGTGTTTCATTATCAAAAAAAGAGGCTATTTTCAGTGCAAACCTTAAATATACAACTGTAAGCGGGATCTTTGATACAAAACAGCCTGTGAACGGGCCAATTGTTTTCTTGATGTCCTCGAACGGCCAGGGCAGGGCATTTACATAATATGAAAAAATGAGGATCCGTATGTAATCTCCGGTAAGTTTTCCGGCTGCGGCCATTTTTATCGCCTCTTTTGCAAAGGCCTCTTTGTCATGCCTCATTATCAGGCCGTCTTTATGTACATAGCGTAAATTTTTTTGCGGGTCAGTGAACAGTACGGACATTATATATGCCTGGTCTTCCGCCCGGCCTATGAAAGTCGGTGTAAAGGGATGATATTTCCTTAACGAGTCCACAAGTATGCCGCTGGTCCCGCCTGTAACATGCATACGCTGGATACACTGCTTTTTACCGTCAAACATATTATCCGTGTAACGCGTCATCATCTCCGCTTCTGTGGACAGGGCCTGTGGAAGCGTGCTGAAAAACACAAATTCATCCGCGTTAATTCCCCTGTCAGGGAAACGGACATCAGGATAGAACAGGGATTTATCAATATCCTCCTGGTTCACAAGCGCGCCTGCGATCATACCGAGCTCCACCTTGTTGTCCCGGATATCGATACCTTCCGCGCCCCACAGAGGCGTCTTAAAATGCCCGAACGCTGACATACCTGTCTGCTCCCGGAGCTCTTTTTGGGGAAAGACCTGGTCAAGATCGATCTTAAAGGTTCCTTTGATCTCAGGAGCGATAAGGACCTGCCAGAACGCTGATACAGCCCTTAGAAAACTATAATGCCTGCCATACTCTCCGTCAACACCTACAATTTCATAAAGTATGCCGTGTTCTCCGGCGCCAAGATACGTTTCAGCCGCCGGAATAAGGATCTCGTTCACAAGTTCCAGGGTGTCGGCCTCAGTAAAAACATAGACATCAAGATGGCGGATGTTCTTTTCTTTTTTGAACTCGTCCTCAAGATACTCCTTTACTATCCCCTGGAGTCCCTTATGGGTCGCAGAGGCTGAAAGAACACATGTGAGCCTGCTATCACTGTCAAGCGTTCCCCTCTGCTTTTCAAACGACACCGCCTCGTCCAGACCTTCAAGGCCGTATAAGGCCTCATTATGCCAGGGTGAGACCCCGATGGGTATGGGATGGTCATACCAAAAGGCCTGATCTTCCCGGCTTATATCTTTTAGCATCTGCTTGAGATGGCCGCTTACAGAAAGACCCTGGATATCATCTGACGCCGGAGGAACTGTAACAAGTATATTTGACGTAAACAGGACCTCTTTGGCCGGATCATTGATTGGTGAGGGGTTCAGCTTCGAGATCCTGATCTTTCTTTGTTCTCTGAGGGAGTTGATCTTTTCTTTCCTGTTTTGCTCGTCCAGTAAAGATACCCCCTCTGGAAAGAAGACCTGATGGAACATTTCAACCGTCTTTTCAGGGTTGTGACCGGCCTCCTGGCCTCTGATCCATGAATAAAGATCTGTCAGGCCTTTTTTGAGGTCCTCATCAGCAGAACATCTGCCTGATATCTCTGAAAGTACGAGCCTGAGTCCGTCCTTATAAAATCCTGCTGTCCTGCCCCATGAAGTATGGCCCTCATGTCCGTTCAGATATCCCAGTGCCTTATCATACAAATAATGTGATTCCCCTGATAAGGCTATCAGGAAAGCGGCGTTAAGGTTCCTTGCTACAGAATGGCTGTCCTGTTCATCAGGCTGGAACTGTTCCCTGATATTTATCTTCAGGCCTGATCCGGCACCTTTGCCGGGGTCTGCTATATATCTGATGATCCTCTCAAATTGCTGTTTCATTTTTATATTGTTAAAACTCCCTGAGATCATCGGAAGCCGCTGCGGAGACCCCTGTAATATGCCAGATTTTACCAGAAATCTCCAATAATAAAGGGCCTGCCATTTTGCTATTGACAAACACCGGACTATTTTAGTATTGTGATATTATTAGTATAGTTCTTCTTTTGAAGTTCCCTGACTAAAGTCGGGACTTCCGGGTAAGGAATAAAAAAAATTTATTAAGATAGCTTGCTTTCATCCCCGCCAAAGACGGGGCATTCAGAAAGCATCCTCGTAAATCCCTTTTTATTTTGGAAGGCAGAACCTCCAGAAAAAAATAAAAAAAGTTTTTTCTAAAGTAAATTTTCCTTAAATATACATTCCCGCAAATAAAAATTTGCATTTCTACAATGAGCAAAACCAGAAACCAAGGAGTCACCATGAGTAAAGCCGCTAAACCATCGACCGATGGGATGAACATCACCGAGCTAAAGGAAAAGAACATTGATGAACTTACAAAGACAGCCAAAAGCCTTAATGTTGAAGACGTAAGGGGACTGAGGAAACAGGACCTCATCTTCGCGATACTTCAGGCCCAGACCGAGAAGACAGGCCTTATCTTTGGGGAAGGGGTGCTTGAGATCCTGCCTGATGGTTTTGGTTTCCTGCGTTCATCCGATTACAGTTACCTGCCGGGCCCTGACGATATATACGTATCGCCTTCACAGATCAGGAGATTCAACCTCAGAACAGGCGACCTGGTCACAGGACAGATAAGGCCGCCGAAAGAAAGCGAACGTTATTTCGCCCTTTTAAAGGTCGAGGCCATAAATCATGAATCACCGGATGAGAACATTGAAAGGCCGCTTTTTGATAACCTGATCCCGTATTACCCGACGGAAAAGATCAACCTCGACTACCGGAAGGATGACTATTCTACAAGGGTCATGGACCTTACCTCTCCCATAGGAATGGGGCAGAGGGGGATGATCGTTGCCGCGCCCAGGACAGGAAAGACCATGCTGCTGCAATCCATAGCAAAGGCCGTGAAGACAAGCCATCCTGACATTCATCTTATGATACTCCTTATAGACGAAAGACCTGAGGAGGTTACTGACTGGAAAAGGCAGGTACCTTCCGCCGAGATAATAAGTTCCACCTTTGATGAGCCACCGCAGAGACATTGCCAGGTCGCTGAAATGGTCATTGAGAGGGCAAAAAGACTTGTTGAAACACAAAGAAACGTTGTGATCCTTCTTGACTCCATTACCAGGCTTGCCAGGGCATATAACGCGGTTATTCCGGCAAGCGGCAAAGTGCTGTCAGGAGGCCTTGATTCGAACGCGCTTCAAAGGCCAAAGAGGTTTTTCGGGACCGCGAGGAACATAGAAGACGGCGGAAGCCTGACGATCCTTGCAACCGCCCTTGTTGATACGGGCAGCAGGATGGATGATGTCATCTTTGAGGAATTCAAAGGCACCGGCAACATGGAACTTCACCTCGACAGAAAACTCGTGGACAAGAGAACATTCCCGAGCATTGACATTAACGCTTCCGGCACCAGAAAAGAAGAACTGCTTGTGGAAAAAGATGTCCTCAGCAGGATGTGGATCCTCAGAAAGGTGCTGCATTCCCTGAGCACTGTTGAAAGCATGGAATTCCTGCTTGGAAAGCTCATCGGCACAAAGAACAACAAGGAATTCCTTGATATGATGAATAAATAAGCGGCTTTGCCGCTTCAGTTATTGGTTATTCGTTATTAGTTATCCGGTTAACAATTAACAGATCAACGATTAACGGTCTTTACTTCTGCATAAGTTGTCTGAAATCGTTTATAACCAAAAATTCATTCGACGTCGGGAGTTCTTTAGCCTTTGAATTGGCCCTTGCCTTGTAAAGCAGGTATTTGATCCCGTATTCTTTTGCCGTTCTGAGCACATCTTCAGTGTCATCGATAAAAAGCGTCTTTTCCCTGTCGAACTTCAATTTTTTCTGCGCCCTGTGCCAGAACTCTATGCTCTCTTTCGGATAACCGACATCAAATGAGCACAGCACAGAATCAAAATATTTTCCTATCTGTGTTTTTTTCAGCTTGATATTGATCGCCTTGTAATGGGCGTTTGTCGCGAGCACGACCTTTTTCCTGCGTCTTTTCAGCATTTTCAGGAAATCCATAACATGCGGGTGAACTTCTATAAGATGCCTTACCTGCTCGGTAAGCGCCGGAATATCAAGGTGCAGTTCTCTTGACCAGAAATCAAGGTCGGTCCAGTTGAGCGTTTTTTCACGCGACTTGTACTTTAAAAACAGGAAGTCCTTTGCAGCGCCAAAGGTCATCTTGTGTTTTTCGGCATATTTCTCAGGCACAAGATGCGACCAAAAATAATAATCAAAATACAGGTCCAGAAGGGTCCCATCCATGTCAAGCAGTACAAAATTTATGTCTTTCAGAGGAATTGTCCCGGGCATCTTTAAACTCTGCTGATTTTTTATTATAACATTTTATCCGCGTCCTGCCGGCAAGAGCCGCAAAAAAAATCCGGCACTGAACAGGCACTTGTAGTTTAAGATAAAAATCCTTTAAAATAAACAAAAGGAATTAAATATGGATAATGATCTTGCCAGAGAGATCTCAAAAAAATACTGCACAAGGTTTGGCTGTATCGCGATAGAAAGGAGATTTATAACCCCGGAACAGCTGAAAGAGGCCCTTGCCGAACAGGTTGAGGATGAAGTTTCCAATAAGCCCCCCAGGGTCCTGGGAATAATCCTTTTTGAAAAAGGCTGGATGAGTTCCGAACAGATCGAAACAGTTCTGATGGAACTTTTCAAGTATGAGAAAGGACTCACGTAAAGTCTATGAACTGCTTTATCCCGCT
Source organism: bacterium BMS3Bbin08 (assembly GCA_002897775.1). GTDB lineage: Bacteria > Nitrospirota > Thermodesulfovibrionia > UBA6902 > BMS3Bbin08 > BMS3Bbin08. The sequence continues at coordinate 173,375 of BDTR01000030.1, read as the reverse complement.
CCAGATGATCTCTTTTGGATAGCCGGTGTCAAAAAAATAAAATACAGGACCGTTAACGTTCCTTTAATATTGATAGACTTTAGGATAATACGCTTTAATTTCATCGGGGGAAAATATGGGCAGTGATTTTGAAAAAAAACTTTCAGAAAAATACTGTCCCAGGTTCGGCCAGATCGCGGTAGAACTGAACATCATTACCGCGGAACAGTTAAAAGCAGCCTTGAACGAACAAATAGATGACGATGTTTCCGACATGCCGCACAGGCTTATTGGAAGGATCCTTTTTGAAAAAGGCTGGATTACGCCTGATCAGATTGATATGGTTCTGGAGAGGCTCTTTAAAAATGGGCAATAAAACAATAATCCATGTTAATTTGCTGATTCTTTATCATAAAGAATTCCCCGGAAGAAAAATAAAACCCTGAAAAGGGCTTAGCGCATTTTCAATGACGCTCCAACCATCTCTTCCTAAAACTGCGATCCTAAAGAAAATATCCTGGTTAGCGGCTTTCAGTATCTCCATGGCATATGTTGAATCAGCCGTTGTTGTATATCTCCGGGCGATCTATTTCCCTGAAGGTTTCGCCTTTCCCTTAAAACCCTTTGCTGACAATATCATTATTTTTGAGTTGTTCCGGGAACTGGCGACCCTGATAATACTGGTATCCCTGGCAGTACTTGCGGCTAGAAAGCCCGTGGAGCGTAGTGCATGGTTCCTGTTCTGCTTTGGTCTGTGGGATATTTTTTACTACGTCTGGCTGAAGGCCCTGATCAACTGGCCTTCCTCGATCTTTGAATGGGATATTCTGTTCCTGATACCTTTGCCGTGGATAGCGCCAGTTATTGCGCCTGTGTCCATATCCCTGCTGTTGATCACCTTCGGAGTCCTTATTATCTACCAGGGCCATAAGGGTTATGATCTCAGGCTTACACTGCTGACTTTTGCGCTCGCTCTGGCGGGAACAGCGTTCATACTCTTTTCTTTTATGCATGATACAGGCGCCGCGTTTCATCAGCAGACGCCCGTGGCTTATATGTATGAGTTCCTTATTATTGGTGAGCTTCTCTATGCGGCGGCATTCTTTATGTTTTTAAGGACCCGACGGGAACATTAAGCAAAACACCCGTTTATTCAAGATAATGAAACACATTTACACTCTTGGCACCGGGCTACGCAGTCTGGAGGATTTTACAGAGATAATAACAGGCTACGGCATCGGGTCCGTTATTGATGTAAGGAGCTTTCCGACAAGCAAGCTTGACCATTTCAAAAGAGCGTCTCTTGAGTCCTCTCTCAAAAATGAGATGTTTGAATATCATTTCCTCGGCAGAGAGCTCGGGGGCTTCAGAAAAGGCGGATATGAAAAATACACACGGACAAAAGAATTTGAACAGGGTATAGACAGGCTGGAGGAACTGGCTTCTGACATAACATCAGTGATCATATGCGCCGAACACTTCCCCTGGAAATGCCACAGGCGATTCATTGCCATGGCCCTGAAGAAAAGGGGATGGCAAGTGATCCATATAATTGACAAGGGGAAAGAATGGATACCGAAATAAAAACAATATGATCCCGGGTGAACCCCGTTAGAAGGGCAAAGGTCTTCTAACGGGGTAAAATTCTCCATGATTACTGACGCAGATGCTATAATATATTTTAATATGATAAAAAATGCTAAAGCCCTTGAAGATCTTGGAAAAGAGGAGGTCAGGAAAGAAAAACCTGATTATTTCAAGTCACTTGAGGTATTTGAGTCCCTGTGGCATGAAGGTATAACACTCGGCACTCTTCCTATGAAAGATCCCCTTGAGGATATAGAAACCGATATAAGGATCGCCCGTATACTCAACTCTCAAAATGTTTGAGAAACTCATTGCCAGTCTCAGCCGTCTGCTTTCAAAAAACAAAATACCTTATATGATTATCGGGGGACAGGCTGTACTTCTTCATGGTGTTCCCAGGCTCACAAAGGATATTGACATAACCCTGGGGATCTCAACAGACAATATTTCAGATGTTGTTAATATCTGCCGTTCGGCAGAGTTAAGTATTATTCCCGATGACTACCTTGATTTCGTAAGTAAAACCTTTGTTCTGCCTGCAAAGGATAAGGTATCGGGCATTAGGGTGGATTTCATATTTTCTTTTACCCGGTATGAACAACAGGCGATAAAAAGGGGCAAAGAAGTAAAAATCGAAAATACTTCTGTTAATTTCGCTTCTGTTGAAGATGTTATAATCCATAAGATCTTTGCCGGGCGGCCGAGAGATATTGAAGACGTGCGAAATATGATCCTGAAAAATCCTGATATGGACACAGGCTATATCAGAAACTGGCTGTCAATATTTGATGAGGCCGAAGAAAAACCCCGTTTTGCTGATTCTTTTAGCCGGGTCCAGGATAACACCAGTAAATAATTTCCTCATAGGGTTTTCTACAACAACTCTACCGTTATGGTAAAATTCTTTGTAATTATCTTTCCCATCAGTATAATCATATTCAGGAGGTAAAAATGGCAGAAATAAAAAGCCGCGAACAAAACCCGGTACCGGGGATCGATCATTCAGAGATCCATATCCCTGATGAGAATAACCTGGGCACAGGAACATTCATAACAGTCCTGGAACCTGACGCTATGGCCAGGATAAGTCCCATAATCAGTACTATTGTGAATGAGCCGGTATTTAAACTGCTGGTCAATATCCTTCTTGCTGAGAACGAGGTCACGGTCCTGATCGGCAAAGCGGATAAATCACCGCCGCTTTCACGGGCGGTCTTTAAACTGCCGGACATACCGGATCTGAAAAAAAAGTTCAGGTTCGATGCGACTTTCAGCAACTGGAAAATAACAGCTCTTCAGATGGACGGTGAACCCTTGAAGACTGTACGTTTGGAGTAAATCGTTGATGTGGTATAAACTTTAAAACAATGTTTAAGAATCTGATAAACATTCATGACTTTTTAAAATTAGCGGAAAAAATAAAACAAGGGTCGTTGAAGCCGGTCTTATCAAAACTGATAAGCGGCAAACAGGAAAAAATAAAAAAATCCTGGGAACATGTGCAGAATCCCCCTACAAACTGGTGGGATATCCCCACAGTCAGGGAACGATGGAACTACCTGATTTCCGGAGACGCTAAAATTGACTACCACGAATACGTATTTCGCAGGTTCCTTTCTGGTATGACATCTTTAAATGCCATGTCACTTGCGTGTGGAACAGGTCATAGGGAGATTCGATGGGCTGAACTCAGCGGTTTCAGGAGCATTGACGCTTATGATCTATCGGAAGCAAGGATAGAATATGCAAGGAACAAAGCCAGAGAGAGAGGTTATGGTTCAATTATTAATTATCACGTTGCTGATGTTTATAATATAGAAATGCGCGAATGTTATTATGACGCTGTATTGGCAGAACAATCATTACATCACTTCTCCCCACTAAAAAAAATCTTGCTTAGAATCAATGGCTTTCTTAAACCAAACGGATATTTTATCGTCAATGAATTTGTTGGTCCAACAAGGTTCCAATGGACTGATAGACAACTGGAAGTGGTCAACGGTCTTTTGTCCCTTTTACCTGAAAAATACAGGCTGCGGTGGAATAACGGTTCTGTTAAAACGAAGGTCTTCAGACCGGGCCGACTGAGTATGATATTAAGTGACCCTTCGGAAGCCGTAGAATCTTCCAGGATCCTGCCGTTACTGAACGAAATATTTGAGATAATTGAAATAAGAGAGTACGGCGGAACCATTTTAAATTTATTATTCAGTGAAATTGCATATAATTTCTTATCGGAAGACAGCGAGACTCAAAATTTCATACGTCTCTGCTTTGAAATTGAAGATGGTCTTTTAAAAGCTGGGGACTTAAACAGCGATTTTGTTCTTGCTGTCTGCAGGAAACGGAATAATAATAAATGAACTTCATATTCTGCTAAAAATTTGTGAAAGAAATTTTTATGCATAACAGGTATTTCGGATGAAACGCAACAGATTTGTCATTGTAGGACTTGGTAATATCGCTCAGGAGCTTCTGGGCAAGCTCTCAAGGGATTTTGAGATCGTATGCATTGACGCCATGGGAATGTCCCTGATCCTGTCCGCCCATCTTTCACTGATGGTTGCGGCAGGTACGCTTGGGGAGAAGATGGGGCTTATAACGAACGACGTAAAGGGTTCCCTTTTTTTGGCCGCGGTCATAACAGGAATAATATATCCATTCATGTTCAGGCTCACTGCCGGAAGAAAGCCTGCTGCTACTTCTTCTTCAACGCCGCTTCAACCGTCCTGATGGCGCAGAACTCCCCGCACATACTGCATACCTCAGATTCTGACGGCGGCACTTCTGCGCGCCATTTTTTTACCAGTTCAGGGTTAAGGCTAAGCGCTATCTGACCGTTCCAGTCAAGCGCCTTTCTCCTCTTTGCCATTGCTATGTCCATATCAATAGCGCCTTTAACACCCTTTGCGATATCTCCCGCGTGGGCCGCTATCTTTGAAGCGATAACGCCCTCTTTTACATCTTCAAGGTTCGGCAGTCTTATATGTTCAGAGGGAGTAACATAACACAGAAAGTCAGCTCCAGCCGCGCAGGCAACAGCGCCTCCTATAGCCGAAGAAATATGGTCATAGCCCATTGCTATGTCTGTCACAAGAGGCCCCAGCACGTAAAAAGGCGCTCCCTTGCATATCTCTTTCTGCATCTTAATGTTAAGTTCCACCTGGTCAAGAGGCACATGGCCCGGCCCCTCTATTATCACCTGCACACCGGCTTCAACCGCTCTGTCTCTTAACTCTCCCAGTGTCAGAAGTTCCTGTATCTGGGTCCTGTCAGTGGCGTCAGCCAGGCATCCGGGCCGGGCGCCGTCACCGAGACTTAATGTCAGGTCGAATTTCTTTGCCAGACCAAGAAGCCTGTCATAATATTCGTAAAGAGGGTTTTCCCTGTCATTGTATATCATCCACTCGACAAGGAACGCCCCGCCCCGGCTTACAATATCGAGTATCCTTCCGTCTTCCCGGAGAGTCTCTATGGTCTTCAGTGTGAGGCCTGAATGAACTGTTACAAAATCAACCCCTTCTTTGGCATGTTCTTCAATAATATTAAAAAGCGTGTCAGCGCTCATCTTTGAAATAGATCCCTTTTCCTCAACCGTTCTTACAACAGCCTCATATATGGGAACAGTCCCGACTGATATCGGTGATTTTTCAATAAGAAGTTTTCTGATCTCCTTTATCGGGCCGCCGGTCGAAAGGTCCATTACCGCGTCGGCTCCGTATTTGACCAGGATATCAAGCTTCTGCATCTCCTCATCAAGCGATACCCTGTCCTTTGACGTACCGATATTGGCATTGATCTTTGTCTTCAGGCCTTTTCCTATGCCAAGCGGCTTGATATCATGGTTTACATTCCTTGATATGACCGTCAGGCCTGACGCGATATCCTGTGAGAGCTGCTCAGGCTGTACCCCTTCAGCAAGCGCGACCTGTCTTACCTCGTCAGTGATTATTCCTTTTCTTGCGGTCTCGATTCTTGTCTCTTTCAGATCGTTCATTTTTTTCTCCTATATTTTATAATACGCAGGATATTCTCCTATCTATCTTCTAATAAATTAATGATTTCATTTGCTTTATTCTGTATGCCCGCCGCCTTAAATATCTCTGATATCATGGCAACACCACTGGCGCCCGCCTTTTTCACATCTTTGATCCTGCCGCTCTTTATACCGCCGATCGCAAAGACCGGCGCTTTTATCTTTTTGACAATCCTTTTCAGCACATTAAGTCCAAGGGGCCTGCCATATCTTAATTTTGACGATGTCCTGTATACCGGCCCAAAGGTTACAAAATCAGCCCCTGCCTCTTCAGCCTGCCTTGCCTCTTTTAATGAATGTGTTGAAACACCGATCAAAAAGGCCTTTTTAACGACCCTTCTCACTGCGTCCGCGGGCATGCTGTTCTGCGTGAGGTGAACACCGTCAGCGCTAACCGCAAGAGCGATATCAAGCCTGTCATTGATAAAAAGTTTCGCGTCAAATTTTTCCGTCAACTCTCTCATTCTGTAAGCCAGTTTTAATAACTGTCTAGTACTTAGATCCTTTTCCCTGAGCTGGACCGCCTTTACACCACCCTTTAAAGCCTTTTCAACAGCATTGACGATAGACGACGTAAAGTCCCGTGGGGACAACGTCCCTTTACGGGATGGACGATGGAAGATCTTCCTGTCAGTTATCAAATAAAGTTTGAAATTTATTCTTTTTGACTTTCGTCCCTCGTCGTTCATCCTTCGTCCTTCTGCCCCGCCGTTACAACATCAGTTTACTTATTTCTCTCTACTCTCTACTTGATACTCGCTACTTCTTTTAAAGCATTCCCTCTATAGGACTGCTTGCTGCCGCGTGCAGCTTTCTGGCGATCCTGCCCGCCTTATATGCCAGGCGTCCGGCCAAAACACCGTACTTCATTGCCTCTGCCATTGAGACAGGGTCTTTTGCGCCTGCTATGGCTGTATTAAGCAGAACACCGTCGCACCCCAGTTCCATTGCGATCGCAACATCAGACGCAGTGCCGACCCCGGCGTCAACTATCACAGGGACTTTGGCCTGTTCCAGTATTATTTTTATGTTATAAGGATTCCTGATCCCAAGTCCCGACCCTATGGGCGCTGCAAGCGGCATCACGGCAGCAGCCCCCGCGTCAACAAGCCGCCGGGCCATGACAGGGTCGTCATTCGTATATGGAAGAACTATAAAGCCTTCTTTTGCCAGTATCCCGGTTGCCTTTAGCAGTCCGCACGTGTCAGGGAACAAAGTTTTTTCATCACCTATGACCTCAAGTTTTACAAGGTCTGAAATACCTGCCTCTCTCGCAAGCCTGGAATATCTTAACGCGTCCTCTACTGTGTAACACCCGGCTGTATTTGGAAGGATCCTGTATTTTTTCGGATCAATATAGTCAAGCAGGTTCTCTGATTTTCTGTCGGTTATGTTCACCCTTCTAACGGCAACAGTAACAACATCAGTGCCGGACGCCTCTACAGCCTTTCTGGTCTCCTCAAAGTCCTTGTACTTGCCTGTTCCCACCCACAGCCTGGACCTGAACTCAATTCCTTTTATTACCAGCTTATCATCCATAAATCTCTCCTTTTTCAATTTGCAATTTACAATTTATGAATGCTCAGTGAATCTGCCTGCCGGCAGGCAGGCGTAGTGAGCGAATATGTTAATAAGAAAATCATTACATTGTGCTTGCCCGCCGGTTATTTTGGAGGGCTTGCCCGAAGGGCGACCACTAAATTTATTACCCTCCACCTACAAAATTCACGATCTCTATTGAATCACCCTGTTTAACGACCACTTTCTGATAATCCTGTTTTTTCACAATTTCCATATTAACCTCTACGGCAACCCTTCCGGGCTCTATCTTGAGGTTTTCAAGAAGGCCCGCAACAGTAAGGCCGTCCTGAAACTCCGCAGTGTCTCCGTTTAATTTAAGTTTCATCTAAAAAAACCGTTATACGTTATTTGTTAATCGTTATTCGTTATCCGTTTTGAACGCCTGCCATGCACCCTTGTGGTACAGGGGCTTAAACTGTTTGTCCCGAAGCGTCGGGACGTTACGGAATAGTCTGTGGTCTGTACTATCAGCTATGAACTATGAGCTACGAGCTATTCGCTATATGTGTACATCCCTTTTCCCCTGCTCTATAAGTTTGAACTTGTCAAAAAGACCGTTAGAGCTTTTTGCGCTTTCCTGTTTCAGCCTTTTTACCAGATGCTCTTTTATATTGTCCGGCGCGTGGTCCTCAATATACTCTTTAAGACTTAACAGCGCGTTTTCATGGCAGAACTTTTTGATATTTCCCTGCTGAGCGATCTGCCTGAACTTTTCACCGCTTCTGCCTTCCCTGTAGCAGGCAGTACACAAACTTGGAATAAGTCCCATGCCCGCTATTTTCTCAATGACCTCCTCAAGGCTCCGTTTGTCACCCGTTTCAAACTGTTCTGTGTCGCCGTCCTCAACATAACCCCAGGGGCTTGTCTTTGAACCGGCTGACACCTGCGAAGCGCCCATCGAAAGCAGCTCGTCCCTTAGCTCTGACGGTTCCCTTGTTGAGATCACCACGCCGACATAAGGCAGGGCCAGGCGGTAAATGGCGACTATTTTTCTGAAATCATCATCAGAAACCCTGTTTGTTTTTCCCGGTTTAAAACCCTGTGCAGGCTGAAGCCTTGGAACGGACAGGGTATGCGGCCCGAAACCGTATTTCCTTATAAGCCTGTGGCTGTGCGCTATTACCGCCCATACATCCCATCTCCAGTCGTACAGACCAAGCAGCACACCCATTCCTATGTCTTCAAAACCAGCTTCTATTGCCCTGTCCATGACCCCCAGCCTCCATCCATAATCCGCCTTTGGACCGGAAGGATGCATCTTCTTATATGTCGGGAAGTGATATGTTTCCTGAAAACATTGGTACACGCCGATACCGCATGTTTTTAGTCTCCTGAAATCCTCCACGCTCATGGGAGCCGCGTTCAGGTGCAGGATCCTTATATCCGTCCTCTTATATATCTCTGTGATAACCTCTTCAAGATAATCCACACCAGCCAGCTTAGGATGTTCGCTCGTCACGAGAAGAAGCCTTTTATACCCTCTGTCAGCAAGCATCCCCGCCTCTTCCACTGCTTCGTCCACGCTCAGGGTCTTTCTCCTGGCCTTTCCATTGCCTTTTCTAAAGCCGCAATATCCGCAGTTATTTACGCACTCGTTCGACAGATAAAGCGGCGCGAACAGCACGATCCTGCTGCCGTAGATCTTTTCCTTCAGCTGACGGGCGGCATCAAAGACCTCTTCCCACAATTCCCTGTCACGCAGGTTTATCAGACTGGAGACCTCATCAAGACTTAATATCTCCGGTTTAAGGGCCTTTGCAAGGATATCCCTTATGTTTCGGGTATTTTTTGTGATAGAGTTCTTCATTTAAAAAAATAAAAACCGCATTTCCAGAGGTTCTTACCCTGAAGAATGCGGTATAATTTTTTTATTCCTCCTTTTCCTCCGCTGGTATTACCCAGTTCAGGTTCAAGGGGTCTCTCCCCGAATATTCGGGAAAACTCTCAGGCCTGACCCGTAGTTCCACAGGTCTGCGCCTCCCCCAGGATATTTTTAAGTATACCTCCGAATAAATGGAGTAGTCAATAGAGCAGCTTCAGTCCTGGGTAATTGAATATTCTCTCATACAACCACTGAGAACACTGAAGGCACTGAAATAAAGCAGTTTCAATCCCCGCAGGCACGCCACCGCATGGGGGGGGCATAGAAAAATATCTGTTTATGTATTAATTTTTAAATCTATATCCATTCTACATCCACAATATCTTTAACTCGCTTAAAATCAGGATCGCCTGTAACAATCACGGCTTTTTCACGGACGGCTGTAGCGACAACAAAACAGTCAGCATAAGAAATGGAATGGTCAACTTTGATTCTGGAAGCATCTATGATCTGGTCGAATGAATTGGATATAATGTCTATAGGAAGGTTAGGAAGAATGGTTTCAATGAAATAATCGGCTTGCCTGATTCCTCTTTCTCTGGCAATAATATAGTAACTTTCTCCCGCATTGATTTCATTCATTATAATAGAACAATCTTCAGGCGCCGAATTTAATAATTCCATCACTTTCCTGTAGTTATCTTCTTTTTTTAGATATGCCAGAAGCGCGTAAGAATCGAGCAATATTTTTCTCTTCAAGTTTTGCTTCCTCCTTTCGATCCTTCAGCAGTGATTTTGTCAGTGATGAACCTTTTTTGAAAATACCGCAGAATGCCTGAGCAGGATTTTCCGGCAGCGGTATAATTTCAGCATGATCTTGTACAACTTTCAAAAATACCTTCTGTTTCGGCTTTATGCCAAGGGCATCCCGTATCTTTTTTGGCATGACAATCTGCCCTTTTGATGATACAGTTACTGTAGGCATAGTTTTACCTCCATAAATTTGTTTTACTTCTTAATTAAAGTATAACTTAATTATTATAGTTTGTCAAAATTAACAAATACCCTCTCTTTTATATGTGTCAGTAGTCCACATCAGTTACCGGCACCATTGCTTTGTTTTTAACCAGTGTTCAGCTTTATTTATCGATCTCACAGCATTATCTTCTGAAGGCGGGATTTTTCTCAGTCGTAGACTGGCAGGCAGGCACGCCCCCGCATGGGGGGCAACTAAATCTATTTACTGAGTCGGTTGATTATATGGCGGTTTAGCCCTCTCATCAGCCATCTTGAGAAACAGCAGATACGTAAGCTGTTCCACATAATCTCCGCAGCTCATTCCGTCGTCACGAAGGACGTTGCAGTAATTTCAGAGTTTTTGGACGATTTGTGCTGGGCTCATTTTATTGTTCTAATACTTCGTATCTACCATATACCCAATCCTTCCCGGGCAAGGATATCCGCTTTTATCCTTGTGAGCATTTAGACTGGTAGTATAGCTTTTTCGATTGAATTTCTTACCGCAATAAGTACATTCGATTATATATTTAGGCCCAAAACTCATTGAACGGCTTATAGACCTACCCCGACCGATTCTTGATTTTCTGGTATTGGTTAATCCATATCCGGATGATGTCCGTTCTGTTGGAGGTGCCGAAATCGGTCCGGCAGCAGTCAGTTCGACTACATAACGAGGCGTAAATGGCGTCTTGGTCGCTTCTGCTCCCTGTATCCTGTCAATTCTATAGGATCTGTCCTCGTGTGTATTGTGTTTGACGGCATATAATAACAAATTTCCATCTTTTGTCCTGCGCAGGGAATATGGCTCTATGACACGATTTGTACCATTATATTTTAAATTCACACATAAACGGTTAGCTGCTGCAAAACGTATTATTTCAAGCGGTGCATTAGCATACCAGGCTTGTGCCATTGCAGGGGCATGCCATGTTTCATCAACCTCATAACGTCCGGAAGATATCGGAAGAGCCGCAACTTTTTCAACTGCGCGATATAACCATTCAAACACCTCAGGAAGTTCCTGCCAGAATTGTCCAAACGGCGGTAAAACAGGCAATTGGTGTGCCAGCATATTCTCCCATTCAGCTTCCAGTTCGGCACGCTCGGGTTTATTTTCCAGTGCTTCTATAGTCGGTACGGATATCCCTTTAAATTCACACTTCTTTTCAAGCGTGCTCATTATTAACTCACGATTAGTTCTTAAACTGTCATGACGATGAAGATGTATAACGTCATAAAGATCGCGCGGTCTTTCACGTTCCGCCAATGCCCTGACTTTTTCCGCATACACTTCTTCGAAAGAATAGCACCTTGCGGAGATGCCGTCTTCCGGTCTGTCGGAATAAGGATGATGGACTTCCCGTACAGCGGGATCAAGAACTAATATTTCATCATTTGTTAAATCCAGTTTTATCCGGGGAAGGGCCCCGCCAGGCTGCATTGGTCCCCGGTAACCAATCCTTCCCTGAACAGATGTTGCGCCGCGTGGATTTGTATAGATTTCAAAACGGATCGTATCTGCCGGGATTTCTATGCCGGTAGATTCGTATATCCATCCGGCGACATCACGAAATGAAGACAGAAGATATTCTTCGTTCAAATGCTCAGCATTCACTACGGTAAAATCCAGGTCTTCGGAAAAGCGATATGTTTCAAAGTAACACTTCTTTAAACAGGTCCCTCCTTTAAACACCCATTCAGAACCCAGCTTATCATGACCGGCAATCCCGGCCAATACCCATCCAAGCACATAATCTTTTTCAATGACATTTGCAGTCAGTCCCCACTCTCTGGAAAACTCCATGATCTCCCGGCGATCAATCACGTCATTGCTCCTTTACCCAATTTTTTGGAATCCATAACTTCCAGCGTGTAACGAGCTTGTCCGCCCCGAGTTTTGGATCAAGTTTAGAGTTCCCTTTGGTTAATTGCGATTTGCACTTTTCAATGATAGTGTTTTCGTCCGGAGAAAAACGCTCCAGCATAAAACCAAGACGTTTAAAGACCGCGCCATTTCCAAAACGCGTGGAATAGTCGATGAGCATGTCCAGATTTTTGTTTTCCGATTTTAAATAATCTTTAAACATATCGGCAGTCGACCGTATTCCGCCACCGAGTCCCGGATCATTGAGCATATCAAGAATTGTCCTGGTTGCGTCAGATACTGATACTTTCACCTGTCCCCTCCAGGCAGATTTTAGCCCAAACATGGTTCTTTCCGGAACAGTGCGAAGCAGAAAATTTGTTCCTCTGATATTAGGGGTACGATTTCTTGGTTTTTGTACTGTCATTACTGCTATAGTGCGAAAGATTTGTTCAGTGAGATTCCAGTACTCAGCCGCGCTCCATCCCCCGATATAACACGGGCTGAATAAACGATCAGCAACAAGCCACGGGTCTTCAAGAGGAACATCGGTTGTGCGGGATTCAAGAGGAATGGATATATATATACTGCGGCGCACACGTGACAGCCACCCTTTTTTCGCCCAGCGAGCAAGCATCTTCGCTGCGCTAACTGAAGATACCTTTAAAATATCCGCTGACTCGGCAACTGAAATAGTGCCTTTTGTACCGCGAATTAATGCGGTTAACCGCTCCCTGTCAATTGTTCCTAAGCCTGTTATTTTTTCCATAGTACATTTAACATGCTATATTTCATTTAATAGATGAAATATAGCATATATACTATACCTATTGTCAAGGAAAATGATACATTGGAAGTGCTTGATTTCATCAAATAGCTGAAATATTACGTACTTAATATACTACGATAACGGTAGAGTAAAAATTACTTCTGAGCACCCGGCCTTGGGATTCGGTCAGAGCGAAGGACATTGCAGTAATTCCATAGTTTTTGGACGATTTGTGCAGGGCTCATAATCCCAAGAAAGTATATTGCAGATTCCCATATTGTACTTTTAGGCCCTAAAGAACAATATAGCTGACAATTGTGATTTATTATCTTACTTAATGACTGCCAAGCAGGTGATCTTTTACTTTGCTAACAAAATCGGCTACTTTGGGGATCATCTCATCCACATCTTCTTTCGTTACTTCTGCATCTTCCATATAATCACCCTTCTGCCTGAGATCAAACGCGCGATGCAATGCTTTAGATAGCTCTTTATCAAATATTCCTTTTTTTATAAATTCCTTATCAAAGTGAGAAATTACGCCTGAATGTTTTGAAGTGGCAATTTGCTTTTTCTGTAAAAGGGCCAATACGGCGTAAAACATTGCATAATATAACCTGTTCATTACGGCACGCATGCTCATACCTTCTCTTAGAAGAACATCAGCTTCTTTTATGGAATCATCCGCCTCATTCAGCCGGTATTGTATCAGAGCCATCAAATCAGTCATACAGCAATTCCCTCATTATAGACATTCTTGATGAAGATGGATTCGCGTATTGGGCTGTTCTTGATAGCATCGATACTTATGGGGATCGGAACAACTACAACATCAGCAGGGAAGCCTGCTTCCCACGCGCAATCGCTTATATATCTTTCAATGGAATGGTCAAGATGTTCTACAACAATTAGTACATCAAGGTCCGACTCTGCAGTAGCGTCACCTCTGGCGCGGGAGCCGAACACTCTGAGTTCATGTACTTTTACTTTCTGTGATACAAGCTCTCTAAATCTTTCAACGATTTCCAGGTCGATTTTATTCATCATCTTTTCCTTGATTTATATAATAACAATATTTATGACTTCTTTTGCTAAATATATTGCCTTCTTCAGTTTCAATCCCTGCCTACTATACGAGTCGTAGACCGGCAGACAGGCACGCCCCCGCATGGGGGGCGACAACGTCCTGTCGTATACATAGAACAGCTTTGCGCCGTTTCAATCCACGCCCCCGCATGGGGGGCGACATGTTACCTCCGATATTGCTGGTTACATTATTGACAGTTTCAATCCACGCCCCCGCATGGGGGGCGACATTATTTATTGTGCGAAAAACCTATGGCTATCAAGTTTCAATCCACGCCCCCGCATGGGGGGCGACGACTATGGAATCAATAATTATAAAACCCAAAACTGTTTCAATCCACGCCCCCGCATGGGGGGCGACACGTGTAAGCGTTACCTATGATCCTAAGAAGATAGTTTCAATCCACGCCCCCGCATGGGGGGCGACGGCCTCGAAGATAAAATCCTCTGCCTGAATCGGGGTTTCAATCCACGCCCCCGCATGGGGGGCGACTTCCATGCCGCCACCTCCATTAGTTAAACTAATTTGTTTCAATCCACGCCCCCGCATGGGGGGCGACTAGTGTCCAGTGAAGCCAACGCCGTGAACACTTTAGTTTCAATCCACGCCCCCGCATGGGGGGCGACTTGTTTTTTCTTTTGAATATGTTACTTTCTTTAAGTTTCAATCCACGCCCCCGCATGGGGGGCGACCACTTCTATTTGACCCATCCCTGCAATATTAACAGGTTTCAATCCACGCCCCCGCATGGGGGGCGACGCAGTTTCTTCTGTATCTCCATCAGTGCTATCAAGTTTCAATCCACGCCCCCGCATGGGGGGCGACTTACTGCTTGGCGTATCCAACAGCGATTATCTAGTTTCAATCCACGCCCCCGCATGGGGGGCGACACGCATATTCAGCAGTTTGTATTGATGGTAAGCGTTTCAATCCACGCCCCCGCATGGGGGGCGACACCATGCGCTATCTCAAATGAAAGTGTATTAGCAAGTTTCAATCCACGCCCCCGCATGGGGGGCGACGAACCTTCAGGCGTGCCCATACAAATTAATATGGTTTCAATCCACGCCCCCGCATGGGGGGCGACTCTTACTTTATAAGTTGTTGTTTTTACTGCCCTTAAAAGACAATTTTTGCGAAGCCCCTCTTTCAAGAGCAACTGACTTTCAATTGTCAAAGAACATAACTGCTAACATTAAGAATAATAAGCAGTTTTCCCCTGTGCGAACCTTACGGCAACTTAATGTGAACTTACGGTTCGCACTCCTTCTTACACGATCAACGGACCGTCCTGATCAGGCGATTTCCGGACCCCTACATGTTCCACGCGGCGCTTCCAGTTAGAGCCGAGGTAATAAAATCTCAGACTGTCTTTTTCAGGATCAATTTCACTGATCAATCGTTCTTTTAAAAAAGTCCATTGCGCCGGATTAATCATACATTCAAAAATAGAATACTGAACTCTCTGTCCATAATCCTGACATGCCCTGGCGACCCTTCTCAGGCGCCGCTGTCCGCCGTCTTCAGTTGAAACATCATAGCTCACTATAACAAACATATTTCATCCTCACTTCCAGATAAAGGGCGGATAAGCATCCAAATCGCCGCGCAAATATCTTGCAAGCAATAATGCCTGCGTATGAAAAAGCAATCCAATCGTCACTTTTTCATTAAGAAATGGATGCATAATCTCATCCTGTTTCCGGTTCTGATATGCAACAAGGACAGCCTTTCTTGTATCATCATCCATTAGCACAGCTTCATTTTCTTTTTCTTCAAATCCCTTTGCATTGACCTGACTGAGATTTATCAGAGAAAGAACCAGCCTGTCAGCAAGAAACGGCCTGAATTCCTCCATCATATCCAGCGCGAGTCCATACCTGCCCGGCCGGTCTTTGTGGAGGAACCCTACCGCCGGATCAAGCCCTGCTGTCTCAAGCGCAGAGCGTACATCATGCATTACAATCGTATACAGAAATGACAACAGACAGTTCACCCTATCCAAAGGAGGCCTCCTGTTACGTTCCCTGAAAAAGAATTCTTTCTTACTGGCAGTGATAAGATTATCGAAAACACTGAAATAGATACGAGCCGAATCTCCTTCAAATCCTCTTATCACGTCAAGCGAGGTTTCGTTATATACCCGTCTTAATGTTGAGCTTATAAGTTTTGACGCCTGTTTCACTGCATCTGCATTTGGTTTATCGGCGTGGTCTCTCAAAAACCTCTGCAATACTGTTCTGGTATTAACAAGTTTGCCTGTAATAACTGATTTGGAAATATTTAAAGAAACAGTCTCATCATCAGCAAGCCGGTATTGTTCCCTTCGTAACAGCACATTCCCGGATACCGGCCCCTGAACCTTTGCCAGAAAGCGTCCGTATTCAGTCAGGAATGATACAGCAACGTTATTTTTAGCGCAAAACCCCATTAAAAAAGGACTGCAGCTTACCTGACCGAAACATACAATACCGCCAATTGTGTGAATTGGAATACGCAAGCGGATTTCATCATCAACCTTAACTGACACGGTTTCCCCATCCTTGGAAAGATATGCCCCCTGGGTGGTGACGAATAATGTGTTAAGATGTTTTTTCATGATTTAACCTGTCACGCCTGACTCAGCCTGTCCCATTATTCGAGACCTCAGCATCCAGTTGTTTTAAAATATTTGACAGATATCTGCTTGCTTTATTCTTTTTCGAGCACAGCTCAGGCATGCACTGCTGAAACAATGAACAGGATTTGCATCTTTTTGAATATTCAGGTCCAGGAGTTTTTTGTGATTCAATAAGCTCGTGAACCTTTTTCGCAGTATTTTCTGTTTCCTTTCGTAATGCATTGTCAAAGATCACATCTTCTCTCCGCCTGATCCGACCGTAAAACAAAGCTCCTTTCGGTATTTCAACACTCATCATCTCTTCAAGGCACATTGCCTGCGCGCAGAGCTGGACCTTGTCGCAATCATCCGCCTTTGGTTTACCGCGTTTGTATTCCACGGGGAAGGGCAACCATGTCCCATCATCCTGCCTGTGATATTCAACAACATCAGCCTTGCCGGTCAGTCCGAGTCTGAGTGAACGCAAAGGCACACTGAATTCCATGCGGACTGCTCCCCGTGATTCAGACTTTGAAGTATCCACCCTTTCATGCATGATCTTTCCTTCAGCAGTGAACATATTCTCGCTCCATATCTGTTCAATGTGAATCAGCGCGCACTGCCGCTCACAGAAAGCAAAATGCTGTAAGGCTGAAAGCTGAACAAGATCATCTTCTTTATAGGGCTTATAACTCATATATGACCTATTTCTTTTTGCGCGACCCTGATCGCGCATGGTAGAGTCTTTCAGTAAAGCCGCCTTCTTTCAGAAAGGCTTGTTCAAGGGCCCTTAACTGCTTGTCCAGCAGATAGTTTGTCTGGTGAATCAGACAGATCATGGTATTGGCCGCCACCTCCGGTGGCGACTGCTCAAGATAGGTCTTATAAGTCGTATAAGACCTATTCTTTTGATAGCAGAGTTTTCTCACTTCACCGGCCTTTGGATGATCCTTTGTCCAAAGCACAAGCCCCTTCTGCCTCAGATAGTCCTTAAAATCCAGAAGCACTTCTTCAAGGCTTGCCCGCGCCACACTGACGAGCTTAAGCTCGAACTTCTTTGAAGTGCCCGATGCCATGCTGCCCTCAGCGATATTCTGCTTCCCGCTTCGCGCCGCCTGCACCATCTGGTCATGAGTGCGGGAGCGGATGTTGATGAAGCGGTTGCAGAATACTACTGTAGCGTCATACACGATCTCCGACATCTTGTAGGACTGGAGTTCCTGGTAACCGCCGTGCGGGGGGATTAGTTGGGGTGATTGTTTCTTTTCAGTCATTCAAAACTTCTCCTCTAGAGTTACGCCTCCCGGAACATTTGCGCTGTCAACTTTCACCTCATAGTCTGAAAATACCCGTGCAGGCCCGTTGCTGTCATTTGAACGCGATACTTTTACTAAATCAAAGAGCTTATGGGCCGGGACGTTGCCAAGTTCGCTGTCGTGCTTGAAGACGATCAAATTCCTAGCCGCCATTTCGCCACGGGCCGCGGACCGGTCGTGATCGAACATGTTTTGCAGGGAATTCCAGAACAATTCAAGGTCCTCTTCGGAGAAACCGGTCTGTTTGGCAAGTGGTGCTGAGATAAAACCGTGAACACGATACAGGCCGTAGGGGATATAAGTCTTCCGGCCCATGGTCCGGTTGTCTCCATCCTGGGCGTATGATTCCTTTTTGGTCTCTACAGCCATTCGGGTAATACTTGCTTCCAGTGGGACGACTGGATCGATACTTTGCGAAAAGGCAAACTGCACCGGACCTCGCACTTGGCCGCAGTTGTTTTCTTTTACCGACATGACAGCGCCGAAAGTCCGAACATCGAAAAAGTTTTTGCACATCCAGGCTCGTGCTTTGCTGATTTTTGCAGATTTATCTTTTTCGTCTGCCACTGCCTCATAGGCTGGCTGCCGACGTTCTGTAAGAATCGCTTTTTCCTTAACGTAAATATTAAACGGTGTCTTATTATCCTTAACCAACTCCACGTAATTTCGAATCTTACGCTTCAGGCAGACATCCGTTGTGATTCCATGCCCGGTCTCGGGATCGATCCGGGGAAGATTCCCTCCGTCCGGGTCACCATTCGGATTTCCATTTTTTACGTCAAACAACAGGACAAACTCATAGCGGTTTTTGATCGTATCACTCATTATTCTCCTCCTTCGGTTTTAGTTTCGTTTTTCCGATATAGTGCATTCTTCTGATGGTAGTAGGCAATGGCGAAAAGTCCTTGATCTTGCAAATTTATATGGGCAGGAAACGCGTTAATATGCTCCATTATCTCTGAAATTCGGCGATCAGATATGTGCCCGTACTCTGCCTTTGCAATGTGGTGCTGTGATAAACGCAGCAAGCGGGGAAAGACACTTGCCGGCATAGCCGATGCTGCACTGAAAAATCTATCCTTGATGGTTGAGTTAACCTTGCCCAATGCATCCAATTGCGCTTTTTCAAGGACAGCAAACAGCCGTCCCAGTAGATAGGCAACATCCTTTCTTTCTGTGTCTAAAGACATTGGAACCTCCTTTTTATGATTTCTTTGTAAAACTGCTTTTAAAATTGAAGCTCGCAGGCAATTGACTCGATGGTCTGCCCGGATACGTCTCACCACCCCTTGATAAAGATTTTGTGGATAATGTGCTCCGGTGAGAATTGAACGAGTAAGGGCGCCACCCAGCACCGGAGAGATATCCTTGGTCTCACGTGCGGTTTCCTTGAGCAGGTGCCAGACTCCGGGAAACGGAATGTCCCGCTCTGAATGTTCCATTTCCAGATTACCGAAATGATCACGGAACCGAGCCATCAACTCACTCACTGAACAGACATGCCAGAAACGCAGTGCCAACCGCGCTTTATTGAGAGAAAGCCCCAAGATATAGAATCTTAGGTTCTTGTCACCTTCGAGTTCGTTAGGCAACGATCCCTGACGCACGGCTTCCAGAAACTTCTGAACTGGAATCGCAGCAGCCTGATCTTCAACTGACGGATTCAGCACCTGACCGAAAAGAGTCTCTACCGGCGATGCCCGTTCCGCCCAGAAAACCGTGACTGCATCGCCTATCCGTATCCGTTGAGTTCTGCTGCGCAATAATTTTTTTAGCGCCGAAGAACTTTTGAATTCAGCTTCAACTGAAATGGGGGCATTCTCTCCTTTCTTTTTTCCATAGGACTCGTAAGCTACTTCATTGAATGAAACCAATGATGCTCCGGAGCCGAACTTGAACTGCGCATACTGCGGTTGAAGATTATGAATTTCGCCATCCAGGAAACTGATACCGCGAGAATACTCTTCCTTTTTAACGAAATCTGACCATAGCTTTGTAACCTCCGAACGTTCATGGACAAATCCGGGAATCCCCTGCAACCGGAATGCGACCCATTTTCCGTGGATGCCGCATATCTCCTTCCAGTCTCTCAAGTCGGTAGAAAGCTCTGTATTCCAACCAGAGAGAAAAGACTTTACTGCAACAACACCCTCATCCCGAGATTCTCCGCAGACCTCATTAATTCGTTTCTTGAAAGAGTCATGATATACATCTTTTTTTGAATTCCCTGACATGCCGAAAATGTAGTCCGCCTTATCCACCATAAAATTCGGCGTGGTAGCGGCATTCCCGGATCGGACATCTACCTGATTGGAATAGGGAACCACCGATTCCCGAAAATCATAGATATTTGCCTTTATTTTGGTCCGCAGGTCTTCGGGTTGTCCGACAAGATTGCCTGCTTTGTCAATGGTGATAACATATCCGATATCCTCAACGCTGAAGCCAAAGGGAGGCATTTCTCCCCCGAGCCGGTCATACAAAGAAACCAGTGACTGAAAAATCATGAAACCACCTCCTGCCGACAGTTAATGACTCCGTCCTGCATGACCGCACGGAAGAACTGTGGAGTCATATCATTGGCAAAATCAATATCGTGCAACATGAATCCCAAATCAAGCTTGCCGGAAAATGACGACACAGGAGTTTCGTCGCACCACTCAAAATCAGCAGGGAATTCACGGCAGCCAAAATAGGGGCGATGAAAACACTGGCCCTTTTTTACACGTCGCTCAAAGATGGCCAGATGCTTGCCAGGGTCGGAATCATCGTTACCAATTAATTCAAAATGGGCTTCAATTACATATTCGACATTCCGCAAAACCATGGAAGCTCTTTGCTGGCGTGTTTTGGGATCATCTGCAAAAATACAAACTGGTTTTCCCCCCTGCATGTCTGCATTATTAATTGAAACTCGTTTTGCTACTTCGTTGCGCCGGATGTTCTCAAAGCGGACAGGTTGCATCACATGTATGCGGTCAATTACCCATCGGATGGCAGGCTTCCAATAAATGGCCTCCAAAATTCCACGGGCAGCTGAAGGCGTCATTACGTCATAGCTGACCCGTTCCACTTTCATTTCAGGGCGAGTGAACAATGCATAGTCTCCCCACACGCGAAGCTTGATACCGTAACTCATTCTCACACCTCCTTATTAACCAAAAAATGCTTGTCCTTCAGGTGGCTTACACCTGAGCCCGGTAGTCTCGGAGTAGAGCTCTTGCGAACGCAAGACCCAGACGCCCGGCACCGGACTTTCCAGCCAATTCTTTATTTCTTCTAATTGATACGGGTAAATTTGAACACTGAACTGCTGGAGCTTCCGAAGAATTCCTCCTTTGTGCTCTGCAAATTCGAGCGAACTCACCAGTTCGATAGCATTTTCTTCCAAAGCAATGACTACTGGCTTGGTAGCTGATTTAATCATCTGGAATTCTGCAATGTCACGAAATTGAATATTACCTGATTGCGCCGGTTGACAGTAATTTTCGATGATACCGTCCTCATCCATTCGTTGTTCATTTTTCCAAAAAAAATCTGCGAAATACTCACGGACACATTCAGGATCTGTAAGTTTTCCGGCAAATGGTTCAAAGAGCTTCGCGGCTGATTGTGCAGCATGACGAAAGAAAGAGCAAACACCATCTTTCGAAAACTCAAACACATACACTTTGCATGGTACCTTGCTCAGGCCGTTCCGATTACATCGCCCTGCAGCCTGGGCAATACTGTCGATTCCGGCAACTGCCCGAAATACACAGGGAAAATCCACATCAACACCTGCTTCAATCAACTGTGTGCTGATCACCCGACACGGCAATTTGTTTGCGGGCGACAATCTGTTTCTGATTTCATTCAATTTTTTCGTCCGGTGGACTGGGTGCATCAAGGCGCTCAGATGAAAATTTGCATCGGACTCAGGCAAGGCATTAAAGATATCCAGTGCCTGCTGCCGAGTATTCACGATGCACAGGACCTGTTCATGTTCCAGCAACCGTTCTGCAATATCCTGCTCACTGAGTTCACCAATAAAAGCCTCCTCCGTTCGTTTCAAGGCTGTAAAGAGCGATGGGACATCCTGAATAATTTCCGTGACATTCTGCAGTCCGGTAGTGAATTGGTCAGAAAACTCAATGGCAGGTTGCGTGGCCGTGCATAAAATCGAGGTAACACCATAGTTCAGTGACAACTCCTTGATGACTTCCAGGCATGGCTTCAACTTTTCAACCGGTATGGCCTGAACTTCATCAAAGATAATGATACTCTCAACCACATTATGCAGCTTCCGGCACTTCGATGTCTTATTGGCATAAAAAGAATTGAAAAACTGGACATTGGTCGTTACTACTACAGGGGCGTCCCAATTTTCAGTTGCAAGCCTGGTTTGCCAATTCGAATCGTCAGGTAGAAAATTGCAATGGTGTTCCAGAACAGCATTTTCACCCAGCATATCACGGAAAACCTTGGCATTCTGCTCAATGATGCTGGTAAAAGGAATGACGTAAATAATTCTTCTCTTTTCTTTATTTATCGCATGATTCAGTGCCAAGGCCAGCGAGGCCAGAGTCTTACCGCCGCCGGTTGGAACCGTCAGTGAAAACAATCCTGGTTCCAACGCCGCTGCCCGCAAGCAGTCTTCAAGAACCAGTTCCCGTTGCCGGTTCACATTTAAGGTTTGATCAGCTCCTTCACGCAACACATTGAAATTTGCCCAGAATCTCTCATGAAGTTCGCTGATTCCAGGATAGGTAGAACGCCAGCCGGACCTCTTTTTGTCCAGAGATGCTTCCGTATCAAGAAAATCCGCATCTACAAGACAGGAAAAAAGCATTCGAACAAAAAATTGCAACTGAAACCCAAAACGATCCGAATCAATGGGAAAAGGCAGGGTGGTTGGAAATTCCGAGACTGTACAAGGCACAGCAACTTCAGGAAACGGTTGTTGAAGCTTCATCTCCAATGAGGCAACAGGAGAATCGCTCCAACTAGGCAGACCCCCATGGTGTCCTGCGATACAGTATGCCAACAATTTTCCAGCTTCCCTTGAGTTGTTATTAAGCCATTGCGCACCTACAGCAGCATGATTCGGATGTCCTTTATAATACTTGGCAAATTCGTCAATAATATCATTTGATTTCCGAAGGTATGCCTGCCAAGGCCGTGTGCCTTTGCCAAGGTCATGATTTGCCCCCGCTAATTCACCCCATGTTTTGGCGCCAAAATAGTTAGCGAATTCAGCGGCCATTCTTGCAACATTCTCCAAGTGCTCATCCAGGAGATGCCATTCATCCGGCGGCCTTCCTTCAAGACTATGCGCATAATATTCTGTCATCTTGAACCTTACCGATCCTTCTGCTCCCTCACACTTCCCTTATCATTCTCCCGTCTTTTCCTGTTCGACTCCTTCTTCGCCGCAACCTTTCTGCCCCAGTATGCGCCAGAGCCTTTCTTGGCGCCGGAATGTTCGGTTTTCTTTGCTTCATGTCCCATTGCAACCCCTCCCGTTTTTTACTTCTTTCTTGCCAACTTCTTCCGGCTCTCCGGTTCGGTCAGGTAGTTCTCACGGGAAACAACCTTCTTCCTGGTCTTTTTTTCAAGGTCTTTCCGAGCCTTACCTGCAACGCCGCCACCCTTACGGGCTGACTTTTTGTTTTCACTAAATCCTTTTGCATCATCAACACGCGTTATCTCAGTTGTTGCCGCTTCGCCAAGCATTGAGAAAATTAACTCGAGATCGTTCATGTGGTCACGAAGGTTTTGACGTTTCAGTCCCTTAAGTTTTTTGTGTTGGCCGGGTGTTATGCCGAATGCCGCTTTTGCAATCTCGGCAGTGAGAATCTCGTATTCCCTTTTCTCTTTCACTTCCCTCTTTTTCCACTCATCTGTAAGCTCTTCACGAATGGCAATACCGCGCATGCGCTTTTCAATCCAGTCGTCCGAATAGCCCTTCGCCTTGTATAAAGCCCTTGTCCTTTTCGTGCCGAGTTCAGGGTCTTCAATTTCCTGGACACGGTCGTAGCCAACCTTTGCCAGCCAGCGCTTGAAAGGTTCAGCTTTGGGAGATGGAATGGACTGGATAAGCCTGAACATTGTCTCTGTATTTGAACAGTCTGTCTTATAGTATTTCCCGTCTGCCGACTGTATTTTCAGTTGTCCGATTTTTTCGGACAACTCGTCATATCCTTCATCCGCCAGCTTTTTCTTTAAATCATTCCAGTACTTTCGTGGTCGCTCAGTTCCGGTGAGCACCTCAATTACATCGATAATTGAAAACCACCATTCGTTGTTATGAATAGTTTTTCTGATCTGCTTACCCTTAAAAACTGCTATACTTGTTTCCAAATTTGTCCTCCTTCACATTCTATTATAATTTTCTTAGCCTATGCCACAGCCCCGCCAGATACGCCCATTCCCCGGAGCCAAATTCATCTGTAAATTTTTCCGCCAGTTTTGCTACATTCAATAAATGTTCCTCTCTGCGAGTTTTTGACAAGCAGATGCCATTCATCGGGCGGCTTTTCATCAAGCCTATGCGCGTAATATTTACGCAATTATTACCCTTTTGGACTTTTATATAATTTCCTTGGTGCATTACTCCGGAAGTTTTCCTGTTCTCCACGGGAAGAACAATAAGTGGTCAATAATGATGGTTACTCTTTATCAGGCGCTTCGAGTATCGTTTTAAATGATGTAATAAGTTTTGGGAGGTTACTTTTTACTGTCTTCCAGACTATACCGGGGTCCACGTCGTCATACTTATGGATCATCACATTCCGCATTCCGATCATTTCACCCCACGGCAAATCAGGAAAATCCGCCTGTGTCTCCGCAGAAATCCGTCGGGATGCTTCACCTATTATCTCAAGCCGTCTGATAACAGCGTCCTGACACTGAGGGTCTTTTAAAAAATCTTCCTTAGACTTTTCACCGACATAAGAGACAGCGAGTTTTGCCGCCTCCAATATGTCGAGGAAAAACTCACGGTCACGCTGCATATACCGCCTCTGCGGAGTTCAATATTGCGTTTCTTCGTATATAATTTCTGCTTGCTTCAATGCCTTTGCGGCTTACCAGGTCCACATTGCGCCCAAAAATCTCCCTGAGTTCATCTTCCATATTAACAAGGTCAAACAGGGAGTGTTGAGCATCCTCATCAAAAGTAACCAGCGCGTCAATGTCGCTGTCAGGTCTGAAATCATCCCTCAGGACAGAACCGAAGAGCGCGAATTCACGTATCTTCCATTTCCCGCAGAACCGGGCTATTTTTTCTTCCGGTATTTCAATATATGCTTTACCCGTCATTCCGTCCCCCTTTAATCCCAATGTTCCCAGTCGATCCGGCGCGCACCTTTCGAAAGCACTCACTATGCTGCAGATATGGCCATGACAGGCTCATTCTCAGGCATCATAGATCAACCTCTCTGCCTGTTTAAAATAATATGCCATAATTAATTCTAATTCTGCCACTATAGATAAGAATATTCAAGCATTTTGTAAATTCTGTCTCAATGCGGCTTTCCTTCAAGACTATGCGCGTAAAATTTCATCGTTTCTGCGACCTTTTTGCGCCCTTTAAACCTCTGTTTAGTTAGACCGGAAAGAAGCTATCAAATTCAGACAGGGGGGGCAGGCATGTTGTTGTAAAGGAATAAACCTTTATGTTAACCTTTCAAAGACCGCACTTTTATCTTAATTAACAAGAGAAAATTATGGTAAAAAACGACCGCTGGATAAAGGAAATGGCTGAAAAAGGGATGATCACACCCTTTGCTGAAAACCAGGTAAGGGAAGGGGCCATCTCTTACGGCGTCAGTTCCTACGGATACGACATGAGGATATCCGACAGGTTCAAGATATTCAGCAACTCAGGCAGTGAGGTTGTTGATCCCAAGGGGTTTGATCCCAAGAGTTTTACTGACTTCAAAGGTGATGTCTGCGTAATACCCGCCAACTCGTTTGTGCTTGCCGCATCAGTGGAATATTTCAAGCTTCCAAGGGACGTGATCGTGATCTGCCTGGGAAAATCTACATATGCCAGATGCGGTGTAGTGGTCAATGTAACCCCGCTTGAACCTGAATGGGAAGGCCATGTAACAATAGAGATCTCAAACACCTCTCCGCGGCCCGTCAAACTCTACGCAAACGAAGGAATAGCGCAGATCATATTTCTGGGCGCTGATGAACTGTGCATACGTTCCTACGCGGACAAAAAAGGCAAATACCAGGCACAAAAGGATATAACACTGCCTAAAATTGACAATTAAAAACCATGGAACCAAAAGAACGCATCATCCTTGCCCTTGATGTCTCTGGTCATGAAGGGGCACTGGACATAGTCAAACAGTTCAAAGATCATATTGATACATTCAAGGTAGGCTCTGAACTGTTCACATCTGCCGGCCCGAAAATAATACAGGATATAAACGCCATGGGCAAAAAGGTCTTTCTTGACCTTAAATTCCACGACATCCCCAATACAGTATCAAGGTCAGCTCACGCGGCAGCGGAACTTGGGGTGTTCATGTTCAATGTACACACTATGGGCGGACTTGAGATGATGAAGCAGGCCGCACAGGGACTTGTCAAAGCGTCACTTAAAAAAAATATCAAGAGGCCCAAATTACTGGGCGTAACGGTCCTGACAAGCATTGATCAGGATATCCTCAGGGATGAAATAGGCATTCAGCATCGTATGGCAACCCAGGTTAAACATCTTGCAAAGCTTGCTTTAGACGCGGGGCTGGACGGAGTGGTCGCGTCGCCTCAGGATATAGAGATGATCAGGTCGCGCTGCGGCAGTGGCTTTCTTATCGTTACCCCGGGCATCAGGCCGTCATGGGCGCCTCCGGATGACCAGAAAAGGACCATGACGCCAAAACAGGCGATCGCAAGAGGCGCTGATTATCTTGTGATCGGCAGGTCCGTAACAGCCCAGCCCAGCCCAATAAAAGCGCTGGAGCTTATATTGAAAGAAATCGAAAAAGCCGGATAAGCCCTGGCGGGCGTTACAGGGCCACTAGCTACCTGCCCCGTTGTCCAGATTCTTGTTATAGCGCCCGCGTCCAGTTTTGTGTGAGCAAAACTGTGGGTGCAGAATCTAACGGGGCTCGCTACTTATTGATCTGATGCTTAACATTTTTCCTTCCAGAGAAAATTTCATAGAAAACGTTAAGAAAGGGCGGATATCCCCTGTTTACGCTGAACTGCCTTTCATTTCACCCCGGCAGGCTTATGAATCCATCAAAGGCCCTTACAGTTTCCTGTTTGAAAGCATAAAAGGCCCTGAGAAGATAGCCCGGTATTCATTCGCAGGAACAGACCCCTTTTTGGTGTTTAAGGTAAAGAACGGCTCTGTTGAAACAGAATTCAGGGGGAAAAGGGTCGTGACCCGGAATCCAGCAGTATCGACTTCAGGGACGCCCCTGAAAAAATTGAAAGAAATGCTCGGCCAGTACAAGATCGGGGTTACCTCTGGAGCCAACGGTTTCCCGGGGAACTTTCCTCCTTTTGTGGGCGGGGCTGTCGGCATGTTCAGTTATGATTTTGTCCATTATTTCGAACGGCTCCCGAGGACAACAACAGACGACCTCCGAATACCTGACGCGCATTTCCTGCTGGTCGATACTGTTGCCGCCTTTGACCATAAATCCAAAAAAACCTTTATTATTTCCTGTTCCGCCGCGGAAGAGACGGGCTTTTCCTTTGGACCGGTTGACCGCGATCCCGGGACTTATTACGAGTCCGCATGCGACAAGATCAACAGCCTTTATAAAAAGATATCTTCAAAAAACAATGCTGATCTGAAAAGTTCAGGAAAACCTGAAAAGCGGATCAGGATACAGCATGCGACAGGTGAAAATGATTACATCGAAATGGTAAAAAGAGCAAAAGACTATATAAAGGCAGGGGATATCTTTCAGGCAAATCTCTCTCAAAGGGTATCAGCTGATATCAGCCGCACAGGTCCGTGGGATATATACAAAACGCTGAGCAGGATAAACCCCTCACCGTTCGCAGTGTATCTTGATATGGGAGATTATCAGATAGTAAGCTCTTCTCCGGAACGCCTGGTAAAATTCAGCGGTAACACGGTGGAGACACGTCCGATCGCAGGAACCAGGCCAAGAGGAAGAAATGCCAAAGCAGACCGGAAGATGAGAGCAGACCTCCTGATAAATGAAAAGGAACGCGCGGAACACCTCATGTTAATAGACCTGGAGCGCAACGACCTGGGAAAGATCTCTGATTACGGCTCTGTAACAGTTGATGAACTAATGATAACCGAGGACTATTCCCATGTCATCCATATTGTATCGAATATTAAAGGCACAGCGGCAAAGGGCAAGGACTGCTTTGACGCCATAAGGGCGACCTTCCCGGGCGGCACAATAACAGGGGTTCCCAAGGTGCGGTGCATGGAAATAATCGATGAACTTGAAACTGTAACAAGGGGGCCGTACACCGGCTCTCTGGGTTACATCAGCCTTACCGGTTCAATGGACATGAATATCATCATCAGGACCTTTGTCATTAAAAACGGTATTGCCTATGTGCAGGCCGGGGCCGGGATCGTGGCGGATTCTGATCCGAAAAAGGAATATGGCGAGACCCTGAAAAAAGCAGAAGCGCTTATAAAGACCCTGGAAATGCTTTAACTACCGTGAACAGTGAATCGGGAATAGAGAATTGTAAAGGAACAATCAATCTATTATGGAATTATGGGAGTTTCTCAAATCTATGAATGCACAGCGAGTGGTTAGTGAGCGAATGTTATGATGAATAGATCCTTACATTGTGCTTGCCCGCCGTGCACCAGAACGGTACATGGCCCGAAGGGCAACCACTAAATCAAAAATTTTGGGTAACTGGACGGTTACCCAAACAGCCTTCTGAGGCCTTTTGATTTTCTGGCCTCTGAAAATATCTGCTTCAACTCGGCAAGGTCATTTGACATTTTGATCTGTTTCTTCTGCATCTCTTTGAACGTGCCGCTTATTTCTGACAATACATCCCTCAGGTCGCCGATCGAAGAAACCAGTTCTGATATATCTATTGAGACAGGGGCCTGCTGTACAATTGTTTTTTGCGGCATGGGAAGGACCGGCGGGGCCTCAGTATGCGAAGTAGGCTCGATCTGCGGCGCAACAGGAGCAACATCGGGCTTCATCGACTGAACAGACCGGGACTGCGGAGCAGCTGCCTCGGGCGCCGGTGCGGCAGGGGCAGCGCCTGGAGCAACAACTTCAACAGGGGCCTCTATATCAACCTTATGTTTTTTTGCTATGTGCCTGATCAGGACCTCGGTTGCCTTATCAAACATCTCCTTAACGCCTTTACCTTCGGTGGCAACCGCCTCGAAAAAAGGCGCGTTGTGCTTGTTCAGGTCCTTGTTGAGTTCCGCGATATCCATTACATTGGGAACGTCCCTTTTGTTATATTGAAGCAGGACCGGAATATCATCAGGGTCTATGTTGTTCACGGTCAGATTTTCTCTCATATTGTTGAAGCTTTCGATATTCTGGGCTTTCATCTCTTTCTGTGAATCAGCGACAAAAACCACTGCGTCTGCCCCTCTAAGCACAAGGCGTCTGGTAGCGTTGTACCTTACCTGGCCCGGAACAGTATAGAGCTGAAACCTTATATTGAATTCCTTGACCTTGCCGATATCAACCGGCAGAAAATCAAAGAACAGAGTACGGTCGGCCTCAGTGGTCAGGGATATGAGCTTTCCCCTTGATTTGCCGGGCAACATGGAATGCAGGAGCTGAAGGTTCGTTGTTTTTCCGGAAAAGCCGGGGCCGTAGTAGACCAGTTTAAGGGTGATCTCTTTGGCTGTATAATTAAAAAGCGCCATAACATCTTATAGGATACTATAAAATCCTGTCCTATTCAAGTTTCGGGGCAGGCGGCCGAAACCTCAGCCTGTTACTCCTTTTCCAGCACCGCACCGTCCAGATATCTCATGATATCATTGTAATCCTTCTTGACTTTTTCATACATGGTAGCGTTTTCGATCGCGGTGCCGCACTGTTCTGCCAGGGAAGCGGCAAAATCCACTTCCTGCTTCGTAAAATCCTTAGGGCTTCCGGTAAGAAGCCTCAGGACTCCGAGCACCTTGCCCTTTGCGATTATAGGCAGGGAAAGCAGGCTTTTTATACCTTCTTCTGCCGCTTCTTTCTGATATTTGATCCTGCTGTCAGTGGTAACGTCATAAATGGCAACGGGCTTTTCATTCAGGGCCTCGATAATATTCTCTTCGGCGTCAACCGGCCCCCTGTTCAGATATTTTTCGCTGAGTCCAAAGGCCGCGCTGAGCTTAAGCTTTTTGCCGGTATGGTCCAGGAGGCGTATAGTAGCGGCCTTTACACCCATGACCTCGGGTATCTTTATTACGATCATGTCCAGCACTTCTTTTACGTTGAGGGTGGAACTCACTGCCTTTGTGATCTCCTCAAAGACCCTGAGGTATTCTTTCTCCCTTGATACCGCCTTTTCAAAGCGCCTCGCGTTCACGATCGCTATTGCCCCCTGCTCGGCAATGGCGGATATGAAGTTAAGGTCCTCCTCGGTATACTTGACCGGCTCGGTGGTATACATCCTCAGCACACCAATCACTTCTTTCTGGAAACGCATGGGTATGGAAAGAATACTCCTGATGCCTTCTTCCTGAGCTTCCTTGTAATACTTTGAATCCTTATGTTCCGCGATATCATAAACTGACACGGATTTGCCGGCCATGGCGTCGTCAATGCTCGCGTCATACGATACGGTTCCCTTATCGGCGTATTTTTCGCTCAGGCCGTAATAGGCCGCCAGCTCCAGTTCCTGCGTGTCCCTGTTAAGGAGCCTCAGCAGACTGGCCTTCACGTTCATTACCTTAACAACATTGGTAACGATCAACTGCAGCACTTCATCAACGGAAATACTCGCGCTTATTGACTTGCATATATTCTGATAGCTTTCAAGATACACTTTTTTCTCGAAGATCTTGTCCGCGCATGAAGGACACATCCCGTGAGTGAACACGCCAAACCCCTCATTTGTGAGATAGACCTCAAGCTGTTCCCAGTAATTATCATCACTCTTTATCTTCTTGCACCAGCCGCATATGGGTATAAGCCGTTCTTTTCTCTCGTCTCTCAGCCTGGATTCCACCCTCTGAATACAGCCGGAAACATCCCTGAACGAGGCTATCACCCCGGCTACATCGCTGTTTTTGTACAGCGGCACTGCTTTTTCCTCTACAGGTATTAATCCGCCGTCCTTTTTCTGTATAAAAAAATTCCTGCTCACAGGCTTTTTTTCCTGAAAGCACAGAGCCACCGGATACTCGTACTGCTGCAATTCGTCCCCCCTGCTGTCCTGATACCCGATATTCGAGCGGTCAAACGGTTTGCCCAGCATCTCAGCCGCGTTAAACCCGGTCAGGGATTCAGCCCGGTTGTTCCAGAACCGTATTTTCCTGTCCGGATCCACAAAATATACGCCTTCGGCAATGTTGTTCAGGATGCGGAGGGCATTCCTCCGCTGCCAGCTTATCATATTCTTTGTATTATGCCCTCCTGCGCTTTTCCCCCCGCATCAGGAGAAAGGAAAGTAATGCCGGGAATTTATTTGACTGCGGCATATACTATGTTTTTCGTTGAGAACTTACCTTTATACATCGCTTCATCAGCAATGCGGAAAAGTTCTTCCTTACTCTTCGCGTTCTCAGGATAAGAAGCCACGCCAAAACTGGCGGTTATCCTAAGGTGATATCCTTCGTTCTTCAGGAATACGTGTTGTTCTACCGCCTTCCTGAGCCTTTCACCCACATAAAAACCAGCCTTTGGCGTTGTCTGGGGCAGAACAACAACAAATTCATCCCCGCCGTATCTGGCAACTATGTCAACGGTCCTCAGGCTGTTAAGCAAAAGCTGCGACATTTCTCTAAGCACTTTCCCGCCGACAAGATGCCCGTGCTGGTCATTAACCTTCTTAAATGAATCAATATCCATAAATATTACTGTAAAAGGCGACCCATACCTGTCGGAGCGTTCTATCTCTATTTCTATGGCACGGTTTAAATATCTGGTGTTAAACAGGTTCGTAACATCATCGGTAAGGGTCAGTTCTTCCATTTTCAGATATAAAGAGGCGCGTTCGATCGCCATGGCCGCGTGGTTTACGAACTTCAGGATCAGGTCCAGGTCATCCTTTGTAAAAGGTTCTCCTGTCACCTTGTTAACGATCTCCAACACCCCTATGACCTTGTCTTCGATCTTTATGGGAATGCACATCAGGGACCTGGTCTTAAAATCGAGCAGTTTATCTATCTTGCCTGAGAAACGGGCGTCACAGCCGACATCAGGCACTATTACCGGAACTCCTTCCTTGGCGACCCAGCCCGCGATACCTTCCCCTACCTTGATCCTGAACTTCTTAACTTTTTTGGTCTCCTTCCCCTGCACCCTTTCAAAATAAAGCTCTTCCCCCTCTTCATCAAGCAAAAGTATGGACCAGGCCTCAGCCCCTATCATGGCCTTTGTCTTTCTCATTATCATGGCCAGGATCTTCTTCATGCTCAGGGATGAGATAAGGATCCTGGTGATGTCTTCGAAAAAGCCGAGTTCTTTTCGTTTGGCCCGAAGCGCAATATCCAGTGTCTTATTCTCTTTTAATGTTTTTTTATCTTTTAAAAGTCTTTCTATGTGGTACTCAAATTCCCTGTAAGAGACCGGCTCGTGAACAGGCACTGCAAGCCTGTCCTTAAGCCATACACCCATGCCTCTAAAGCTCCGGTCATATATAAGGATCAACTTGGGGATTCCGCTTATAAGTTTGACGAAATTCCTGAAGCTGGCAGAGGTTGAGGAAAAGGCCTTGTCAATCACGATCAGATCCACAGTATCTCTCTTAAGGTACGGCAGGGCCTCTTTAAGACCTTTTACTTTTGTGATGGAAAAATCTTTATTTTTGAGGATGTTGCTGAAGTTGTGGATCGAAGAACTGCCTTTGTCTATGACAAGGATGTTGTTCATTCTATATCTTTATACGACCCGGTTATGCCCGGACCATACCGCAGCATTTTTTATATTTTTTGCCGCTTCCGCAGGGGCAGGGGTCATTCCTGCCTATCTTTCTGCTTTTTACAACGGTCTGGGGTTTTTCTCCCCCTCTCCCAGTATTGTAGCGTATTTTAGCAGGTCTTAGCGTTATTTTCTTGTGAGCCTCCTCACCTCTTGCGATCTGTATCCTGAACAGCCTGTTCACCACTTCAGAAGCTATTCTCACACTCATATCGGAAAAGGTATCAAACGCCTCTTTTTTATATTCAACAAGGGGATCTCTCTGGCCGTAGCCCCTTAATCCGATCCCCTCCTTCAGATGGTCCATGCCCAGGAGATGGTCTTTCCACTGGGAATCAACGACCTGCAGCATCACAACCTTTTCAAGGTACCTCATCGCCTCGTCACCGACCTCTTTTTCCTTGCTTTCATACGCCTTTTCTATGTCGTCTGAAAGCCTCTGCCTGAGATCTTCAATGTCTCCGGTTTTTTCCACAGGCCCGTCAATTGAGAACTGCCTGAAAAGGCCCTCTTTCAGACCATCCATGTCCCATTCCTCTGCATGCCTGTCTTCAGGACAGTAGATGGACAGGAGTTCATCCAGCGCGTCCATCGCCATTTCAAGGACTTTTCCCTTCAGGCCTTCTCCGGTAAGTATCTCCCTCCTGAACGAGTAGATCTCTATTCTCTGCTTGTTCATGACATCATCGTAATCAAGGAGGTGCTTTCTGATGTCAAAATTATGAGCCTCAACCTTTGTTTGAGCATTTTCAATTGCCTTTGATACCCACTTATGCTCAATAGGCTGGGATTCGTCCATCCCGAGTCTTCCCATAAGTCCGGATATCCTTTCAGAACCGAATATCCTCATAAGGTCGTCTTCCAGGGAAAGATAAAACCTTGATGTGCCGGCATCCCCCTGACGGCCGGAGCGGCCCCTGAGCTGATTATCTATTCTTCTTGCATCATGCCTTTCAGTACCCAGTATGTGGAGACCGCCTGATGACAGAACCCTGTCGCGGTCTTCTTTACAAAGCTCCCTGGCCTTGTTCAGGGCGTCCTCATATTCCTGTTCTGTGTACTCTTTCTTGTTTTTAAGAATGTCTTTTGCGAGTCCTTCGGCATTTCCTCCAAGAACTATATCCGTTCCCCTGCCGGCCATGTTCGTTGCCAACGTAACTGATTGACTTTTGCCTGCCTGCGCGATTATCTCGGCCTCCTGTTCATGGTATTTCGCGTTCAGGACCGAGTGGGGTATCTTCTTCTTTTTCAGCATTGAACTGAGCAGTTCTGATTTTTCTATTGATATAGTACCAACTAAAACCGGCTGTCCCCCTTTATAGCAATCTTCAATGTCCTTGATAACAGCCCTGAACTTGGCCTTTTCATTTTTGTATATCACATCCGAATTATCGATCCTTATCATCGGTTTGTTCGTAGGAATAATTAACACGTCAAGGTTGTATATCTTCGCGAACTCCTCTGCCTCTGTGTCAGCGGTTCCGGTCATGCCCGCGAGCTTGTTGTACATCCTGAAATAATTCTGGAACGTGATGGTGGCAAGGGTCTGGTTCTCGCTTGCGATCTTGACCCCCTCCTTTGCCTCAATGGCCTGGTGCAGGCCGTCTGACCAGCGCCTTCCCGGCATAAGACGGCCTGTGAACTCATCGACAATTACAACCTCGTTGTCCTTTACGATATAATCCACATCGCGTTTAAACAGCGTGTGCGCCCTTAATGCCTGATTGATATGATGCACAAGTTCAATGTTGGACGGATCATAGAGATTACCCACTGCCAGCATTTTTTCAGCCTTCTCACTGCCGTCTTCTGTCAGCGCCACTGTCCTTGCCTTCTCATCGATCGTAAAATCGGTCTCTTGCTTTAATCTCGGCACAAGCTTGTCTATCTTGTAGTACTTGTCCGTTGATTCCTCCGCAGGTCCGGAGATTATAAGTGGTGTCCTTGCCTCGTCGATCAAAATGCTGTCCACTTCGTCAACGATCGCGTAGTTCAGTTCTCTCTGGACATAATCCTTTATGTCGTACCTCATGTTATCCCTGAGATAATCAAATCCGAATTCATTGTTCGTTCCGTACGTAATATCAGCCATGTAGGCGTCCTGCCTTTCAGCCGGCCTTAAATGCAGAAGCCTCTTGTCATCGGAATGATAAGATGTATCGTAGATAAACGAGGTGTCATGCTGGATAATACCGATCGACAGTCCGAGAAAGTGGTATATCGGCCCCATCCACCGGGCGTCCCTTTTGGCAAGATAATCATTTACAGTAACAATGTGAACACCATGGCCGTCCAGAGCGTTCAGGTATACTGAAAGGGTAGCGGCAAGGGTCTTGCCTTCACCTGTCTTCATCTCAGCTATGGTGCCGTTGTGAAGTATAATGCCGCCGATAAGCTGGACATCAAAATGCCGCATGTTAAGGATCCTGAGCGAAACCTCTCTGACAACCGCGAACGCCTCAGGCAGGATATCATCAAGGCTCTCACCGCCCTGCAGCCGGCCCCGGAAATCATCTGTTTTTGCCCTAAGCGCGGCATCATCAAGAGACGTCATGGAGGGCTCAAGGGAATTGATCTGCTCGACAACAGGCCACAGCTTTTTGAGCTCCCTCTCGTTCTTGGTACCGATTATTTTTGCCAGGATCCCGAACATAGTCTTTTATTATAGCAAAATACCCGGCCTTAAAACAGGCGCCCTTAACAGGGATAATGGCTGCTTGAAATACTCTTGCCGTCAATATACAATACTTATTATTGCGTCAGCGGGCGTAACTCAGTGGTAGAGTGTTAGCTTCCCAAGCTGAAGGTCGCGGGTTCGAATCCCGTCGCCCGCTCCAAAAATAACTAAGAAATAGGAACTGAGAAATAAGAAAAAAAATTCTTTACCTTCTTCACTCCTATTTTTCATTTCTCACTTATTTTAGATTATGACCAAAAAGCTCATACACGTATATACAGGGGAAGGCAAAGGCAAGACAACGGCGGCAATGGGACTTGCCATGAGGGCGGCAGGACATGACAAAAAGGTCCTTATCCTGCAATTTCTTAAAAGCGGCGCCAGGAATTCCGGCGAGATCAATACCGCCAAAAAATACGGGATAAAAATAATAAAGTTCAAGGGACAGACTCCACCGCTATTTGACCCCGGGGTCAAGCTGTCCGAGCTTAAGAGATCTGTTAAAGAGGCAATAGCCCTTTCCATTGATACGATCAAAAGCAGCCGCTACGACCTGGTAATAATGGACGAGTTCAATAACCTCTTCAGCGGCAAATACGCGACCATGTCAGACGTCAGGAAGATAATAAAGGCAAGGCCTGAAGGCATTGAGCTGGTGTTTACCGGCAGGAACGCGCCTGAGGAACTGATAAGGATCGCTGACTACGTGACAGAAATGCGGCTGGTCAAGCATCCCTATAAAAAAGGGATCAAGGCAAGAAAGGGAATAGAGTTCTAACTTAAAGACAGGGCGCGTAAATGCGGAAGATCTTACTGATCGTTGTGGACGGACTTGGTATAGGGGAACTGCCTGACGCCGGTGAATACGGAGACACGGGGAGCAATACCCTTGGCAACATAACCAGATTTGTCAACGGCCTGAAACTGCCTAATCTGCAAGCACTTGGGCTTGGTTTCCTGGGTGATTTCAAAGGGATCGAAAGACCCGCTAATGTCATTGGATGTTTTGGAAGAATGTCAGAGATATCAAATGGCAAAGACAGCACCTCCGGCCACTGGGAAATGATGGGAGCGCCTGTTGTTGAGCCGTTCCCGGTCTATCCCGATGGGTTTCCCCCTGAAGTGATCAATGCGTTCGAGACCGCCATCGGCAAAAAGATACTGGGCAATAAACCGGCTTCAGGCACAGAGATCATAAAAGAGCTCGGCCCGGAACACATCAGGACAGGAAGCCCCATTGTCTATACATCTGCTGACAGCGTGTTCCAGATAGCAGCCCACGAAGAAGTGGTCCCTCTTCGGGAACTTTACAGGATGTGCGGGACAGCAAGGGATATCCTCCGCTATCCTCATAATGTGGGCAGGGTCATTGCCAGGCCTTTCATCGGCAAAAGCGGCTCTTTTACAAGGACCGCCGGGAGAAAAGATTACAGTATCCCGCCTTTGAATAAAACAGTCCTTGAATATGTCGCGGAAGCCGGCATGGATGTGATCAGTATCGGAAAGGTAACAGACATATTCGCGGGCAAAGGCTTCACTCATGCCATATCCGTGTCGGAAAATGACGACTCCCTGTCAAAGACCCTGGCTTCTTTTAAAGCCCTTAAAAAAGGGCTTGTGTTTGAGACGCTGGTGGATTTTGATACGCTGTACGGCCACAGAAATAACGCTGAGGGATACGCGCGGGCATTAGCGGCCTTTGACAGCAGATTGTCTGAAGTGCTTGATATTATTAATGAGGACTCCATGTTGATTATAACAGCAGACCACGGCTGTGACCCAACCACCACAGGCACAGACCACTCAAGGGAATACGTGCCCCTGCTGGTTTACGGTCCGTCTCTTAAGGCAGGGGTGAACCTTGGAATAAGGCAGGGCTTTTCTGATGTCGGTGCTACCGTACTGGAGGCATTATCAATAAAAAGACCTGAAACCACGGACCTCTCAGGAAGAAGTTTCTGGCAGGAGATCTCGCGCGCTTCAGGATAAAGCACCAGCGCTCAGGTCTTGTGCAAGGAGCCTTAAAAGCTTTAATATAAAAAATCCGAACATTTCAGGACAGGCATTGATAGATGACCGGGAATAAAATTTTAAACAGGGACGCGCTTAAAGATACTGTCCGTGAATTAAAGGAACGGGACAAAAAGATCGTTTTTACCAACGGCTGTTTTGATATCCTGCACATAGGTCACGTCCGTTACCTTGAAGAGGCCAGGGGCATGGGTGATGTACTTATAATCGGGCTGAACTCGGACAATTCCGTTTCAGGGATCAAACCCGAAAGGCCTGTCACTCCCGAGGCGCAGAGGGCTGAGATCCTTTCCGCGCTCAATGCGGTGGACTATATCACGGTCTTTGATGAAGAGACCCCTTATGAGCTCATAAAGGAAATAGGTCCTGATATACTTGTAAAAGGAGCGGACTGGAAAGAAGAGGATATCGTGGGCAGGGACATTGCCAAAGAGGTGCGCACCATCCCCTTTGTTCAGGGAATATCCACAAGTGAGATCATAAAAAAAATACAAAAAATTCAAGATTCCAATAACCAAATCCCAGATCCCAAATAAGCTCCAATATCCAATAACGAAATTCCAAACGTTCGTAAATTGGGAGTTGGTGCCTGCCTACCGGCAGGCAGGCTTGTGATTTGGATCTTTAACCATGCCGATAGACCTTTCCTTTTTTGAAAAAGCCGCCAGAGCCGTTGAACACGGAAAGATCCGCTCGTACACCTCGCTCTCAGGTTCGTCAAAGGCCCTGTTCTTCTCAATGGTCAAAGGTCCCTGCCTGCTGCTGTGCAGCGCTGAGGCCGCTGCCGGTGAACTTTATTCTGACGCGGTCTTCTGGTCCAAAGCGCT
This sequence comes from bacterium BMS3Bbin08, assembly GCA_002897775.1. GTDB lineage: Bacteria > Nitrospirota > Thermodesulfovibrionia > UBA6902 > BMS3Bbin08 > BMS3Bbin08. The sequence continues at coordinate 135,112 of BDTR01000030.1, read as the reverse complement.
TGGCAGTGACGAACCTGTACTGATACCGCCTGAAGGTGATCCTCTGCGCCTGGCAAATCTCCGGCGCCTGTACAGCGGGAAGATCGCGTTCATCGCGTCTGTTGAGGCCGCGTTGTCTCCAATATGGCCAGGAGATAAGTTCCCTTTGTTAAAAGTAATGAACCGCTCTGCCGCTGACAGGGACTCTGTCATCAGTACCCTTGAAAGCTATGGTTATCTTCAGGTCCCGCTTGTATCAGGCCCGGGCGAAATGAGCATAAGGGGGGGTATCCTCGATGTATTCCCGCCTGAACAGGAGCTCCCGGTAAGAATGGAGTTCTTTGGTGATGAGATCGAGTCTTTAAGGGTTTTTGATACAGATACACAGCGGACAGTAAAGAAGTTGGAAGATGTGTCAATAGGCCCTGCTGTTGAACCGGATCAGGGACCAAACCTGATAGATGTCCTTGACCGGAGCACCCTGATATTAAACGAGCCTGATGATATAAAAAGGCAGTTCCCTGACCTGTCTGCCATGCTGCAGGATAAAGAGCCCTTTTACATTACCTCTCTTCCCCTGAAGGGAGAAGGTTTTGATCTCAATATAAGAAGCACAGCCGGATTCGGGCTTTTGCAGGAAGAAAGACGCTCGCTGGAAGACTTTATAAAAAGAGTCGGGGAACTTTGGAAACTGTATTTTATATTGATGGTCTGCTCGTCAGAGGGCCAGGCAAAGAGGCTGAAAGAACTGTTCTCAGAGGCGGAACTTGAAGTGCCTGTCCTCAGCGGCGCGGCGGCTGTCAGCCACCCGCGAAGCCCGGTAATCGCCATTGGTAAAGCAGGAAGGGGCTTTGTCTGTCAGAACTCCATCGTTCTTGCTGAAAGAGATATCTTCGGTAAAAAACCGGTGTTTAAATCCATAAAGAGGTCAAGGGTTTCCAGGCTTATCTCATCAATAGAGGATTTTAATGAGGGTGATTATCTTGTGCACATGGAACACGGCATAGGTAAGTTCATCGGCCTTAAAAAGCAGGCAATAGAAGACCACGAAGGCGACTTCATCGTTATGGAGTATCTTGGCGGCGACAGGCTCTATGTCCCTCTTGAGCGCATCGACCATGTTCAGAAATACCACGCCCCTGAAAGTGTAAGGCCGAAAATGGACAAACTTGGGGGAAAGACATGGCAGAGAACAAGGCGCAAGATCAGACAGAAGATAAAGGACATGGCCCGGAAACTACTGGCCATATATGCCAGGCGCACAACAGCAAAAGGACATGCCTTTTCAAAAGACACTGAACTGCACAGAGAGTTTGACGGGTTTTTTCTTTATGAAGAGACCCCTGACCAGTTAACCGCAATAAATGAGATAAAGCGCAGCATGGAAAGCCTGACTCCCATGGATACCCTGTTATGCGGGGATGTCGGATACGGCAAGACAGAGGTGATAATGAGGGCGTGTTTTAAGGCGGTTTATGACTCAAAACAGGCAGCTGTGCTCGTACCGACAACAATACTGGCTGAACAGCATTTTGATACGTTCACCTCAAGATTTTCAGCCTTTCCCGTAAAGATCGACTTCATCAGCCGTTTTAAGAACAGGGCAGAGCAAAAGCAGACCCTCAGAGCCCTTGCCAACGGAGATATAGACATTATTATCGGAACCCACAGGCTCCTTGCAAAAGACGTAGGTTTTTACGACCTGGGGCTGCTTGTCATAGACGAGGAACACAGGTTCGGAGTGACACATAAAGAAAAAATTAAATCACTCAGGAGCGCTGTCGATATAATCACGCTTTCCGCGACACCCATTCCAAGGACGCTCCACATGGCCCTCTCCGGAATAAGGGCGATGAGCGTGATAGAGACCCCGCCTGAGGACAGGCTCGCTGTCAGGAGCTTTGTCGCGAGGTTCGATCCGGGGATCATTGAGCAGGCACTTCAGAAAGAACTGGACCGCGACGGACAGGCCTTCTTTGTGCATAACCGCGTTCAGGACATCTACAGTGTAGCAAATTACATAAGGGAACTGGTGCCCGGGGCCAGGGTAGCTGTGGCACACGGGCAGATGAGAGAAAAAGAACTTGAACAGATAATGAGGTCTTTTTTCAGGAAAGAGACCAATATACTGGTATCAACCGCCATCATAGGTTCAGGCCTTGATATTCCCAGCGCAAATACAATAATCATTGACCGGGCTGATAAGTTCGGGCTGGCAGACCTGTATCAGCTGAGGGGAAGGGTGGGCCGGTCCAATGTCAGGGCGTATTCTTATTTTCTTATACCTGGAGATGACGTGATCACAGCGCAGGCAAGGAAAAAACTTCAGGCGATCCAGGAACTTGGCTACCTGGGCGCCGGGTTCAGGCTGGCGCTCAGGGACCTTGAGATCAGGGGAGCCGGCAACCTGCTTGGCGCTGAACAATCAGGCCACATACTGGCAATTGGCTTTGACCTGTACGTTGAGACGCTCGAACAGGCAGTGGCGGAACTCAAGGGAGAAAAAATACCGCCAAGGGTCGAGCCTGTGCTTGAACTCAGAACAACGGCTATTATCCCGGAGGCGTATATTGAGAACCCTGACCTCAGACTAAGTATCTACAGAAAGATCGCCCTGGCAAAGGACAGCCGGGATCTCAAAGAGCTTGTTGAAGAGCTCGGGGACAGGTTCGGCACACCCCCTGAGGAGACACGCAGACTGCTCCAGATAATGGAGCTCAAGGTGCTGGCAAAAAAACTTGCCATTACCAGGATACAGAATTCCCGCGGCAGGATAAAGATACTCTTTATGCCTGAAGCATCTGTAACCCCTCAGGAGATCCTGAAAATTTCGCGAAAAAGAAAACTACCGGTCAAATTTATTCCACAGGGCGGTTTTGAAATCGACCTCGCGGGGGAAAAATGGCCTGGAATTTTCAGGGTATTAAAAAACCTTCTGATAGAACTGGTCCCCTGATAGTTGTAAAAATAAATAGAATATGTTATAAAATCTATCTGGAGTTACCAATTTAGTACATAAAAAAGGAGTGTTTTAAATGAAAAAACTGCTTATTTTGATATTCGCGGTAATGATCATCACAGGATGCAATACCGCAAAACAAGGCGCCGGCACAGGCAAAAACCTGGCAAAAATCAATAGCACGACAATAACAAAAGAAGCTTTCCTGAATAAGCTGGAGGTTATTCCTGAATGGGCAAGGGCCAGGTTCCAGAGCGAGGAAGGCAAAAAAGAGCTTCTTAACGAAATGGTCAAGGAAGAGCTTCTTTATCAGGAGGCCAAAAAACAGGGCCTTAACAAGGACAAGGATTTTATTGAAAAGGTCAAGGAATTCAAGAAAATGACACTGCTGTCCGCTCTTCTTAAAAAAGAGATAGAGAACAATTCCAGGGTCGATGAGCAGGAGATAAGAAACTTTTATGACACGCACCCCGAAGAATTCACCGCAGACCTGCAGGTAAAGGCGCGACATATCCTGGTTGATACTGAAGAAGAAGCAAATGACATACTTGGAAAACTCAAAAAAGGCGCGGACTTTGCCGAACTGGCAAAAAAATACTCCAAAGATAAAGGTTCTGCGGTAAACGGCGGTGATCTGGGGTTCTTTGGCCGCGGCAGGATGGTACCGGAATTTGAGCACGTTGCCTTTAACCTCAAGCCCGGGGAGCCAAGCTCGCCTGTCAAGACACAGTTTGGTTTTCACATTATAGAGGTTATGGAGAAAAAAGAAGGCACATTGCGCGGTTTTGAAGAAGTAAAAAACTCCATCCAGAGACGGCTTGCTGTAGAGAAACAGAAAAATGCCTTTGATTCATACATTGAAGAGCTGAAAAAGAAAAACAAGGTAGAAACTTACGAAGAAGCGCTTAAGGATATAACGTTCAAGAAAACTCCGGAGACCCCTAATACCCCGCCCCATTAAATAAGGCGTGTGGTTTTATGAGAGTCCGCCCCGTAAGAAAAGAAGTGATATAAGAACTTGTAACGGGGTTTACAGACAGTTTTCCTGTGTGCTAATCTTTAGTTAATATCCTATACAAAAAGGTTACGTTATGGCTTTAGACAAGCAAAAGAAAGAAGAGATAATTATCAAATACAAGGTCCACAATACTGACACGGGTTCTCCAGAGGTTCAGATAGCTCTTATAAGCGAACGCCTGAAAACGCTTTCAGAGCACTTTCAGACACATAAAAAAGATCACCATTCCAGAAGGGGTCTGCTAAAACTCGTCGGGCAGAGGCGGCGTCACCTGGACTATCTAAAAAAAGAGGAAAAGGCACGCTACGAGAAGATCATCGGGCAGCTCGGCATAAGAAAATAGCAGATGACATCAATCGAACTTGAAGTTAAAGGGAAGCCCCTTTCTATTGAGACCGGACGATTCGCAAAGCAGGCTGACGGATCTGTAATCATACGATATGGAGACACTGTTGTACTGGCTACGGCTGTCGCGGCAAAGCAGGCCCGGGTAGGTCTTGATTTTTTCCCTCTTACGGTAGCCTATCAGGAAAAGACCTACGCTGCCGGCAAAATACCCGGCGGGTTTTTTAAAAGAGAAGGCCGTCCTACTGAAAAGGAAGTTCTCACTTCCCGTCTGATCGACAGACCGATAAGACCTCTTTTCCCGGAGGGTTTTTATTGCGAGACACAGGTGATCGTGTCTGTTCTCTCATTCGGCGAAGAAAACATGGCTGATGTCCTTGGAGTCATTGGCGCATCCGCCGCGCTCGGTATATCCGATATCCCGTTTGAAGGCCCTATAGGCGCCGTAAGAATAGGAATAATCGAAGGTTCATTGGTTGTAAACCCTGATCTCAAGGAATCAGAAGAGTGTGATTTTACCCTTGTCGTGGCAGGCTCTGACGAGGCGGTCCTTATGGTAGAAGGCGGAGGGCTTGAGATCCCGGAGTCAACACTGATCGAGGCTATAGACATAGCGCACGGAGAAATAAAGCGTATTGTGGATGTTCAAAAAGACTTCATAGGGAAAGCCGGTAAGAGCAAACGCGAGGTTACGCCGCCTCAAATAGACGAAGAGATAATAAAAACCGTTTCAGACCTCTGTCTGGAAAAAATAAAAGACGCCATCAGGATCTCTGATAAATTAGTGAGGCAGGACACCCTGGACAAGATCCTGGAAGGCGTTATTGACGAGCTGAATACCGGGGAGACAGACATATCAAGGGAGATATCCGAGGTATTTAACAACATAGAGAAAAAGCTTGTGCGCGGCATGATCCTGGACAAAAATGTCAGGGTGGACGGCCGCAAACCTGAAGATATAAGAAAGATCACCTCAGAGGCCGGGATCCTGCCAAGGACCCACGGTTCAGCCCTTTTCACAAGGGGCGAGACACAGTGCCTGGCAGTGGTTACACTGGGCACGGTTGAAGATGAACAAAGGATAGACTCGCTTGAAGGGGAGTTCAAAAAGGCGTTCATGCTGCATTATAATTTCCCTTCGTTCAGTGTTGGAGAGGTCAGGCCCATGAGGGGTCCGGGAAGGCGGGAAATCGGCCACGGAATACTGGCCGAAAGGGCTCTTAAAGCTATACTGCCCCTGAGGTCTGATTTTCCCTACACCATAAGAATAGTTGCCGACATACTTGAATCAAACGGCTCATCTTCCATGGCAACTGTATGCGGCGGTACCCTTGCACTGATGGATGCCGGTGTACCGATAAGGTCAGCGGTCGCGGGTATTGCCATGGGACTGATCAAGGAGGGGGACAGGACAGTTATCCTCACCGATATACTCGGACTTGAAGACCACCTTGGAGATATGGATTTCAAGGTCACAGGCACAAAAGAGGGGATAACCGCTTTTCAGATGGACGTCAAAATAAGCGGCGTCAGCAAAGAGATAATGGGAAAGGCCCTGGAGCGGGCAAGGCTTGGAAGACTGCATATTCTTGACAAAATGTCAGAAGAGCTCTCCGCGCCCAGAGATACACTGGCAACGTATGCCCCGCGGATATTTACCATGCAGATAAAACCAGATAAGATAAGGGACGTGATCGGCCCCGGTGGAAAGGTCATAAGGGGTATTGTTGAGGAAACAGGCGTAAAGATCAATGTTGATGACGACGGCAATATTAATATCGCTTCAGCGGATGAGGCATCCGCTCAAAAGGCCATGGACATCATAAAGGGAATCGTGGCTGAGGCCGAGCTCGGAAAACTCTATATGGGCAAAATAAAGAGGATAATGGATTTCGGGGCGTTCGTCGAGATACTGCCGGGCACTGAGGGACTTCTTCACATATCCCAGATCGCGGAAGAGAGAATAGCAAAAGTTACCGATGTGCTCAAGGAAGGTCAGGAGATCCTTGTAAAGGTCATCGAGATAGACAAGACAGGCAGGATACGCCTGAGCCGAAAAGAAGCCATAAAAGAACAGGCGCCTGTAAAGTCCTGAACCCTGAAGGCCCTTAAAACCGGGCGCGCGCAAACTGATTCCAGAGAAGATCCCAATACCGAACATTTCAATATCCCGGGCGCTTATACTTTTTCGCCCGGCACATTCGGGCGTTCAAGTGTCATGTATAAAAAAGTAATCCTTGAAAACAACATCCCCGTAGTTATGGACCTTACCCGCGATACGCGTTCCCTATGTATGGGGATATGGGTAAAGACCGGTTCCAGGAATGAGACATCAAAAAAGTTCGGCATAGCGCACTTCCTCGAACACATGTTCTTTAAAGGAACCGATAAGAGATCGGCAAAGGATATCGCTGTTGAGATAGACTCCCTGGGCGGAGAACTGAATGCCTTTACATCACGCGAGAACACGGCCTTCTTTATAAAGGTCCTTGACGAACATATTGAAAAGGCCATTGAACTTCTTACTGATATCTTCATGAACTCTGTTTTTCCCGGGAACGAGATACGGAAAGAAAAGGGTGTAATATCCGAGGAAATAAAATCAGTAGAAGACACCCCTGAGGACTATATACACGACCTGTTCAATGAAACCGCCTGGAAAGACAGCGGACTGGCTCACCCGGTACTGGGCAGTGAAGATATCATCGCAACGTTCACAGAGCAGGACCTTGTCGAATATGTCGAAGATTATTACGGCGCAAAAAACATAGTTGTGGCCTGCAGCGGCAATTTCGAAGAAGAAGGGATGATCGAAAAGCTCAACCGTACCATCGGCACAATGCAGAGGATCTCCAGCCCCGCGCAAGAGCCCTGCCCTGAATTCATCCCCGGGATAAATATCATCCCAAAGGAGCTTTCAGCGGTGCAGTTATGCCTTGGCGTCAAGGGTCTTCCGCAGGCAAGCGAGGACCGCTACTGCATGCATCTTCTCAATACGATCCTCGGGGCCGGCTTCAGTTCAAGGCTTTTCCAGGAGATCAGGGAAAAAAGGGGGTTTGCCTATTCGGTGGGTTCGTTCAATGTTTCTTATCTTGATACAGGGGTATGGACGGTTTATACCGGCACTGACAGAAAACATGTCAGCGAGGTCGTCGAGATCATAACAGACCAGTTGAAAGGGCTGCCGGAGACACTGACAGCCGGTGAGCTCCAAAGAGCAAAGAACCAGCTCAAAGGCAGCCTTATACTCGCCCTTGAATCAACAGGCAGTAAAATGAGCAACATAGCCAAGCAGGAGATCTATTATGGAAAATATTTTTCTCCTGAAGATATAATCAGGGCGGTGGAATCGGTCACACTGGAGGATTTGATCGAGCTTTCCAGGCGGCTTGTCCGCAATAATGACTTTGCCCTCACCGCCTTCGGACCTGTGAAAGAAAAAGAACTCCGCGACAGCCTCAGATCATCGGCCTGACCACAAGGATCAGATATCCCTGTGGGCCACGGAAACATCGTATTTCTGCTTTTTAAGGGTCTTCCGTACCTCTTCTGATATTGCAGGGGACCTGTGTTTTCCGCCTGTGCACCCTATTCCGATTGTAATGTTATGGCGGCCTTCATCTTTGTACTTTGGGATCAGGAATTCAAGAAGAGGATAAAGCCTGTCCAGAAAACGTTTTGTGTCCTCTTTCCTCAGGACAAAGTTCTTTACTTTCAGGGTCGTTCCGTCAAACGGCTTCAGCTCTTTTATGAAATTCGGGTTCGGCAGGAACCTCACGTCAAACAAAAGGTCAGCTTCAGCCGGTATGCCGTATTTATACCCAAAAGATACCAGCGACACTGTGATCGGCTTTTCTTTTTCCCCAACGTAGAGCCGGGTAATCATTTTCCGCAGCTGATGAGGGGTCATGGGGGAGGTATCAATAATTCTGTCCGACTCTGCCTTTATGTCTGACAGCATCCTGACCTCCCTGCGGATCGCCTTTCTGATATCCCTGCCGCCCAGAGGATGGGGCCTCCTGGTCTCCTTAAAACGCCTTATCAGCACATTTTCCTGCGCCTCGAGGAATAGTATTTCTATGTCCCAGGTCCGCCTTAAGGAAGAAACCGTGTCAGCAAATTCGGCATAGAATTTTCTTTCCCTGACATCAATGCCAATGGCAATCCTTGATATATCAGGTGTTTTCTGACAGAGATGAATAAAGGTCTTTATCAGCGACGCGGGTATATTATCCACGCAGAAATAACTGCTGTCCTCAAGGGCGTTGAGAACAACCGTCTTACCTGCCCCTGAAAGCCCCGTGAGTATGATTACGGGAAGCCGCCTTTTACCATAGGACTTCATCTCGCCGGTTCAATGAGGCCCAGGTTTCCATCGCTCCTTCTATACAATACGTTAATGCCTCCGGAAGACGCATTGGTAAATACAAAGAAATTCTTGTCCAGAAGCTCCATCTGCATTGCCGCCTCTTCAGGGCTCATGGGCTTCACGTCAAGGGCTTTCTTTTTTATGATCGCCGGCGCGGGCTCCTCCGCTCCGGCAGCCGACTGGATCTTTTCCTCGCCTTTTCTGTAAGAGGTCCCTTTATCTTTATGTTTCCTGACCTGTCTTTCAAGCTTTTCCGCGGCTTCATCAAGAGAGGAATACATCTCCCCTGTAACGCTTTCCGCCTGGATCGTCAAACCATTGCCCCTTAAGAGGACCTCTGCCTTGTGCCTGTATTTTTCCACGCTGAGGGTAACTGTCGCGTCGGTAATATTATTAAAATATTTTTTGAATTTTTGTATTTTCTCCTCCGCATATTCCTTTAAGTTGTCGGTCAGTTCCAGGCGTCTTCCGGTAATGATTATGTTCATCCATTCCTCCTTTACCCCGCTACAAAGCCCCCTGGCTCGAAGCGAGTCTCGCGAAGTCGAAGCGACCCTCAGTGTAGACCCGCATCGGGAGCCGGTCGACTTGTACCGGGGTTTGCTTTTAAGTCCATTTTTTCCGCCTGCTGTGAGATGGTATTTTTAATTCATCTCTGTACTTTGCCACGGTCCTGCGTGCGATCTTAATATCACTTTTGCCGAGCGTTTCAACGATCTGCTGGTCATTTAACGGAGATTTCGGGTCTTCCCCTGAGATCATCCGTTTCATGATCTCCTTTACTGTTGCCGATGAAATATCTCCGCCTTCGGCGTGAACCCCGCTGCTCAGAAAGAACCTGAAATTAAAAAGACCGCGCGGGCACTGCAGATATTTATTGGACGTTACCCTGCTTATGGTACTTTCATGCATACCGAGGTCCAAAGCTATGTCCTTGAGGTTCAGCGGCTTAAGATAGTTAAGCCCTTTACTGAAGAACTCCTCCTGGAACTTGAGGATGCTGTCAGTCACACGGTAGATCGTCTTTTTGCGCTGGTCAAGGCTCTTGAGCAGCCATACCGCAGAGCGCAGCTTTTCCTCCAGGAACTCCTTTTCTTTTTCTCCCAGGTTCTTTTTGTTCGCTAAAAGTTTCCGGTAATAATTTGACAGTCTGAGCCTGGGAATACCTTCGTCGTTCAATATGATGTTGAACTTTCCTTCTACCTCTTCGACATAAACATCCGGTATTATATGGATAACCTCATCCCGTGAATAGTTCCTGCCGGGTCTTGGTTCAAGCCCCTCGATAATGCTGACGGCTGTCAGGATATCATCAAGAGAGACCCTGAATCCGGCGGCAAGCTTTTTGTATTTCTTTCTCTCGAGTTCGTCAAAGCCTTCGGTGAGGATTTTTTCCACAAGCGTATCAGTCAGGTTCAGTGGTTTCAGCTGCAAAAGCAGGCATTCCCGCAGGTTCCTCGCGCCCACCCCGGGAGGGTCAAGCCCGCGGATAAGTTCAACAGCTTCTCCTGCTGTCTCTAAATCAACCTCAGCCTGTCCGGCTATTTCCTCGTTGGAAGCCCGCAGATAGCCGTCGTCATCCAGGTTTCCTATCACGATCTCTGCCACTTGCCTGACCGGGTCTGACATGCGGGAGAGCCGCAGCTGCCAGAGCACGTGTTCATAAATGTCCATTTTTTTGCTGTTTCGTTCAAAAGGAGAGGGTGTTTCGATACCGTCCGTAAAGTAACCAAGGTCTCTTCCGTCACTGCCCCTTTCCTCAAAATAATCGTCACTTGTGAACCCGAAGATCTTCTCAAGCGGGGCCTCCGCGTCTTCGGGGGTTTCCCTGACCTGCTCTTCGGAATTCGCTATTTCAGTGGTTTCGGCTTTCACATCAGACTCTCTTTCCACAACCTCCTCAAGTAAAGGATTTTCCATGAGCTCCTGGTCCAGCTTCTGGGAAAGTTCAAGCTGCGGCAGCTGCAGCAGTTTGATCGACAGCTGAAGCTGAGGAGTAAGTATCAGTCTCTGGGACAGCTTAAGCTCAAGCCTGTGTGATATTTTCATTAAAGCTTAAATCCTTCTCCGAGATAGGTCCTTTTTACACGTTCATCAGCAATAAGGTCAGCCGGGATACCATGCGCAAAGATACACCCCTCGTTGATTATGTAAGCCCTGTCCGTTATCGACAGTGTTTCCCTGACATTATGGTCGGTTATTATCAGGCCGATGTTCTTTTCTCTAAGCTGCGTTATGGTCTTTTTCAGCTCGATGACAGACAGGGGGTCTATGCCGGCGAACGGCTCGTCAAGCAGGATAAAAAGCGGGTCAACCGCTATAGCCCTCGCTATCTCCACTTTCCGGCGCTCTCCGCCTGACAGCTGGTACCCCTTTTTCCGGGCAAGCGGGGTCAGCTTGAATTCCTCGAGGATGTCCCGGAGCCTTTCTTCGCTTTCCTGTTTTTTGATATCCGCTATTTCAAGGACCGCCTTTATATTATCCTCAACACTTAATTTCCTGAAGATCGAGGTCTCCTGGGGAAGATAGCCTATGCCTTTGCGTGCCCGCACATACATCGGCGAGCTGTTCAGATTATGATCATCAAGGGATATTACTCCGCTATCCGGCCGTATAAGGCCCAGGATCATATAAAAAGTGGTTGTCTTGCCCGCGCCGTTGGGTCCCAGCAGGCCAACGATCTCACCCGAGCTTATATTCAGGCTCACATCCTTGACTATGCTTTTCCCGTTATAACTTTTTTTGAGATCCCGGATTTCAAGAGAGTGCATGTTCTATTCCCCGGACTTTTTCAAAACTACGCGGCTGTCTTTGACTATGGTGCGGTCATCCTTCAGGAAATAGGTTATCTCTGTTCCCATGATCATATTTCCACCGTCAACAACCTTGGGTTTACCTGTAAAAACGATCTTTTCTTCCTCTCCGAAATAGTTTGCCTCCTGTGAGAAGATCGCCCGTTCTCCCTTATGGACCCTTACGTTCCCCGACACGTTTATTCTTATAATTTTCCCCTGAAAGTCACTATAAAAGACCTTCATCCTGTCCGAATAAATTATTATGCCTTCTGTCTTCGCGACCACAGCACCCTCAAAGACAGCTGTATTGCTCCTGTTGTCCGCGATAAGGGTCTGAGAGGTTATCACTATGGGTTTTTCCTGCTCAGCCGCGGAATACGCGATAGAGTGGAAGAAAAGCGTCAAAAACAGCCCTGATATCAAAACGGTTTTAGCGATAAAAAGTGCCTTTGACATTCTTAAATATCCTTATCTGTTGTTCTTTGACGTTTACCTTGAGGCCAGTGCCTTCGATATTGAACTTCTCACCTTTAAATCTGACGTCATCCCCGGTCGTTATTATTCCCTTTTCACCATCCCATACAAGCGAATCAGTGGTTAACCTGGCCCCTTCGACGTCTATTTCCAGAGGCTTGTTGATCGTCAGCCTTTTATTCTCGATCTCATAAAGGCCGCTGCCGCCCGTTATTGTAACTTCGCGCCTGTCATAAATTTTCATGGTCAGTTCATTCAGGACGATTTCCTTGTTCCCCGCCGGAAATGTTGCCTTCTCGGCCGCCAGTTCCCATCTGATTTTGTCACGCTCTTTATGGGTTAGGTGGAACCCATGCATGGAGGATGTTTTATATGAGGGAAATGTTTCGACCACATTTTCCCTGTAGCTCAGAACGATCAGGACCCCGGCAGCCAGTGCCGTCAATAAGAATAAGAAGAGCTTGCCTTTCATTTATGCCTGTTTTTAGTTTATCATAACGGGTGTGCCTTGTAAAGATAAGGGGTTGTAAAAAAACACTAAATTCGTAAATTTTTGCTTGACAAAATTCTCTTTTTGCTGTATTTTTTCATACGCAAGTAAGGTGCTTGAACAGTATAGTTTTTCTTGCGAAGAAAGGAGGTAGATAATTGTATGCGTTAGGTACCCATTTGCTGGTAGAACTGAAGGAATGCAACGCAAAGATCCTCAGTAATCTTAAGGAAGTTCAGGACGTACTGATTACGGCCGCGAAAATAGCAAACGCCACAATAGTAGAAACAGCCTTCCACGAGTTCAGTCCTTTTGGGATAAGCGGTATGGTCGTAATAGCCGAGTCTCACCTTAGTATCCATACCTGGCCGGAGCATGAATATGCCGCGGTTGATATATTCACCTGCGGTGACGTTCTAAGACCCGAGAAAGCGGTAAAGTACCTCATTGAGAAATTTCAATGCAAAAGCCCTTCTGTTGTTGAAGTGAAACGCGGTATCCTGTCGCCGCTGAACAGGAAACTGCCGCATAAGGTAAGTGAGGAAGAGTTCAAGTCCCAGGAACCTGCCGCCGGGCAGCAGGATGAGACGCCGCGACAACCCGCGTTCTCAAACTAGCCTAAAAGTTCATCGATCTTAAACCTGCAGGCTCTGTTATCATGGATCACTTTCCCGGATAAGCTGCACTTGACTCCTGGCAAGTTTTAGTTTTATTCTTACTCGATATGTCAACAAAATCCTGGGCGGGAAGATTCAAGGAAAAAACAACAAAGACGGTCGAGACCTTCACGTCCTCCGTGGCTTTTGACAGCCGGCTCTGGGAATACGACATTGAGGGAAGCGTAGCGCACGCTAAAATGCTCGGGAAACAAAAGATCATTTCCGCAAAAGAAGCCCGGTCCATCCTTCGCGGCCTCAACAGGCTGAAACAAAAAATACAAAAGGGACAGTTCAGGTTCAGCGATGAAATGGAAGACGTCCACATGAACATCGAATCGGCCCTTACCCATGCTATAGGCTCTGCCGGAGGAAAACTCCATACCGCAAGAAGCCGCAACGACCAGGTGGCCCTTGACCTGAGGCTCTATCTCAGGGACGAAATAGCGGAGGTCAGACGGTTAATTAAAGATTTTCAGTCAGTGCTTGTTAAGCTGGCTGAAAAGCATATTGATATCATTATCCCGGGGTACACCCATCTTCAGCGGGCCCAGCCTGTGCTGTTGTCCCACCACCTTATGGCATATTTTGAGATGTTCGCGCGGGATGCGGACAGATTTGAGGATTGCCTGAAACGGGTAAATGTTCTACCGCTCGGTTCTTGCGCACTTGCAGGCACTACCCTGCCTATTGACAGAAAATACGTCGCAAGGCTGTTAAAGTTTCCCGCTATATCCAACAACAGCATTGATGCTGTGTCAGACCGGGACTTTGTTGTAGAGTTTATCTCGGCAGCCAGTCTGCTCATGACACATATTTCAAGGCTTTCAGAGGAACTGGTGCTCTGGAACAGTGAGGAGTTCGGCTTTATCGAACTGCCTGACGCATATTCAACAGGCTCGAGCATCATGCCTCAGAAAAAAAACCCCGACGTTCTTGAACTCACCCGCGGCAAGACAGGCAGGGTTGTAGGCCACCTGCTTTCTGTTTTTGTCGTGCTGAAAGGTCTGCCCCTTGCCTATAACAGGGACCTTCAGGAGGATAAGGAGCCGTTATTCGACACCGTTGATACGGTAAGGGCATGCCTGTCAGTTCTGACTGAGATGATGCCAAAGATCAGCTTCAACAAAGCGGCCATGAGAACAGCCGCTGAAGGAGGTTTTTCAACTGCCACTGACCTCGCGGAATACCTTGTGCGCAAAGGACTGCCTTTCAGAAAAGCCCACAGGATAACCGGCGGGATCACCGGTTACTGCCTGGACAGAAACAAGACCCTGGCCGATCTTGACCTTAAAGAGTTTAAACGGTTCTCAAAACTGATCAATAAGGATGTGTTTAACTGCATTTCAACAGACGTCTCTGTTAACAGAAAAAACACATACGGCGGGACCTCAAAGAAAAAAGTCCTTCAGCAGATAAAAAAAATCAGGAAAAGGAAATGAGCAATAAATTAATCCTTATCCCCTGTGTCCTGATCCTTGTTCTGGCTGCTTCCTGCGGCAGGAGAGGAGACCCTGTAGCTATCACGCCGTACAGGGAAGTGGGCGTTGTAAAGAACCTGACGACCTTTACGAAAAACGGTAAGGAATATCTCAGGTGGGGAATGCCTGCTGGAAAAGACTTTCCGGCTGAAGCCCTCAAGGGTTTCGTGGTTTTCAGGGCAGAACTGCAGGCAGGAGAGACAACGAAAAATTGTGAATGCAGTTTCCGGTCCCTGGACCTGGTCCCGCGAGACGGCAGCAAGACCTTTGAATACCTGGATAAGAAGGCAATACGCGGCAAGGCCTATGTGTATAAAATAGTCGTGATGGATAAGAACAACCGGATGGGTAATGATTCGAATCTTGTTTCAGTAGGGCGGGTCGCGTTAAAGCCAAAGGCAGCGGATACGGTTTTACCAGAAGCCCCGACCGGACTGACCGCGGTCTACACCCAGAAAAGCGTTGTCCTCACATGGGATGAGATCAGGGAACCTGAGATACAGCTTTACAGGCTCTACCGCTCAGAAGGCACGGACTTTACTGTCATCGGAGAGAGCGTTATCCCGGCTTTTACAGATAAAAACACTGCGCCCTCAAAGAAATACTATTACAAAGTGACAGCCGTGGTCAGCGGCACAGAAGGCCCTCCTTCCAAAGAGATCGGTATTGCGACCGAGATCCATTAACACTGAAGGCGGACAGAACAGGGGGGGGACATAGCGGTTATCACTAATATGACCAGAAGATAATTTCTTAAAAAGCCTGGAGTGCTGGGACTGTCATGGTTATTACCGGGCGTTGATTATTTTATGCCTATTTAATACCATAAAAAATCAATGATTAATCAAGCATCTCCGATTGGATCCAATGAAAGAAAAAATCCTTAAGGCGTTCGAGGAAAGCGTCTCCGTAAAACAACGGTTCATCAGGGAAAATATCGATACAGTGGTCGATGTGTCCAAACTTTTGTCCTCTATTTTCAACCTGGGGAACAAGCTCATACTGTTTGGCAACGGTGGAAGCGCCGCTGACGCCTCTCACATCGCGGCCGAGTTCATTAACCGGTTCAAGAAGGACCGCCCCGGTCTTCCCGCCATTGCCCTGAACACAGATGTTGCCGTTCTGACGTCAATCGCGAATGATTACGATTTTTCCGACATCTTTGCGAGACAGCTGAAGGCCCTGGCCCAGGAAGGCGATGCAGTCCTCGCAATCAGCACAAGCGGAAACTCACCCAATGTCCTGAAGGCAGTGGACGTTGCCAGGAAAAAGAAACTTAAAGTGATCGCATTCACCGGCGCAAAAGGCGACAGGCTTGCGGCAAAGGCTGACTATCCGTTCGTCGTGCCCTCAGGCAGCACCCCCCGGATACAGGAGACCCATATTACTCTGGGACATGTGCTGTGCCAGATGGTGGAAGAGATACTCTTTGAAGCCCACAGAAAAAAATAAGAGGAAGGGAATCTAAATGAATTTATGTGCTGTTATCCTGGCCGCGGGCCGAGGAAAGAGGATGCGCTCGGCAAAACCAAAGGTCCTGCATGAACTTCTGGGCAGGCCCATGCTTCAGCATACAGTAGATACAGTAAAAAAATTAAAACCCAAAAAGCTTGTCATAGTGATCGGCAATGGGGCCGGGGAAGTTAAAGACCGGATAAAGGACAAGTCCGTGTCTTTTGTCACCCAGAAGAAACTTCTGGGCACCGGCAATGCGCTACTGGAAGCAAAAAAGGCGCTGAGAGACACAAAGGGCTGCACGATCATTGTCCTTAATGGTGATTCTCCTCTCACTACACCCGCTACATTAAAGGGTTTTCTGAACAGCCACAAGCGCGGCGGGAATGACCTGTCACTGCTGTCTTTTACTGACGGGTCACTGTCAGGCTACGGCAGGGTATTGCGCGGCAAGCAGGGCAATGTTATCAGCATTGTCGAGGACAAACATGCCACAGCAGATCAGCGGAGGAAGTGCGGGGAACTGAACAGCGGCGCCTATTTAATGGCGCCTTCAATAATGAAGTATCTGGATAAACTGAAAAAACACAGACTCTCTGGCGAGTTCTACCTTACGGACATTGTAGGGCTTGCCTCAAAGGACGGCAAAAAGGTCAGGGCGTATATTTGTCCGGCAGAAGAGGTCATGGGGATAAACAACAGAGCAGAGCTCCATAAAGCAACCGCGATCCTGAACAACCGGACCGTCTCAAGGCTTATGCAGAGGGGCGTTACATTTATTGATCCGTCCTCATCAATTGTCCATCCCTCGGTCAGGATCGGCATGGACACTGTCATATATCCCAACACCTGCCTTGAGGGTTCCACATCAATAGGCAGAGACTGCGTCATTTACCCTGGGACCAGAATATGCGACAGTACCATAGGTAACAGCGTTCTTATCAAGGACAATACTCTGATCGAGAGCAGCGAGGTCGGAAGCGGTTCGAGTATAGGGCCGTCAGCCCACCTCAGGCCTCAAAGCAGCATAGGGCGTAATGTGAAAATAGGCAATTTCGTTGAGGTCAAGAAATCCATCATAGGTGACCGCACCAGGGCGTCGCATCTGACCTACCTGGGAGACGCTGTAATAGGCAGCAACGTCAACATAGGCGCGGGCACCATCACATGCAATTATAACGGGCAAAAGAAACACATTACCACAATTGAATCCAATGTGTTTGTCGGAAGCGACAGCCAGTTCATAGCCCCTGTTAAGATAGGCAGGGGTGCTTATATTGCCGCCGGTGCGACCATCACAAGGGATGTTCCAGCCGGTACACTTGCAATAAGCCGGGTTGACCAGAAACATCTGATGGACTGGATAAAGACACCGGCTCAGAAGTCCGGCGGGAAAATAAAACATAAAAAAAAGAAACCCCGCGGGGGTAAAATAGCTGATAGCTCATAGCTCGTAGACAACAGAGACCGAAAATTGCAAAGGAATTATTGATCTATGTGCGGAATAGTCGGATATATCGGGAAACACAACGCCATACCGGTCCTTATCGAGGGGCTTAAGAAACTGGAGTACCGCGGCTATGACTCAGCGGGTATAGCCTTTTTCAGGAACAAAAGAATAGAGGTAAAACGCTGTGCCGGCAAGATAAAAGAGCTGGAAAACTCGATAAAAGATAAGAACCTTCATGCCCTGGTGGGCATCGGCCACACACGCTGGGCCACGCATGGAAGGCCCTCTGAAGAAAATGCCCATCCCCACAAAGTGGGCGGGGTCGTTGTTGTTCATAACGGCATCATTGAAAACTACCTTGATCTTAAAAACAGGCTCAAAAAAAAGGGGCATGTCTTCACATCCGACACCGATACCGAGGTCATCTGTCATCTTATAAGCAGCTATGTTCAGAAGGGCCTTGACATAAAAACAGCTACCAATAAAGCGCTGAAACATTTAAAGGGCTCGTATGCCCTCGGCATTATAAGTGAAGCCGAACCGGACAGGATAATAGCCGTAAAAAAAGACAGCTCTCTTATCATAGGTTTGGGCGATTCTGAATTTTTCATTGCCTCCGACATCCCCGCGTTTCTCAGCCACACAAGGGAAATGATGAGCCTTGACAATGGAGAGACGGCGGTGATCACGCATAACGGCGTCTCGGTCTCTGATCCCCGCGGCAGGGCCTTAAAGAAAAAAAGAGAGAAGATCTCCTGGAGCAACGCAATGGCTGAAAAAGGCGGATACAAACACTTCATGCTAAAGGAAATATATGAACAGCCCAGGGCGATATCCGACACGATCAGGGAAAGGTTCTCGCTTGACAACGGCGGTGTAAATCTAAAGGAATTCTCAACGACAACCGGGCAGCTTAAAAAACTGAAGAAGGTCTTTCTCGTTGCCTGCGGGACATCCTGGCACGCGGCGCTTGCCGGCAAATATATGCTGGAAGATATAGCCGGGATACCTTGTGAGGTGGATATTGCTTCAGAGTTCCGCTACAGAAACCCGCTTATCACCAGAGACTGCCTTGTAGTCGTCATTACCCAGTCAGGAGAAACCGCTGATACGCTTGGGGCCCAGCGGGAAGCCAAAAAACGCGGGGCAAAGGTCCTCAGCATCTGTAATGTTGTCGGCAGCACATCATCGAGAGAAGCGGACAGCGTGTTTTACACTCACTCAGGGCCTGAAATAGGCGTCGCGTCCACAAAGGCATTCGTTACACAGCTTGTAGCTCTATATCTTTTTTCAGTGGCAGCGGCAAAAGCCAGGGGAGCCATTGACGCCGGATCGGCCAGGGCACTGTTGAACGACCTTTTATTGCTGCCGGAAAAAGTAGAAACCACGCTTAAGCTCCGTGACCCCATAGTCAAACTCGCCAAAAGGTTCTTCCAGGTAAAGGATTTCCTTTATATGGGACGCGGGATAAATTACCCGATAGCCCTTGAAGGCGCTCTGAAACTGAAAGAAATATCCTATATCCACGCTGAAGGTTATCCAGCGGGTGAAATGAAACACGGCCCCCTAGCTCTTATTGACGATGAAATGCCTGTACTCGTACTGGTATCCAGGGACAAGATCCACAAAAAGATACTCTCCAACATCGAAGAGATAAGGAGCCGAGAGGGCAAGGTGATCGCGCTTGCGGTTAAGGGAGACAAAAGCATTGCGTCTCTCACTCCATATACCGTGTTCATTCCTCCGACAAATCAATATCTTACCGCTGTCCTTTTCAGCGTACCCCTTCAACTTCTCGCGTATCATATGGCGGTTCTAAGAGGCTGCGACATTGACCAGCCCAGGAACCTGGCAAAAAGCGTTACTGTCGAATAGAACCCGGGGGAAAGTCTCAGAGTACAAAAAAACAGGCAACGATACCATTTTTAATGGAAAATCTGTTAAAGTATATATAAGCCGAAAGCACAACTGATGTTGTTGTCTCAGCGCCGAAGTTTAAAACCAGAAGAGGGTTGAATAGCCTCTTTTGTTGTTTTTTATAGGTGCAGTTAGTTGCAAGAAGACTTGATGAACAAGAACACCATATTAAAAAACCTTAATCCCCAGCAGAAAGAGGCTGTTATCCATACCGAGGGACCCCTTCTGGTCCTTGCCGGTGCTGGAAGCGGCAAAACAAGGGTAATAACACACAGGTTTGCCTATCTGAGTGATGTGCTCAAAACATCTCCGGCCTCTATTCTTACTATGACCTTTACCAATAAAGCTGCCCGGGAAATGAAGGAGAGAATAGAGCGCCTTATGGGAAAGGCCCTGAAAGGATCGTATATAGGCACTTTCCATTCCCAGTCCAGCAGGATCCTGAGAAGGGAGATCGATAAGCTCGGTTTTCAAAAAAATTTTGTAATTTACGATGAGGATAATTCCTGCAGCCTGATCCGTTCTATTTTAAAGGAATTCAAGATACATGAAGCTCTATATAAAGGCATAGTATCGAAAATATCATCCCTTAAGGCATCTCTTATCGGACCGGAACAGTTTCTCATGATAACTCATGACGAAGACAGTTATGGTTTTGATGAGAAATTCGCGAGGGTCTATATGAGATACCAGGACGAGTTGAAGAAAAACAATGCCCTTGATTTTGATGACCTTATAATGTATACGGTCAAGCTGTTTGAAAAACATCCGAAGGTCCTTGAGAAATATAACAGGGAATTCCCATACATAATGGTCGATGAATTTCAGGACACGAACACTGCCCAGCACAGGCTTTCCAAACTGCTTGCCGGTAAACTCAGGAACATCTGTTTTGTAGGGGATGACGACCAGAGCATTTACAGGTTCAGGGGCGCTGAGGTCAAGAACCTGCTTACCTTTGAAAAGGATTTCCCAAAGGCAAAAGTAGTAAGGCTTGAGCAGAATTACAGGTCCACGCAAAATATACTTAACGCGGCCAGTGAGATAATTACCAGAAATCCCGCGAGAAAACCAAAAAAGCTCTGGAGCGACAGAGGCGACGGCGAGAAGATATGCTACTGCACCACCAATAATGAGATCGAAGAGGCAAGGTTTATCGCAAGCTCCATAAAAGAGTTCTATCTTAAGGGCAAACACTCATACGGTGACTTCGCGGTTCTTTACAGGGTAAACTTTCAGTCAAGGGTCCTGGAAGACGTGATGCTGGAACACGGGCTGCCCTACCGTGTAATAGGAGGGATCAGCTTTTATCATAGAAAAGAAGTAAAGGACATTATTTCTTATCTCAGGGTCATCAACAATCCAAGCGATTCTCTGAGCCTGAAAAGGATCCTTAGCTGTCCGCCCAGGGGGATCGGCGCTACTTCCATTGCCCGAATGGAGAACGAGGCAAAGAAAAAAGACAAGACACTGTACGAGCTAATGAAACAGACCACACGCGGCAACGGAACAGCTACGGCATTGAGGGGAAAGGTCGGTGATTTTATAAAAAGCATGGAAGATCTCAGGCGCCAGAAAGACGGCGACCTGCGGAAGCTCCTGCTGCAGATTTATGAACAAACAGGGTACCTCGAGTGGATCGGGGAGGAAAAGGCTGAAAATCTCAAGGCGCTCGCCGCTTCCGCCGAAGGCAAGAACCTGCAGGAGTTTATAGATATCACGTCGCTTACAGGCGCGACCGATGAGGACCATGGTGATGACTCCATCTCCCTTATGACGCTTCATAGCGCAAAAGGCCTCGAGTTTCCCGTAGTATTTATCGCGGGGGTTGAGGACGGCCTGCTGCCCCATTTCCATACCATTAAAAACCCTGACGAGCTTCAGGAAGAGCGCCGGCTTTTCTATGTTGGTATGACGCGCGCGCAGGACCTGCTTATTCTTTCGACCGCCAAGAAAAGAAGGCTGTATTCATCGGTACAAAAACAGGAACCGTCAAGATTTCTCAGCGAACTGCCCGGTGAATGCTGCCGCTACATAGAAAAAAGACAAAAAAGAGATACCGTCCGGATCGCAGCCGAGATGTCGGCGGCTGTTCTCAATTCAACTCCGTTTATCACAGGAGTAAGGGTAAAGCATCCTAAATGGGGCGTTGGAGTTGTACGGGACTGTTACGGCGACACTGATGATCTGCGGGTCATGGTAAACTTCTCTTCCGTAGGCGTAAAAAGGCTTTCTCTGAAATTCGCCCATCTGGAGGAACTGTAATGCAGATCGAACATATCGCCCTGCTCGCAAGGCTGGAACTTGGGACAGAGGAGAAGAATCTTTTTTCAAAACAATTAGAGCGCATAATTGAATATATAGACAAGCTGAACGAGCTGGACACCGCGGATGTAGCCCCCACCGCGCATGTCGTCCCCCTGAAAAACGTGTTCAGGACAGATGAGCTGAAGCCGTCCCTGCCAAAAGACAAGGCCCTCCAAAATGCCCCTCACAGGGTGAATGACTTTTACGGAGTACCGAAGATAATGGAATGATAGGAGTTAAGAGTTATAAGTTAGGAATTACAAGTGTTTCAGAACTTTTTACTTCTCACTTGCCGGAGGTAATATGTTAAGGTGCATGCTCAGATCAAAAATACACATGGCAACAGTAACCGACTCGAACATCAATTACGAGGGCAGCCTTACGATCGACGAAACATTGCTGAAAGCAGCCGGGATCAGGGCTTACGAGCAGGTTATGGTCAGCAATCTTAACAACGGCGAAAGGTTCGAAACGTACGTAATACCCGGGAAGGAAAATTCAGGGGTTATCTGTCTTAACGGCCCTGCCGCGAGAAAAGGCGCCACAGGCGACATAATCATTGTGTTTTGTTACGAGTACTATACCGAAGAAGAAACAAAAAAATTCTCCCCGATAATTATAAGGCTGGACGAGAAGAACAGGATAGTAAAGTAAACCGGCAGCAGACGGCGCGCGTTCCCGCACGGCGATCATATATAGCGCTTTTTCAGTTAAACAACCCCATAAACCGCTCGATCTCCCTTTTTTGACAAAACTCCCTTAGGTTGGTAAACTTTTGCATGAGTGGGAAAAGGCGTTCTACGAGAACAATCAAACGGTTAGAGATAACGTTCAGTGCCCGCGGTATAACTTACAAAGGAATTACGAGTAACCTTTCCAGGGAAGGCATATTTATCAGAACAGTAAAGGGACTTCCCCCGGGCATCACAATCGATGTGGAACTGTACCTCCCCTCAGGTGAGACCCTTAAGCTTCAGGCTGTGGTCAAAAGAACCATTAAAACCCCGTTTCAGTCTATAAAGAACGGCATGGGTATCGAAATTATAAATCCTCCTCAAAAATACCTGGAATATGTAGATTCTCTGCAATGAAGCCCCTTGTTCTCGTTGTCCTTGACGGCTGGGGGATAGGCAAAAATCCTGAAATCTCAGCCATAGAAAAAGCAAACACCCCGTTTTATTCAGCCCTTCTAAAGGAATATCCGCATACGGCCCTTGACGCATCTGGCGAGAAAGTCGGGTTGCCCGCCGGTCAAATGGGTAATTCTGAAGTTGGTCACCTTAACATGGGCGCCGGACGGATAGTCTGCCAGGATTATACAAGGATAAATAAGGCGGTAAAAAACGGTGACTTTATCAAAAACCCCGTCCTTGTCAATACCATGAGCTCAGCCGGTGAGAAAGCCCTTCACCTCCTTGGTCTTGTGTCGGACGGCGGCGTGCACAGCCATCTGGATCATCTCTACGCGCTGATAGATATGGCTATGGTTAATAGAGTTAAAAAAATATTTATACACGCCTTTATGGACGGAAGAGACACCGCCCCTTCTTCTGGTCTTGATTTCATAACGCAGCTTGAATCTTTTATTCAAAACAAACCAACAGTAAGGATCGCCACGGTATCAGGAAGATACTGGGCAATGGACAGGGATAAGCGCTGGGACCGGGTAAAACAGGCGTATAACGCGATAGTGTCCGGAGAGGGGGAAACAGCCGGTTCAGCATCAGAGGCCGTCCGGCAGAGCTACGCGATCAATGAGACCGATGAGTTCATAAAACCTACTGTTATTCATGAAGGTTCAGGACCGGCCGGAAAGATCAATGACGGCGATTCAATAATATTCTTTAATTTCAGGGCAGACAGGGTAAGGGAGCTGACAGCGGCCCTTACAGACAGGGATTTTGCTTTCTTTGAGAGGGGAATATCCCCCCGGCTAAGCTCCTGCGCGACAATGACCCTTTATGACGAGACATTTACATTGCCGGTTGCCTTCCTTCCTGTAAAACTTACAAATATCCTTGGCGAGATTATAAGCAATAACGGGTTGAGACAGCTTAGAATTGCCGAGACAGAAAAATACGCGCATGTTACATATTTTTTCAACGGGGGAGAGGAAAAGTCCTTTGAAGGAGAGGACAGGTGTCTTGTTCCCTCTCCAACAGATGTTCCGACTTATGACCTGAAGCCTGAGATGAGCGCCTATCTGGTGACAGAGGAGACCATAAAAAGGCTTGACAGGGGCATATATGATTTTATACTGCTGAATTTTGCCAATCCGGATATGGTCGGACATACCGGGATTATGGACGCCGCCATAAAAGCATGTGAGACGATCGATGAGTGTCTTGAAAAGATCGTCCCAAAAGTCCGGGAACTGGGCGGCACGGTAATAATTACCGCTGACCACGGGAATTGCGAAGAAATGATGGAGAGCGCCGGCCCTCACACAGCGCATACATTAAACCTTGTCCCTTTTATACTTATCAGAAAAGGGGCCGTACTTCGCGACAACGGCATACTTGCGGATATAGCGCCAACGGTTCTTGACCTTATGAACATAGCCCGGCCTGATGAGATGACAGGTAAGAGCCTTATAATACACACAGATTAGCGCTGATAAAAAAGATATCTGTGATCATCTGTAATTAATCAGTGATTGTCTGCGTTATATGTTTAACAGATTTCTAAGAATATTCTTTCCTGAACATTGTCCTGTATGCGAAAAACCTTCGCTTGATCACAGGACAGCTCCCATATGCCGGGAGTGCTGGCAATCCATACTTCCATATACGGGGCCTGTATGCCAAAGATGCGGAAGACCCCTGGTCTCGGATGTATCAATTATATGCAAAGGCTGCATCGAAGATGAACCCTCATTTGAACGGGCAAGCAGTTTCGGGCTTTACGAAGGAGCCCTCAGGCAGGCCATTAACCTGCTTAAGTATCGCGGGGTCAAAAGGCTGTCTGCTGCCCTGGCTGATATGATGCTTGACATGCAAACACCTGTTTTAGACGCTGTCATTCCTGTTCCTCTTTATAAAACAAGGCTTCGGCAGAGGGAGTTCAACCAGTCGGCAATTTTCGCAAAACACCTTGCCGGTAGTACAGGAACAACTTTAATTCTCGATTGCCTCATTAAGGTCAGGGATACCGCTCCGCAGGTCGGATTGAGCGCGAAACAGAGAAGAAAGAACATAAAGAACGCGTTTGAGATAACGCGCGGGGAAACCGTGCGGGGAAAAGATATTCTGCTTGTGGACGATGTGTTCACGACAGGCGCGACAGTAAGAGAATGCTCGAAATTATTAAAAAAAACAGGGGCAGAAAATATCTATGTAATAACCCTTGCTCACGGCAGCAGAGATTATTGATCACGTACGGATGTGCATTTTGCATGCTGAATTGTTTAAAATAGCGTGATAATTTTTATTTTCGTCGTTCCTGTCCTTTTAAACGGAGATTATAAAAACTGATGTTTAAAATTCTTAAGAAAAAGATACTTGCGCCGAAAGTCGAGATGATGGTAATTGACGCCCCTTTTATCGCGCGAAACGCAAAGGTCGGAAACTTTGTAGTATTGCGTCTGAATGAGAAAGGCGAGAGAATTCCTCTGACCATCGCGGATTCCAGCAAAAAGAACGGGACCATTACCATACTTTTTCAAAAAGTGGGCAAGACAACAGAGTCTCTGGGTACGCTTAAGCCGGGTGACAGGATCCTGGATATAGCCGGACCGCTTGGCCACGCGACCCCGATAGCCAGGTATGGCCGCTGTGTTTTGGTTGCCGGAGGAATAGGCGGAGCCACGCTCTATCCGGTTATCCGGGCGCTGAAAAAGGCAAAGAACAGTATTTCAGTGATAATGGGGGCGCGGTCAAGAGATTTTCTTATATGGGAGGACAGATTCAAAAAATTCTCTGACGATCTTTATATCACGACAGATGACGGCAGTTATGGCAGAAAAGGGCTGGTCACAGATACCCTTAAAGAGGTTATCAGCAATAAACCTGTCGCGCTTGTGGTCGCTGTCGGTCCTGTGAGGATGATGCAGGCGGTATCAGAGCTCACAAGGCCGCACGCTATAAAGACCCTCGTAAGCCTAAACCCCCTTATGGTCGAGGGCACAGGAATGTGCGGCTCCTGCAGGGTAAATATCGCGGGAAAAACCAGGTTCGCCTGCATTGAAGGCCCGGAATTTAACGGTCATGAGGTGGATTTTAAGGAACTTGAAAACCGGTTGGGCTTTTACAAAAAAGAGGAAGAAACAGCGTATAAATTATTTAAACGTAAACGCCAAAAAAAATAAGTAGCGAGCAACGAGTAGCAAGTAGCGAGATCTGTTTTTCCTCTCTACTCTCTACTTGCTACCCTCTACTTTTTTAGAGATTATGCGTCACAGGAACCCTTCAAAAAGAATAAATGATTTTAAAGAGGTGGCCCTCGGGCTTACGGAAAAACAGGCCCTGAAAGAGGCTGAACTGTGCCTGCAGTGCAAAAACCCCAGGTGTGTTGACGGCTGTCCTGTTGAGATCGATATCCCCAGGTTCATTTCTTTTGTGAAAGAAAAAGACTATCTTGGCGGACTGAGAACGATCAGGCAGTATAACAACCTCCCCTCCATATGCGGACGGGTCTGCCCGCAGGAAAACCAGTGCCAGGGCAAGTGCGTAAAAGGTAAAAGGGCCCGGCCCGTTTCAATAGGCGACCTCGAGCGTTTTGTCGCTGATTACGAGATATTGGCGGGAGAGATGCAGACCCCAAAAGTAAAAGCTCCGAACGGCCATAAGGTCGCGGTTATTGGCTCAGGGCCCGCGGGGCTTACAGTGGCCGCGGACCTTGCCAGGCTGGGCTATGACACAACGGTCTTTGAGGCCCTTCATGAGCCGGGCGGGGTGCTTATCTACGGAATACCTGAATTCAGACTGCCTAAAAAGATCATCCGGAGAGAGATCGATTATGTCAAAAGCCTTGGAGTAAAGATCAGGGTCAACTGGGTGATCGGCAGAACACAGACCGTGAATGAACTGTTCAGGGAAGGTTTTAAGGCTGTTTTTATCGGCGTTGGCGCGGGCTCGCCAAGGTATCTGGGCATCCCGGGGGAAAATCTGAATAACGTTTATTTTGCTTCGGAGTTCCTTACCCGGGTGAACCTGATGAACGCGCATCGTTTTCCTGAATATGACACGCCCGTAAAAAAGGCCCGCAGGGTCGCTGTTATCGGCGCGGGAAATGTCGCGATGGACTCCGCGAGGACCGCCTTACGGCTGGGTGCTGAAAAAGTATATATAGTCTACCGCAGGACCGGGAAAGAGATGCCTTCAAGACATGAAGAGATCGAAAACGCGAAGGAAGAAGGCATTCAGTTTCATTTCTTATCTGATCCCAGAGAGATAATCGGAGACAGCAAGGGCTGGGCACGGACAATAAGGTGCGAAAAAATGAAACTGGGCGAACCCGACGCCTCTGGCAGAAAAAAACCAGTGCCCACGGGAAAAGAGTTTTCCATCAGGGCTGACCAGGTGATAGTTGCTGTCGGCCAGCGGTCCAACCCCCTGCTGGTACGCTCTGTTAAAAAACTCAAACTCTGGGGAGACGGCTACATTGTTGCCGACAAAAACGGAAGGACCAACTTAAAAAGGATCTTTGCCGGAGGCGATATCACAACAGGAGCTGCCACGGTTATAAGCGCGATGGGCGTGGGAAAACGCGCGGCAAGGGCAATTGACAGTTTTATTCTGGGTCACAAATGACCTTTCCAACAGCCTCCTGAGCCTGTTCTGAGCCGGAATAAGCCCTGATAACCACATCCGCTTTTATGTCACGCAGTACATGTGGACAGCAAAAACCCGCTACCACGGAATATCCTGATGTTCTCACCGCCTTTTTCAGCACAGATCTCAGCTTTACGCTTAAACCGCTTCTGCCCTTCCACGCGGAGATCTTTGAAAAAACCCCTGCTATAAGTAGCCTGTCTTTAACTTTATCCAGGATCTTTCCGGCATCTGCCGGGCGTTTATTATCAACATATAACTTTTTTACGCCGGGATAGTGGTCCCTGATAGTCTCTGCAAAACGCTTTCCTGCCCTTGAATCATCATCGTCAATAATAAGGATAACGGCCCGGAAGATTTTATTTATCGCAAGGATTTCATTATCAGTATTGATCGACCTTTCTGTCATCTCAAATGCTGTTTCCCGGTGTGATCTCTGTCCGATCCGCCTGATCCCCGCGCTTAAAGGCAATGTATTAACAATCTTTTTCTTTATTCTCAGGACCCTCTGAAGCGACCTGTTGACCTCAGGCATTATCCTGTCCTGATGAGAGTACAGGAAGTCGATCACTTCTTCCGGGTCCCGGGGATGCAGGAGTATATTCGCTCCCGCCTTCAGGGCGTTTAAGCACGCGCTTCTTTCTTTTTCCTGTCTTTTTCCGCCCGGAATCGGGTCGTACCGACTGACCGCGTGCATGTTCATCGCGTCAGTTATCACCAGACCCTTAAATCCCATCTGGTCCCTTAGAAGTCTCTGGATAATTTTGCGTGAAAAGGTTGAAGGGAGCTTTGGATCAAGCGCCGGAACCTTCAGGTGACCGACCATTACCATCGTGACCCCTGCCTTGACGGCAGCGGCAAAAGGCCGCAGCTCAACATTACGCAGCCGCTTTATGCCGGCTTTCACAACGGGCAGTTCCCGGTGCGAGTCTCTTTCTGTATCACCATGGCCGGGAAAATGTTTTGCGCACGCGATAAGCCCCCTGGACTGAAAGCCTTTTATCAGTTCTTTCCCGAACCAGGCAACCTCTTCCGGGTCATCTGAATAAGCCCTTGTGCATATTATGGGATTTTTGGGATTTGTATTTACATCAAGGACAGGAGAAAAAACAACATTAAACCCGGCGGCTATTATCTCATCCGCCATAATACGGACAGATCTCCTCAGCAGCCTGATATCGTCTCGTCTTTTGCTGTTAATGGCCCTGCCGACAGCCATGGCAGGGGGAAACAGTGTTCCCCCCTGTATTTGCTGGCCGAGCCCCTGCTCAAGGTCAGAGGCAA
The DNA here is from genome assembly GCA_002897775.1 of bacterium BMS3Bbin08. Classification (GTDB taxonomy): domain Bacteria; phylum Nitrospirota; class Thermodesulfovibrionia; order UBA6902; family BMS3Bbin08; genus BMS3Bbin08. The sequence continues at coordinate 106,362 of BDTR01000030.1, read as the reverse complement.
TAAAAAGAGGGATCCCGGCGTCGCCCTGAAGTCTTTTTATCCCTCTGCTGACCTCTTTTAATCCTCCTCCAAAGACAATGAACCCTCCGATCCCCTGCCTTGTCAGAGAACGATAATATTTAAACTTCTTTTGAATATCCCCGCCGTCAAGTCTCGCGATCACAAGCTGGCTTATTTTTTGTCTTGTATCCATGGACCTAAGTTAGCATCAGGGTCTGAAAGATGTCAAAATAATCCGTCCGGCAGCACTTAACCTCGCGGCGCCGGTTCGTTGCTTAATTTTATAAACCCTGTTAAACTATTTTGGTTCTTATTCGGCGTTTTCTTCTTCCGGTTCGTTTTGCTTAACTCCGGCTTTTTATGTATGATCGCCTGTTGCTCGATTTTTTCTGCCCGTAATAAATGTAATGAGAGTTGGATTTTTAAAAAAGACAATCGCCGCATCAGTTGTTATCTTTTTGACAACAGTTTTATCCGCGGAGAGGTCCTTTGCATTCAGCCCATTTGAAAATTTCACAAAAGAGCAAAAGCTCATAACCCTCAATGCGGCGGTAGCAACAGGAACATTCCTCTGGGGCGTTGCCTTCTGGAATTACGGAAAGTACAGCCCTCATGGAAAAACAGAGCTGTGGTTCGATGAAGAGGCTTATCGCGGCGGCGCGGACAAGACGGGACATTTCTACGCCACGTACGCGGCAACGCATCTGCTTTCTTATGTTTATGAATCATGGGGGTACGAGACCGCCGAGGCTGCCAAGTGGGGGGCGATTTCAACGTTCACTCTGCAGGGTCTGATGGAACTGGGAGACGCGATCAGCAAATACGGGTTCTCTTATGAGGACATGATCATGAACACCGTTGGCAGTACCATGGGATATCTGACATACAGATATCCGAAGCTTGCGAACAAGATCGATTTCAGGCTTGAATACTTCCCGTCAGAAGGACTTATAAAAAAAGAAAAGATAGATTTTACAACGGATTATGACGGAATGAAATTCCTTGTAGCGGTAAAACTGGACGGATTTGATTTCGTAAAAAACAAATACCTGAAATATCTGGAACTCCAGCTGGGCTATTATACAAGGGGATACAAGTGGGAAACAGGTCCTGTAAGCGACAGAAGCAGAAACATTTATGTGGCGGTCGGACTTAATATATCCAAGATCGCTAATGACCTGTCTTTCAAGAAAACTTCAAGATTTTTAAACTATTACCAGATACCGTACACTTATCTGCCCCTGGAACACGATTTTAACGACGATTGATCAAATGTTGACTCAAAACACGAAATACAGCCTCAAACTGGCCCTGTTATCACTGGGGCTTTTTATGTTCTTCCGGCTGGTCACGCTTTTCGTAGCCTTTAAAGATCCCCTGTCTTTGCCCGTTGCCGAGGTCCTGCAGGCGTTCTTTATCGGCCTCAGATACGACATAAACGTTTTGATGTATGTCCTGGTCCCTGTTATTGTCGCGGCACACGTGCCCTGGTTTGGCGCGGAGGACTCTAAATTAACAAGACGTACTATTTCAACTATCATGGTAATCGTACTGTCCCTTTGTTCTTTCTCTTTGCTTCTTGATGTCGAGAACATGAGGACAATGGGCACCCGTTTTTACATCGCGGACCTGTCTTACCTTAACGACCTTCAGGACAGTTTTGAGGTTATGGTTTCAGGCTTTAACCTGCCGCTATACGTGTTTATGTGGCTTCTCATAACCGGCGCTCTGGCATGGCTTGTTCACCGGGCAACAAGGGCTGTCACCGAGCGCAAAAGCAGTCCGTCTGTGCCTGCAAAGGTCCTGGGCCCGCTGGTATTGATCCTGATCATTCTTGCGGCGGGTCTTTACGGGTTTACCACCCTGCGCTGGGGAAATGCCTATTTTTCACGGCATCAAAAGCTCAATGAACTTGCCCTGAACGGACCTTATGTCCTGTACTATTCATACTGTCACATTAAGAAACAACAGACACAAGGGGTGAACGCCCTTGGTAAAGGGAGCCGGGAACAGGGAATTCACAAGGTCAGAGAGCTTACGGCCAGCAAGGCTTTTGGTTTCCTGGATAATGGGGACTCTATCGTGCGTGAACTGTCTGGAGACACATCCTTCAAGCCATATAATATTGTTGTTATTATCATGGAAAGTTTCAGCGCGAACTACATAGGCGCCCTGGGCGCCTCAAGGTCCCTGACCCCCGATTTTGACCGTCTGGCTGAAGGCGGTCTGCTGTTCACAAATTTCTACGCCAACGGAACGCGCACCAACATGGGCCTGCCCGCCCTGTTAATGTCATATCCTGATTATCTGCCCGGCGAATCGTTTATGCGCTCCATAGCCTACAGGCATAAACAATTCTCGTCAATCGCGGATATGTTAAAGGACAAAGGCTACGAAACCTATTATGTAACAGGCGGGCGCATCGGGTTTGACAACCAGGAAGGGTTCATGCGCAAGCACGGTTTTGACAGGCTGGTCGGTTTTACTGACTTCAACATATTTACTGAATCAGAGAAAAAAGGGTTGACCTGGACAGTGCCTGACGAGGTGATATTCGACCATGCCCACAAGACCTTTACCGAATACGCCCGGAACGGCCGGCGTTTCCTGGGTGTGGTTCTTACTCTGAGCAATCACAGTCCTTTTATGCTGCCTGAGCACTATACAGAATCCGCTCCGGATATTCCAAAAGAGCAGCTTGCCTTTATGTATTCGGACTGGGCGCTTGGCCGGTTCATGGAAAAAGCCGGAAATTCCGAATATTTCAGAAATACCGTATTTGTGATCACCGCGGATACCGGCCTGCCTGATGATTTCCTGGAACCCGAGGTTTACAGGAGATTCCATATCCCTCTGCTTATATACGCGCCCGGACTGGTCAGTCCCGGCAGATCCGCTGTGCTGGGATCTCAGCTTGATCTGATGCCCACGCTGATGGAGCTTATCGGGGTTAAAGCGCCTTTTGAAGGTTTTGGGAAAAGCCTCATCTCAGAAACTGATACACGATTTCTCATATCAAAAGACAGGTTGACTTTTCATATTATCCGGGACGGCCTGTACATCAAAACCGATTTTATGAATGATACCCCGCGTGTTTTTCCGCTCGGCAATGACGCCGCGGGACCTGTGAGCACAGACAGCAGCCTTGTGAAACGCATTTTAAACGACAGCAGGATATTTGTGAGAACTTCCATTGAACTGCTGAAAGATAAAAACTAAAAAGGGGAGGGTAACCCTCCCCTTTTTAGGATGGTTACTATATCTTCAGTGTTATTTCTTTTGATCCGGCTTCTTCACGCTTCGGCAGCGTTGCCGTCATCATGCCACAGTTTTATCCGGGGCTTTTTTGAACACGATCCTGTTTTTTTCAACATCCACCTCAATGGCGTCTCCTTCTTTAAACGTCGCGTCAAGCAGTTTTGTAGCAAGGGGGTTCAGGATCTCTTTTTGTATTGCCCTTTTAAGGGGTCTGGCCCCGTAAACAGGGTCATAACCCGCCTCGGCAAGATAGGCCTTTGCGCTTTCGGTCAGCACTATGTCAACGCGCCTTTCCTCCAGGTATTTCTTCATCCTGTTAAGCTGGATGTCAACTATTTTTATCAGCAGGTCCCTGTTTAGAGCATGAAATATTATTATCTCATCCAACCTGTTCAGGAACTCAGGCTTAAATGATTTTTTCATCTCTTCCATGACCCCCCTGCGTATCTGCTCTTCATCGCTCCATTCGGTAAGCATCTCCTGAATATGCCGGCTCCCGATGTTCGAGGTCATAATGACCACGGTATTCCTGAAATCAACCGTTCTTCCGTGCCCGTCCGTAAGCCTTCCGTCATCAAGAAGCTGCAGAAGAACATTAAAGACCTCAGGATGCGCCTTTTCGATCTCATCAAAAAGTATTACGGCATAAGGCCTTCTCCTTATTGCCTCGGTCAGCTGGCCCCCCTCTTCATAACCCACATAACCCGGAGGCGCTCCTATCAGCCTTGAAACCGTATGGCGCTCCTGATACTCTGACATGTCGATCCTTGTCATGGCGGTCTCGTCATCGAACAGGAATTCAGCAAGCGCCCTGGCAAGCTCTGTTTTCCCCACACCGGTAGGGCCGAGGAACATAAAAGAGCCGATCGGCCTGTCAGGGTCCTGTATGCCCGCCCTTGCCCTTCTTACGGCGTCTGAAACAACTTTTATGGCGTCATCCTGTCCGATCACGCGGAGTTTCAGCCTGTCTTCCATCTTCAGGAGTTTTTCTATCTCGCCTTCAAGCATCCTGCTTACAGGGATACCGGTCCACTTTGCCACGATCCCGGCAATATCTTCTTCGTCGACTTCCTCCTTAAGCATCCTGCCCTTTCCCTGATGCTCCTGGAGCTTTTTGTTCTCCTCTTCAAAGGTCTTCTGGAGGGCAAGGAGCGTGCCGTACTTCAGCTCGGCGGCCCTGTTAAGGTCGCCGTCTCTTTCAGCCTTTTCAGCCTCAAGTTTTACGTTTTCGATCTCTTCCTTGACCGAGCTTATCCTGTCTATCGCCTCTTTTTCCCTCATCCACCGGGTCTTGAGCAGGTTCCGTTTCTCAGTCAGATCAGCGATCTCTTTTTTAATGCGTCCAAGCCTTTCCTTTGAAGCGGCGTCCTTTTCCTTCATGACTGCCTGTTTTTCGATCTCAAGCTGTCTCAGCTTTCTTTCAAGTTCATCAAGCTCGGCCGGCATGCTGTCTATTTCCATTTTCAGCCTGGATGCCGCTTCATCAATAAGGTCAATGGCCTTGTCAGGCAAAAACCTGTCGGATATATACCGGTGGCTTAAAGACGCGGCCGCTACAAGCGCCGCGTCTTTTATCCGCACCCCGTGATGCACCTCGTAGCGTTCTTTCAGTCCCCTGAGTATTGATATAGTGTCTTCTACATTCGGCTCCTGCAAATAAATGGGCTGGAACCTCCGTTCGAGCGCGGCGTCTTTTTCAATGTACTTTCTGTATTCTGAAAGGGTAGTTGCTCCAACGCATCGCAGGTCCCCTCTTGCAAGCGCGGGTTTAAGCATATTGGACGCGTCAATGGCCCCTTCAGCCGCTCCGGCGCCGACAACGGTGTGAAGCTCGTCAATAAAAAGTATGACCTTGCCCTCAGCTTCTTCTATCTCCTTTAATACCGCTTTAAGTCTGTCCTCGAACTCACCCCTGAACTTCGCGCCTGCCACAAGCGCTCCCATGTCAAGCGCAACGACCCGCTTGTCCTTAAGGCCCTGAGGGACATCCCCTGAGGTTATCCTCTGCGCGAGCCCTTCCGCAAGGGCTGTTTTACCGACGCCGGGCTCGCCGATGATAACGGGATTGTTCTTTGTCCTGCGTGAAAGCACCTGTATTATCCTTCTTATTTCCTCATCCCTTCCTATCACAGGATCGAGCTTTCCTTTTTTCGCGAGGTCTGTCAGGTCCCTGGCATACTTCTTAAGGGCCTGGTATTTATCCTCAGGCGCAGGGTCGGTCACGCGCTGTGCTCCTCTTATCTCTTTCATTGCCGACAATACCGTGTCGCCGGTAATCCCGAACTTTTTCAGGACCTTCCCGCACTTATTTTTTGTTTTGACAATGCCCAGAAGCAGATGCTCAACGCTGACAAAGTCGTCCTTAAGATGTTCTGCCTCTGCAAAGGCCCTGTCAAACACATCCTTAAGGGCCTGGGTAATATATATCTGCCCGGCAGGCGAGGGGCCCAGGACCTTGGGGAGTTTTTCTATTTCAGCCTCTACCTCCGCTCTTAATTCCTTTACATCCTCACCGAGCATCTTTATTATCTCAAGGGCAATACCCTCCTCGATCAGCACATGAAGAAGATGCTCTACATCAACCTGCTGGTTGCCTTTTCTCTGGGCAAACTGCTGGGCCCTTTCTATGGCTTCCTGGCTTTTAACCGTAAATTTGTCCTGTCTCACGCTTACCTCCCCTCTTTTACAGAATGCATATGGTATTCTTCTCGAGCGGTTCTTTAACTAAATTAAAAAATCCTTAATTTTGCATTTTTAATTTTAAATTTTGAATTTTCTTTTACTCCTCCTCTTCATAAGCCTCTTTTATTCTTTCTTCAAATTCTTTTCTTATATCGTTCTCAAGATATCCCATCATCTCTTCCATCTCCCTATGCAGGGTCTCCAGTTTATGCCTCATTCTAAGGATTATGTCCACTCCTGACCTGTTGACGCCGAAATCCCTGGTAAGGTTAAGTATCATCCTTATACGCTCCAGGTCCTCCTGCGAATACATACGCGAACGGCCCACTCTCTGCGGATGGAGGAGGCCCTCCTTTTCGTATATCCTCAGGGTCTGCGGATGAATATCAAACATCCCGCATACCACGCTGATCATAAATAACGGCCGCCGCTTATCTTCCATGTTATCCTCTCTAAAAAATTACAAATGATTTTCAAGCAGCTTTTTTTGCTCTCTACTTGCTACTTGCTGCTTTCTTATCTTTATACGCCTTTTCCACTTCCTGAAGCGCCTCTTTTGTCTTTGCGGAGACCGTCTTTGGCACAATGATCTTTATGACAACAAACTCATTTCCCCTGGCCCCTGTCCTTACTGTCCTTATATTAGGGATCCCCCTGCCTTTTAGTCTGAACTTCTTTCCGCTGTCAGTACCGGGCGGCAGGGTCATTGAAACATTGCCGTCAAGCGTTGGAACACTTATCTTGCCTCCAATGGTGGCCTCTCCAACAGTAACAGGGACCTCCACATAGACATCCCTTCCGTCCCTTTTGAACGTGGGATGAGGTCTGACAGTCAGATCTATATACATGTCTCCCGACGGTCCGCCCCTGGCCCCCGCGCCGCCCATGCCCCTGAGCTTTACCCTGCTGCCTGTGTCAGCGCCGGCAGGGATCTTTACCTTTATTTTCTCAGTAACCACAGTGCTTCCGTTTCCCCTGCACGCGCCGCATGCCTTTGTTACTGTTTTACCCCTGCCTTTACATGCCGGACAGGTCTGGCGCATGCTGAAAAAACCCCTCTTCTGCTGTAATACCCCGGCTCCTTTACAGGTGGTACAGGACCGTGTAGACTCTGCTCCGCTGCCCCCGCATGTCTTACAGGGCGCTTCCCGCGTTAATATGATCGGCTTTGTTACTCCCCTGTAAGCCTCTTCAAGCGTAATGCCCAGGCTTGTCCGCAGGTCATTGCCTCTTAATGAGACCTCTTCCTGCCCAAAGCCGCTGAACAGGTCTGAAAATATATCTTCAGTACCGCCAAAATCAAAACCAGAGCCTGTAGCAAACCCCTCCCGGAATCGAGCCGTATCGGCAAATCCTTTACCGGCTTCAAACGGTGTTTTGCCGAACTGGTCGTAGTCAGCTCTTTTTTTCGGGTCTCCAAGGACCTCATATGCCTCGTTGATGTCCTTAAACTTCTGCTCAGCTGATTTGTCCCCCGGATTAAGATCAGGGTGGCATTTGCGCGCGAGCCTTCTGAAGGCCTTTTTTATATCATCCTGCGAGGTCCCTTTATTTACCCCGAGCATCTCATAATAGTCTTTTGTTGATGTTGCCATTTTTTTATAACCTCAAAATCCGGTACAGACTAGTGTGATTGTTTGAACCCAGGCTGTATTTATTATAACCATATCATATCATTTGATATGGTTTGTATCAAGCTGTTTTATATAAGCAGTGATTTTAAAGACTGGCATGCGCTTGATCAGGCTGAGTTTTTTTTGCTTCACATACTATGGTATAAAAACCACAATTCATAATTGACAATTCATAATTAATGATCAAAGGCCAATCACTTCAACTCCTTGATTTTAAAGATTAAATTTAAAGCACGATGCTTGTTTGGCTGTTCTGGCCCGTTTATTGCTTATTATATCAGCGGTCAGTTCTCTGCACGGGGCTGGAAATATGTTCTTTGTCATTTAGACGCAATGCGGACTGAGAGGAATAGCTCAGAGACAATACATATATTTGTATTTCCTATGAATATTTCTCTTGACAAACACAGCCACAGATGTTATATATCTTGCAATTAGTATTACCGTAACTACTGTATACTGGTTAGCATATAACTGATACAACGGTTGATGATGTTCGAAAATTTATTAAAAGGAGGTGGGACACAAATAGAGAAGTGAGAAAAAAAGTTCTTGCCCCGAGACTGAAGTATGGGGAGGGGCTTCAATATAAATCGACTTTAACAAATAATAATCGAAAAAAGGAGGTTAGTTGATGAAAAAGTCTTTAGTAGTAATTTTAAGCATGCTGCTCGTTCTTGGTCTGAGCGTTTCAGCTTTTGCTCTACACCAGTCAGCCCAGACCGAGTATGAGCCGGGCGTAGCTTCAAATGACGGCGTCCTGATCACACTTGGCGGGTCAATCAGGGTAAGAGGTGAACTAAAAAACAACACCGCTGACCAAAACGACGACCACAGTGACAGGTCAGCCGCAATGGACTCAAGGGTGAGGATCAGCCTTAAGGCCCAGACAAGCAAAAACACCTATGGCTTTATCGAGCTTGAAAATGGCAATTTTGATGACTGGTGGTGGAAAGATTCAGACACCGCAGACACCTACACATGGGGTGCCAATACAGCATCCTGGTTTGGCGGTCCTTCAGAAACCGGTGCAACTGGATTTTACCAGAACGGTAACGCCAAGAGAGGCGACCTCAGGATCCGTCAGGCATACATCGCCCATCAGGGTGAAGCGCTCGGCATGCTTACAGGCGTCAAGGCAGGTCATATGCTTCTCGGTCTCGGCGAAGGCCTGTTCTTTGACCACACCAAGTTTGGCGATGACGCTATTTTAGTATGGTCCGAGATACCAGGAACAGACGGCGAGATGGCATTCACAACCATAAAACTTTCAGAGGGTAATTCTGCGGCGGGTTCAGGCATCTGCTCTAGTTGCGGCGGTCCTACAAACGCAGAGGCTGATGACGCAACCGCTTATGTTCTGATGGCCAGCTTACCGGGCGACAAGATCTCGATCTCCGGTGACATAACTTTTCTGGATGATCAGGACTATAGCTCCGGCCTTGGAATAGCCGGTTCTGACACAGAGGGTCTTCACTTCTGGAACTTCGGCGTACGTGCCAATGCCCAGCCTATGGACAACCTTTCATTAAAGGCAGACGTTGAGCTCCAGAAGGGCAAGGCAAAGCTGAACCGCGTCGATTTATCTGGTAATCCTGCTGACAGAGAGTTCAGCGGTTACGCGTGGCTTATCGGCGCAGACCTTGACCTTAACGACACATACGCGCTTAACGCGGAAGCCGCATATGGCAGCGGTGACAAAGTTGATTATTCTCCTGCGGCTGCGACGGATCCTAGCGGGGAGAAGTTCGAAGGCTTCGTTACCTCACTCGGCGGCAGCCAGCACTACACCTATGTTTATGAGTACAGGACAGCCAGCGCAGCCGGCGCAAAAGGCACCGGCCTTACCAACACCTGGTATCTTAACTTGGGCGCGTCCGCAAAGGCGACTTCCGACATCAGTGTTTCCACTGATCTTTACTTCCTGCGCGCGGCAAAGGCCGTTGCTATAGGCGGTGCGCTGAACAGCGACGGAACTTTAAATACTTCCAAAAAGCTCGGAACAGAGATCGACGCGAAGATCGAATACCAGATCGAGAAAAATCTCGTCTATTATGTTGAGGGCGGATATCTCTTTACTGGCGACGCGTATGATTATCCTCAGGTATGTTCAAGCACAAGCTGTCCAATTCCTGGCGGAGGCTCAGTTTTACAGGGTGATGAAATACCCGGCGCTAATGAAACCTCTGATAATGCTTATGCCGTCAGAAACGGCCTGATGCTGTCATTCTAAAGACTTCGATTGGGTTCAGTATTCAGCTCATCATAAAAAAAGGCGTCCCGAAATTCGGGACGCCTTTTTTATGTCCCACCTGTCCTGTTCCCTTCTCCTGTTCCACCTCGTAGGTGGAATAAGTCTCGCATGTTATTGTCTTTCTTTAATTAATTGCTTATAATCTTTTTATAATTTATAACAATACGTAGATTATCACTAAAAAAACACGCGGATTACTTCAGATAATTATTCTGTGATCATCCGCGGGTAATCTTTGTTAAAAGGAGAAGTTTCTCAAGCAATGTCAGGACATTCAAAATGGGCGTCCATCAAACATAAAAAAGCAACTGTAGATGTAAGAAAAGGCAAGCTATTTTCCAGGATATCAAAAGAACTCAGCGTAGCCGCCAAAATGGGCGGGGGCGATCCCGGGATGAATCCCAGGCTAAGGCTTGCCATTGACAGGGCCAAGGGCGCCAATATGCCGGCTGATAATATCAAAAAGGCCGTAATGAAAGGCACCGGCGAACTGCCGGGCATGTCCTATGAAGAGACTGTTTACGAGGGTTACGGCCCTGGCGGCGCTGCCCTGATACTGGAGGTTCTAACTGACAATAAAAACCGGACCATCTCTGAACTCAGGCATATTATGTCCAAACAGGGCGGAAATATCGGTGAGACCGGCTGCGTGGCGTGGATATTCGATAAAAAAGGGTACATACTTGTTGACAAAAAAACAATTGACGAAGACGCCCTGATGTCCGCTGCCCTGGACGCGGGAGCGGAGGACATCAGGAACTCTCCTGAAGAAGAGAACTATGAGATCATAACCGCGCCTGAAAACCTCAACAGTGTCAGGGAATTTCTTGAAAAGCAAAATATCGCGCTTAATCTGTCCGAGGTGACATTGATACCTAAAAATTACGTGAAACTTGAAGCTGAAGACGCCGGTAAAATGCTGAAATTAATGGACGCCCTTGAAGATCACGATGATATCCAGAATGTCTACGCGAATTTTGATATCCCTGAGGAAGCTTTAAAAGAAGCAGGCGGTAGAGGGTAGAAAAAAATCTCTCTACTTGCTACCTGCTACTCGCTACTTTATAAATGAACATGCGTGTTATCGGCATTGATCCGGGAACAATAATCTGCGGCTACGGGATCGTTGAGGTAAGAAACAATTCACCGGTCTTTATCACTGCCGGCGACATAAAAATGAACGGAAAAGATTCCCTGCCTGAAAGGCTGAAGGTTCTTTATAGCTCGCTAATAGATGTCATTGATAAATTCAAACCCTCCCACCTTAGCATTGAGAAGATCTTTTATCATAAGAGCATCCGTGCGGCATTAGCCCTGGGTTCAACCCGTGGTGTTGCCATGCTGCTTGCCGCGCAGCACGCCATGCCGGTCACTGAATACAACCCCACTCAAGTGAAAATGGCCATTACCGGCTATGGACGGGCTGAAAAACAGCAGGTAAAAGAGATGGTGATCAGGATACTGGGCCTTAACTCTTCTGCCTTAAAACTTTCCGAGGACAGTTCTGACGCCCTTGCCCTTTGTATCTGCCATATAAACATGGGACCTCGGCTGAGCCCGGTCGAACGCCCAGGCTCACGATTGCAAAAGAGGAAATGATCCGTAACATAAAGGCCGTCGTACAGTTTGGATTTTAACCCCGCATTTCTGGTATCCTATTTTTAGAACAGGATGGGGTACTGAACTTGATAGCGTCTCTTAAGGGTATTGTTTACAGTAAAAAGCCTGAAGAAATAGTCGTGGATGTCCACGGTATAGGTTATCACGTATGTGTTCCCCTCAGCAGTCTCGGCAGTATGCCTTCCCCTGGCGAGGAGGTTTTTCTGCATACTTATACGCATGTCAGGGAAGACGCCCTGCAGCTTTACGGGTTCCTGTCAGAAGAAGAGAAAAAAATTTTCATTAAACTTATTAATATAAACGGCGTCGGGCCCAAGCTCGGCCTGGCTATCCTTTCGGGCATGCCTGTGGAGCGTTTCATTGAGGCTGTTCACAACGAAGACCTGCCAATGTTGACGACCATCTCCGGGCTCGGTAAAAAAACAGCCTCAAGGCTCATACTCGAACTCAGGGGAAAACTCCTGCCTCAGGACACAACGAGCTTTTCGCGGGAACATCAGACTGCCGGCGATGCTGTATCCGCGCTCATTAATCTGGGGTATAAAAAGACCGACTCGGAAAAAGCGGTTGAAACGGCCTTAACCGGTAGTTCCGGGTCCCTGGAGGATATAATAAAAGAGGCCCTTAAACATCTTACAAAAAATAAATAAAACGATCATTACTAAATGAAAGATATACCGGACAGGATCATATCTCCCGGGACCGAAGAAGAGGACCCTGGCTTTGAGGTAAGTGTAAGACCCAGGTCATTTGAAGAGTTCGTCGGTCAGGACAAGCTGAAAGAAAACCTTAAGGTCTTTATTCAGGCGGCTAAACAGCGGGGGGAGTCGCTTGACCATGTTCTGTTCTGCGGGCCTCCCGGCCTTGGCAAGACCACTCTCGCGCATATAATAGCGGTCGAGCTTGAGGTAGAGATAAAGGTCACATCCGGGCCTGTTCTTGAGAGACCCGGCGACCTTGCCGCCATTCTGACCAACCTTGCTGACAAAGACATACTCTTCATCGATGAGATCCACAGGCTTCCCAGAATATCAGAAGAGATACTTTATCCCGCGATGGAAGACTTTCAGCTTGATATCATTATAGGACAGGGGCCGAGCGCCAGGACGCTGAAACTGAGCCTGCCTAACTTCACGCTTATCGGAGCGACCACAAGAACAGGCCTTTTAACCTCGCCCCTGAGGGACAGGTTCGGTGTGATCAGCAGACTGGATTACTACAACCCACCTGATCTTGAGAAAATAATCCTCCGCTCCTCCAGCATCTATAATGTAAAACTCGAAGAAGAGGCCGCCGCTGAGATCGCCTGCAGGTCAAGAGGTACGCCGAGGATAGCCAACAGGCTTCTCAAGCGGGTCAGGGACTTTGCGCAGGTCAAGGGAAGCGGTTTGATCGAAAAGTTTATAACAAGGCGATCCCTTGAGGCAATGGATGTTGATGAAAAAGGCTTTGACGACATGGACAGAAAACTGCTGCTGACAATAATAAAAAAATTCAGCGGCGGACCTGTGGGGCTGGACACTCTTGCCGCCTCTGTGCAGGAAGAAAGAGAAACAATAGAGGATGTGTACGAGCCGTACCTGCTGCAGGAAGGCTTCATAGAGAGGACTTCAAGGGGGCGGCTGGCGACAAATCTTGCTTATGAGCATTTTGGGATCCCCAGCGACCGGAACAGAAAGCTATTATAATATCTGCTCTGCTATATGCCAGCCTGTTGTCAGAGCCTCAACCGGAATTCAAAATAAGATATTGATATCATGAAAATCCTTCTTCACATATGCTGCGCGAACTGCGCGGTTTACCCTGCCGGGTCATTGCGTTCAGAGGGGCACCAGCTCGCGGGATTCTGGTTTAATCCGAACATACATCCGTATCAGGAGTACAGATCACGGCTTGACTCTCTGAAAAAAATGGGGGACAAATGGCGGCTGGATATAATTTATTCCGGGGGGTATGACCCGGCCGAATTTTTTGAAATGCTTGAAACAGCAGACAGCCTGAACGGTCCGATCACAAGCCGTGAAAGTGTCACTCCATCTCCTGAGCGCTGCGGTTCCTGCTACAGTCTCCGGCTGGAGAAAACCGCTGAACAGGCCTCCTTGCGGGGGTTCGACGCCTTTACCACAACGCTCCTTATCAGCCCTTTTCAGAACTTTGAGCAGATCAATGAGACAGGCAGGGAACTTGCCGATAAATACAATGTCTCCTTCTATCTCAGAGATTTCAGGCCTTATTTCAGGGAATCCATGGCCGCCGCAAAAGAACTGGGGATCTACAGGCAAAAATACTGCGGATGCATATACAGCATGGAGGAAAGACAAAGAAAAAAACCTGAAAATGCGGCAGCTGCAAAGAAAAAGAGGAGTGGTTAGCTGATGGCCGACATAGGGAAATTACTTACAACTTTTGGTATAATTATCACCTTGTCAGGAGGTTTTCTTTTGATATTCCGGCACACGGATGTCCTTTTTCGGGTAAACCCCGTTAAAAAGGTGTCGCGTGTCGGTGGCTTTAGACCACCGATTGCGACAGATTTTTTAACCTCCGATTTCATTGAAGGTTTTCTTTTAACGGGGTAAACTTCCGGGTGACATCGTAATTCAGAAAAAAATCATACTATTTGTTTTACTGTAATAAGTATTATATTGAGCATCATTCTAAATTTGATACTGTATTTTTTCTTTGGGAGAAAATGAAAAAATTTTTTTGCCTGATCGTTCTTTTGCATGTTTTTTTTACTGCCGGTTTCGCTGCGGCCGAGGATACCATAAAGGTCCTTATCATTGAAAACCTCAGCAATCCCCGGCCGACTGAAAAAGCCCGGAAGATCGCCCATGTAAAAGGCGACCTGTTCATTAATGATTGTCTGTATAAAGGTTCTATAGAGGTCAGAAAGGATGAGAACGGGCTTCATTTTATCAATGAACTGCCTTTTGATAAATATCTCGAAGGGGTCATTGCCGCGGAGACCGGGGATAACTGGGCCCTGGAAGCGCTTAAGGCCCAGGCCGTCATATCAAGGACATACGCCATATACCAGAAGAATCTTAATAAAGGGAAAGCTTATCATCTTACGTCCAGCGTACTGCACCAGGTCTATAAGGGTGAGGACTCAGACGAAATCATCAGCCGTGCTGTAAAAGAAACCCGCGGAGAATTACTGACGTACAAGGGAAAGCCCATAGAGGCATTTTATCACGCGACATGTAAAGGAAACACCGAGTTACCTGAAGCTGTATGGGGAAAGAGCTATCCCTATCTCAAATCGGTCCCCTGCGGGGGAGAGCATTCGCCTTACGAGCACTGGCAGAGGAGATTCAGCCTGACCGAGGTGGAACAGGCGCTTGGCCTGAACAAAATACAGGACATAAGTATTATCTCTCTGACCCCTACAGGCCGGGTTGAGCATCTCAAAGTGGTTGCGCAAGATCACACGATAGAGATAAAGGCAACAGACCTGAGGAGACTGCTTGGATACAGGGAACTCCCAAGCACCCTTTTCACCCTGACCGTGGAAGGCAGCGATGTTATTTTCGAGGGCGGCGGTTATGGTCATGGAGTCGGCCTCTCCCAGTGGGGGGCACAGGAAATGGCACTTGAAGGGAAAAATTACAGGGAAATACTTGAACATTATTATCCGGGAACAACACTGGAGAAACAATAGATTGCAGATTTTAGAAGTGAAATTCCAGGACCCACTGAATCTTCTTAATTATGAAACTTTCTGAATTCGACTATCACCTGCCAAAAGACCTTATAGCCCAATACCCGGCTGACGAGAGGGACACCTCAAGACTTATGGTCATTAGCAGGAAAACCGGGGATATACAGCATAAACAGTTCAGGAATATTATCGACTATCTTAAACCCGGGGACGTCCTTGTTCTTAATGATGCAAAAGTAATCCCGGCCCGTCTTTATGGCGCAAAACAGTCAGGAGGGAAGGTTGAGATATTGCTTCTTAAAGAGCTTGAGACAAATCTGTGGGAAGCCCTTGTAAAGGGGCTCAATACGGGCACTGTGAAGCTTTCACACGGGATCACAGCTTCTGTATCCCGCTCAAACGGAACAGCCAGGGTTAAGCTGGAGAAGGATGGCAGAGGGTCAGGGGGACATGATATTAAAAGATCACTGCATGAGATAGGCGTAATGCCTCTTCCACCTTACATAAAAAGACCTTCTGGTCCATCAGACCCGGAACGTTATCAGACAGTCTACGCAAAGAACGAAGGCGCGGTAGCAGCCCCGACAGCCGGTCTTCACTTTACCGGCGGGCTTCTGAAATCTATCAGAGATAAAGCTATTGAAATATGTATGATCACACTCCATGTCGGATATGGTACTTTCAGGCCGGTCGAAGCTAAAAATATAGAAGAACATAAAATGTATGAAGAGACCTATGAAATACCGGCAATAACAGCTGGTGCGGTTAACCGGGCCAGGGCAGAGGGCAGAAGGGTTATTGCAGTCGGCACAACAGTTACAAGAGCTCTTGAGGCTTCAATATCGGACGGAACAGGCAGCAGGATAGAGGACGGAACCGGAAGCGCATCAATATTTATCTATCCCGGCTACAAATTTAATGCGATAGACGCTCTTATTACCAACTTCCATCTCCCCGGATCAACCCCCTTAATGCTGACGTCCGCCTTTTCAGGGCCGGAGCTTCTCTTGAAAGCCTATCAGGGAGCTATACAAAAAGCATACAGGTTTTACTCCTACGGAGATTCCATGCTGATAATATGACATCCCTTAGGATGTCTGATTTCACAGATTTGAGAATCTTGATTCAACAGATAAAAATAATCAAAAATAATCAGTGTAATCAAGTGTCTTTACACACTTTGAATTTTATCTGATTTCCTGTTATGATTTGAAAACGAGCTTGCTCAATCTATTTTAAGGGGACGATATACGGTTACGTTCGAATTAGAACTAGGCGTTGAAAAAGACCTTCCGCTGATCTACGAAAGGCTTGACAAGAGCCTCAAGGTGCTGGAAGAGGCCCTGGGAATTGAGGCTTCTGTAAGGGGAAATAAAATATTGCTTCAGGGCCGGGAAAAGGCCGTTTCCAGGGCTCAGCAGCTGATAAAAGAACTCCAGCTGTTGAGCGCCAAAGGCTACGCGATAAACCCCGGGGATATAAAGTATCTGCTTAAGGCCTTTAACACCGCGGCCAAAGGCCCTTCGACTTCTTTAAAAGAATTTTTCCTGAGCACCATCCCTGTGTCATCCAAAAAAAAGTTCATAGTGCCGCGTTCAAAAACGCAGAAGAAATATATCGAGGCGATCCGCAAGTATGACATGGTGATCGGTATAGGACCGGCAGGTACCGGCAAAACCTACCTGGCGATGGCAATGGCCATAAACGCCCTTCTCAAAAAGCAGGTCAGCAGGATCATACTCGCAAGGCCTGCTGTTGAAGCAGGGGAAAGACTTGGTTTTTTGCCCGGTGATCTGCTTGAAAAGGTGAATCCCTATCTAAGGCCGCTTTACGACGCGCTTTTTGATATGATGGAGGCTGAAAAAGCGCACAGGCTTATTGAAAGGGGTATAATAGAAATAGCCCCTCTCGCGTTTATGAGGGGCAGAACCCTGAACGACTCTTTTGTTATCCTTGACGAGGCCCAGAACACGACCTCTGAACAGATGAAAATGTACCTGACAAGGCTGGGTTACGATTCAAAAACAGTTATAACAGGAGATATAACGCAGATCGACCTCCCGTCAGGTAAGCCCTCAGGCCTTATTGAAACAGAAAAAATATTGAAAAAAATCAAAGGATTGTGTTTTATATACTTTACTGAAAAGGACGTGGTCAGGCATAAGCTTGTTCAGGAAATAATAAAGGCCTATGACAGGTTTGAAAGGTCCGGTGATGAGGAACAATAAGACCAAAAAAGGCAAGGATCTTATAGTCGACAGGGCCTCATTGCTCAAGGTATCCCTGCTGGTATTTTTCTCGGCCGTGCTCAGCGCCACCATAATGTGGGGTGATAAGGCCTACCCCGAAACCATTATAAGCGCTTTCCTTCTTACAGGGCTTCTGCTGGTCATCCTTTACAAGGACCTGATGCGGTACAAGCCGGCGATCGAGAAGAACTATGCGCTGCTGCTTTTAATAGGTATCCTCCTGACCGGCAATTTCATGATCGGGCGCGGGTTTTATTATATTCTGGAAGGTTTTACCACATGGCTGGGCAATATAGACCCTCAGGTCACAGCTTATGCTATCCCGTTGGCGACCGGTTCAATGCTTGCCGCTCTTTTGATCGATATACATACGGCCATTGTCTTTTCCGTAATAACCAGTCTTCTTGCCGGGATATGGCTGGGCAACCCCTTTTATTCGATCTTCAGCTTTGCGGCCGGCCTTACTGCCGCGTTCAGCGTTATCAGATGCAAAAGGAGATCAGCTATCTGGAGAGCAGGCCTGTTCGTCGGTCTTGTTTGTATGCTCGCCTCAATCATAATATTCTATCAGGAGCAGTTTCTGACCCTGAACACCGTTGCCGCGCTGGGGTTTGCTTTTGCCAACGGCCTTATAGTGGCGACCCTGGTTTCCGCGCTGCTTCCCCTGCTCGAATACTCATTCAAGATCTCCACGGACATAAGCCTTCTGGAGCTTGTGGACCTTAACCAGCCTTTAATGCGTAATCTCCTGCTTGAGGCGCCGGGCACATATCATCACAGCATTGTGGTCGGCACTCTTGTGGAGGCTGCCGCCGAGGCTGTTGATGTCAATCCGCTTCTGGCAAGGGTAAGCGCTTATTACCACGACATCGGAAAGATGAAAATGCCGGAATATTTTGTCGAAAACCAGACCATGCCTGTAAGCAGGCACGAAAAACTCGCCCCGCGCATGAGCAGCCTTATTCTGATGTCCCACGTAAAAGAAGGGGTGGAACTGGCAAAACAGCATAAGCTCCCGCAATCCATAATAGACATTATCCAGCAGCATCACGGAACGTCGGTTATAACCTATTTTTACCAGAAGGCAAAAGAACAGCAGGGGGATACGGCGCTGCCGCCGGCAGAGAACGACTTCAGATATCCAGGGCCAAAACCCCAGACCCGGGTTGCCGCGCTTGTGCTTATGGCCGACGCTGTGGAGGCTGCCTCAAGGACCCTGACAGACCCTATCCCGGCGAGGATATCCGCGCTTGTAGAGAGGATCGTCAACCGTTTCTTCCTGGACGGTCAGCTCGATGACTGCGAACTGACGCTCAAGGACCTTCGGGAGATCAGAAGCCACTTTGTCTATCTGCTCAACAGTATGTTCCACAGACGCATTGACTATCCCGGCTTCGAAATAAAAGATGACGATTCTGATAAAGAACCAGCAAAGATACAAACGTCTAAACAGATCTAGGATAGAAAAAACGGCCCGGAAAATACTTGCCCTCCTGGAAGAGCCCCCGGTTGAACTGAGTATTCTGTTCATAGATAACAAAGAAATGAAACAGATGAACGCTTCTTTCAGGGGAATGATTAAGACAACGGATGTCCTGTCTTTCCCGCAGCTGGAGTCCGGAGATATAAAAAGCAATCGTCAATCCCGTAAAGGGACGTGGTCCCAACGGGACTTTACGTCCTCAATCGTCAATCGTCAATATCTGTTGGGAGATGTTGTCATAAACGTGCAAAAGGCGGCGTCCCGGGCGAACACACCTGGTTCAGGTCTGTATGACGAGATATTCCGGCTGCTGGTCCACGGGGTACTGCATCTGTTAGGATATGACCATGAAAAGTCCCGGTACGGCGCGGCAGTAATGAAAAAAAAGGAAAAGGAGCTGTTAAGTGCCATTAAGAAAATGGGTTGAGAGCGCGAATTACGCCATTGAGGGGATACTCCATTCAGTAAAAACCCAGCGGCACCTGAAATATCACTTCTACGCGGCCATATTAGTGCTTCTGCTGAGCTTTATCCTGGGCATAAGCAAATACGAGTTCACGGCAATAGTGATCGTCGTCATAATGGTTCTGGCAGTGGAAATGATCAACACAGCTATAGAGGCCATTACGGATACTATCTTTAAGGAATATGACGAGCGGGCCAAGGTGATCAAAGACGTTGCCGCGGGCGCGGTCCTCGTAACCGCGGCAGGGGCAGTGGTAATAGGCTATATTATTCTGCTGCCTCATCTTAAAAAGCTCTTTGAGGACGGCCTGACGATAGCCAAACACTCCGGCGGGGATATTGCCGTTGTTGCGGTAGTGGTGGTGCTGATCCTGGTGATAATAACAAAGGCGTTCTTTGGAAAGGGCGAGCCGCTTAGAGGCGGACTGCCGAGCGGTCACGCGGCAGTCGCTTTTTCCATATGGGTGGCCGTGACATTTCTTACCGAAGGCATGCTGTCTTCTTTCCTGATACTGGTCCTTGCCGTACTGATCGCGCAAAGCAGGGTCAGCGTCGGGGTCCACAAACCGTGGGAGGTTATTCTCGGCGCTCTGCTCGGTTCATCCGTAACTTTTCTCATGTTCAGGCTGTTCCTGTAGGCCAAAATACCCTTTTCTTACCCCTGAAAAGTATTTGCATCATTTGACAAATACTAAAACTTTTTGAGATACTTAAGCGTTTTGCATATCCAGGAGGAAAAACATTGATCAAGTTCACCAATGTCAACAAGTGGTTCGGAGACCATCAGGTGCTTAAAGATATCACGCTTGAGATCTCCAGGGGTGAGGTTGTTGTGATATGCGGCCCGAGCGGGGCCGGCAAAAGCACGCTTATCAGGACCATTAATAAACTTGAGCCCATAGACCAGGGTGAAATAATCGTTGACGGTTTTAACCTGATGGACCCGAAGACAGACCTGACGGCCCTGAGGGCGGAAATAGGCATGGTCTTTCAGCACTTCAACCTGTATCCCCACAGGACCGCGCTAAAAAATATAATGCTGGCGCCGCAAAAAGTACGGGGGCTCAGCAAGAAAAAAGCAACAGAAAGATCCCTTGAACTTCTTAAAAAGGTCGGGCTCGCGCACAAATCCGACGCATACCCCATTCAGCTTTCAGGCGGTGAACAGCAGCGTGTCGCGATCGCGAGAAGCCTTGCGATGGAACCCAGGATAATGCTTTTTGACGAGCCGACATCAGCTCTTGACCCTGAACTCATAAACGAGGTCCTTGATGTCATGACCTCGCTCGCGCGGGAAGGTATGACCATGATCGTAATCACTCATGAAATGGGTTTTGCCCGGAGCGTTGCCAACAGGATAATCTTCATGGACAACGGCGAGATCCTGGAAATAGGCGGCACGCTGGACATGTTCACAAAACCCAAACATCAAAGGACCAGGGAATTTATGAGCAAAGTGCTTCATATCCCTGTTGCCAACAACAATCATGAGGACAAACCGGAAGAGGGAGGATAAATATTTTTAACCTGAAATACGAATTCGACTGGAGCATCCCGTTCAGAGAACCTTATCTCGGATGGATGATCACAGGGATCAAGGTGACCGTGCTCATAGCCGTGGTCACCTCTGTAATGTCCCTGCTGCTTGGCACACTTATCGCGGTAATGAGAAAATCAAGAATAACACCTCTGCGTGCCCTGGGCGGACTATATGTGGAAACCTTTCGCAATATACCCGGCCTGCTCTGGCTGTTATTTTTTTACTTTGTCTTCCCCGAGATACTCCCTTCCGGCCTCGGAGAAAAGCTGAACGCGTACATATATTTCCCGATAGTAGCCAGCATAATAGCCCTGACTTTTGACAATGCCTCCTATGTATCCGACATTATAAGAAGCGGCCTGCTCGCGGTACCCCCGGGCCAGAGAGAAGCCGCTATATCGACCGGGCTGAGCCGTATCCAGCAATATCGGTACGTGCTTCTTCCTCAAACCTTTCGGAAGATACTGCCTCCTCTTGGAACCAGGATGATACATAATTTCAAGAACTCATCCCTGTGCATGGCTATAACCGCACCTGAACTGACCTGGGCGACCCAGCAGATAGAATCACTTACGTTCAGAGGTCTTGAAGCCACGACCCTTGCAACTGCTTTCTATATCGTGGTCTCCCTGTCCATCGGGGGCGTTATTATCATACTTGAAAAATACCTTAAGATCGACATTGAGAGCATAACTCACATGGAAACAGGATAAAATGGACTTTCTTATTGAGCAGTTCGGCAACTGGAAATTCTATCTTATAGGCGCCTATCCCAAGGGTCCGCTGGGCGGGCTTTCCATAAACATTGCCATAGCCCTGTTGTGCATGATAATAAGTTTTTTCATAGGCGCGATCTTCGGCATGGGCAGGCTTTCATGCAGAAGGTATATCAGTTACCCATGCATTATATATATTGAGTTTGTCAGGGCAACACCCGCTCTTCTGCTGGTCTTCTGGTTCTTTTTATTCATACCCAGCGTGCTCGGCACGAACATCTCTCTGTTCTGGAGCTCTGTAATAGCCCTGTCCATCTATTCCACCGCTTACCAGGCTGAGATCGTCAGGGGCGGTATACTGGCAGTGCCAAGGGGCCAGATGGAGGCCGCGTTATCAAGCGGCATGACCCGCTTTCAGGCCGCCAGAACAGTGATCCTGCCTCAGGCATTCAGGATGATGCTGCCGTCTTTTGTGAGTTTTTTTATATCGCTTTTTAAAGAGACCTCTGTTATCTATATTATCGGCGTTATTGATCTTACGCAGGCCGGTGTGATCATAAGCCAGCGCCAGCCGGACAGAATGTTCGCTTCATATTTATGCATGGCTATTGGGTTCTTTGTTGTCTGCTTCAGCATGTCACGCGTGGCAAAGACACTTGAGAAGAAAGTCGGCATACTTGATCTTTCCTCTTACAGGCCCACTGTCTGCAGGACCGACCTGTCCTTATACCCCCGGGGCAGGGGAAAGTCAGCCGCATAGAACGCCATTTTAAAGACCCTGCTCCTTTGATGGCATGGATCTTCAAACGATTACACAGATATTTTTATATGTTACAATATCTTTCAGTTGCTATGATCTGTATTCCCATCTGTACATACAAAGGTTTCCGGATTTTTCCAGAAAGCTTTGTATGTGATATTATTAAAAGTTAAACATTACATCCCGGGGAGAGAAAAAATAAATTGAAAAGCGCGATCGGCATTGATATAGGCGGCACAAATATAAAGGCCGTCCTTGTTTCCGGGTCCGGCGATATCCTGAAGCGGGTCATGGAGCCCACTCCCACTGAACGCGGCGGATCTCAGGAAAAGATAAGGAACGCCCTTATGAAGATACTGCGGGCTATTGTGAATGACAGGGTCATTGGCATTGGTTTTGGGATCGCCGGGGTAATAGACCGGGAAAAAGGCCTGGTGCTGGAGTCTCCCAACATTCCTGAGATCAACGGTTTCAGGGTAAAAGACACCTTTGAAAAAGAATTTTCCCTGCCTGTAGTGGTTGACAACGACGCGAACACATACGCCTATGGAGAAAAGTGGATCGGCGTTGGAAAGGATATTGATAATTTTGCCCTTCTCACCCTCGGTACAGGTCTGGGCGGCGGAATAATCTATAAAGGCGAGGTCTTTGACGGCCCGGCTGAGATAGGCCACATGGTCATTGAGCCGCGGGGTCGCGTCTGTACGTGCGGCAGTTACGGATGCCTTGAATCATATGCTTCAGGCAGGGCAGTTATGGACATGGCTATATCCGCCCTTGAGAAAGGAGCAAAAAGCATGCTGACAGAATGCTGTGACGGCAATTTCTACAAAATAACTCCGGAACTTGTTTACAAGACCGCCCTTGAAGGCGATAATCTCAGCAGGGACATCTTCAGGGAGACGGGGCAGTATCTCGGTATAGGTATCGGCAACCTGATTAATATCTTCAACCTTGATGCCGTTGTGTTCGGAGGAGGACTGATAGGCGCGTGGGACCTGTTTATTGAAGACGTGAAAAAGGAATTTCTTAAACGCTCCTTTAAGTCCCTGTCCAGCGGTATCAAAATTCTAAAAAGCGTTCTAAAAGAAGACGGGGGTTCAATAGGAGCTGCGGGACTTGTCCTTAAGATCAGCGGGCAAGGTCTCTCTGATAAAGGTTCTTCCCAGCCTTCCGCATAGTTTCATGCCTGAGAACAATATAAGAAATTTCTCCATAATCGCGCATATAGACCACGGTAAATCCACATTAGCGGACAGGATACTGGAATTCACCGGCGCCCTTTCTGAAAGGGAAAAGGCCGAGCAGGTCCTGGACTCCATGGATATTGAGAGGGAACGCGGCATAACCATCAAGGCACAGACTGTAATGCTTAACTACCGGGCGTCGGACGGAAAAGACTACGTCCTGAACCTCATTGACACGCCTGGGCATGTGGATTTCTCCTACGAAGTATCACGCAGCCTTGCCTCATGCGAGGGCGCTCTTCTGGTGGTTGACGCCACCCAGGGGGTCGAAGCGCAGACCCTTGCCAATACGTATCTGGCAGCTGAACATGATCTTGAGATAATACCCGTAATAAACAAGATAGACCTTCCCAGCGCGCAGCCGGACAAGGTCAAGGCCCAGATAGAAGACTCTATCGGTATAGACAGCTCCGGCGCGATCAGCACTTCTGCAAAAGAAGGTATAGGTATAGAAAAAGTCCTTGAGTCCATAGTAAAGAACATACCGCCGCCGCGCGGCAGCAGGGAAAAGCCTTTGAAGGCCCTGATCTTTGATTCATGGTTTGATAATTACCAGGGTGTTATCGTGCTCGTACGGCTTTTTGACGGCGAGGTAAAAAAAGGCTCGAAGATAACTCTTATGGCGGCAAAAAAACCGTACGAGGTCATTGAAGTGGGGGTCTTTACCCCGGCCAAAAAACCTGTTGCCAGCCTCAAGAGCGGGGAAGTAGGCTATATAATCGCCGGGATAAAGAACGTTTCTGACACCAAGACCGGTGACACGATCACTCTGACTGACAATCCCGCCGCTGAGCCCTGTCCGGGGTACAAGGAAATAAAACCCATGGTCTTTTGCGGGCTTTACCCCACTGAACCGGTCCGGTATGAAGCGCTTAAGAACGCCATGGAAAAACTCAGGCTCAATGATTCATCGTTCAACTTTGAGCCAGAGACGTCAATAGCGCTTGGCTTTGGCTTCAGGTGCGGATTTCTGGGGCTTTTGCATATGGAGATCATAAAAGAGCGGCTCGAAAGGGAGTTCGGACTGACCCTGATAAATACCGCCCCCACAGCTGTATACAGGGTGACCTCTTCTGACGGCACAGAGCTATTCATAGATAATCCCGCGAAATTACCGCCACAATACGAAAAGATCGAAGAGCCTTTTGTCAAACTCGTGATCTTTCTTCCGCGGCGGTACATCGGGCAGATACTGGAACTGTGTCAGGAGAAAAGGGGCGTGCAGAAGGACTTCGGTTATCTGGGGAAGGACAGAGTAATAATAACGTATGAGCTTCCTTTAAATGAAATTTTGTGGGATTTTTATGATAAGCTAAAATCCCTTTCAAGCGGATACGCTTCGATGGACTATGAGTTCATTGGTTACAGGGAAGCCAAACTTGCGAGGCTTGACCTGCTTTTAAACGGCGAGATCGTGGACGCCCTTTCTCTTATAGTGCGCCGGGACAGGGCGTATTATAAGGGCAGACAGATAGCTGAAAAACTGCGTCAGGTCATCCCCAGGCAGCTTTTTGAGGTCGTGATCCAGTCAGCCATAGGGAACAAGGTGATCGCCCGGGAAACTATAAAACCTTTAAAAAAGAACGTCCTTGCGAAATGCTACGGCGGGGACGTGACCAGGAAGAGGAAACTGCTTGAAAAACAAAAAGAGGGCAAGCGCAGGATGAAACAGGTGGGAAGGGTCGAGATACCACAGGAGGCTTTTCTTGCGGTACTTAAGGTAAAATAGACTCGTTGTTGGTTATTGGTTGTAAGCTGTCAGCTAAGAACCAGCGGCTAAAAACTTTTTTAGGAGAGAGGAATGGCCAGAGAAAAATCAAAGTTCAGAGAGTACGCTGAGGCCGTAATAATAGCGATAATCCTGGCGCTTTTGATCAGGACCTTTGTGGTGCAGGCGTTCAAGATACCTTCGGGCTCAATGGTTCCGACCTTGCAAGTAGGCGACCATATACTTGTGTCCAAGTTTATTTACGGAATTAAGATACCTTTTACTGACGACCGTTTTTTTATCTTTAAACAGCCCAGGCGCGGGGACATTATAGTGTTCTCCTTTCCGGATAACAGGAGCAAAAAGGAATGCACCGAACTGTCGGCCAATGTAATGTCAAGGCTTGAAAGCACGTGGAACAACAGAAACCCGTTCAACCTGCTGAAAGATGACTGCAGGGATTTCATAAAAAGGGTGGTCGGCACAGGAGGAGACAAGATAGAGATAAAGGACAAGAAACTGTATGTGAATGATATTGCCGTCAAAGACGCTTTCGCGGTCCACAAGGACAAGACCCATAGTGAATCCAGGGATAATTTCGGCCCAAAGATCGTGCCGCGCGGCAAGATCTTTGTTATGGGAGACAACAGGGACTACAGTTATGACAGCCGGTTCTGGGGATATGTGGATATGGATGATATAAAAGGCAGGGCCTTTATTATTTACTGGTCATGGAACAGCAAAGGCGGCTGGCTCAAAAAAGTGCGGTGGGAGCGCCTGGGCAGTTTCCTGCATTAAGATACAGGGCGAGACAGGGTAAATGGATATAGCCGGAACGATCGCCTTTGGAAACCGCTGCAATCAGGTATAATAAACCTTATATAAAGGAGGGCAAAATGAAAAAGGCTGTTTTCTTCCTTCTGATATTTGGATTGGCGGTTTATACGATTTATTTGATCGCTATGCCGCATTACCAGTACTACGCGTTTAAGAGCGATGTGCAGGAGCTGATGCAAGTGTCCAGAGGGGTACATAAAACGGTTATGGCCGATGTCATGAGAATCGTGGACCAATATGAAATACCTGTTGAGGAAAAGGACATAGAGCTAACACAGGATAATAAGCGGTATAACATTAAGACCTCATGGTCAGTGACCGTTGATTTTTTCACGGTACACCAGGAGACATTTACATTCAGCGTTGACACAAGCAAACCCGATTAAACGGGTTTCGTGTCAGTAAGACCCTTTTTAAAAAGGGATGATCTACAACTTTTACGAAAAAATGTTCACAGGACTTGTTGAAAACACATGGAAGATCACCTCTCTTAAGGAAACCGGCGGCGGGCTAAGAATGACCCTTGACCCAACCCCCGGTATGGAGATGCGGACAGGCGACAGTATTTCTGTGAACGGCGTCTGTCTTACCGTTGTTGAAACAGGCTCAAGCGTCGCGTTTGAGATATCTCCGGAGACCATGCGCAGCACGAATCTCGGAGAGCTGAAGGTCAATAACAGGGTGAACCTTGAGCGGGCCCTCAGGCTGTCCGACCGGCTCGGGGGACATATAGTCACAGGACATGTTGACGGTATCGGCGCGATAATAGCCAAAAAAAAGGCGGGAGATTACACTTTTTACACCTTTGAAGCGCCGGCTGACATCCTGAAGTATACAGTTAAAAAAGGGTCGGTAGCTGTTGACGGCATAAGCCTGACAGTAAACGGCCTTGACAGCGGGTCATTCAGCGCAGCTATCATACCCCACACCCTTACTGCCACGAATATAGGGAAAAAAGGGCCAGGTGACCGGGTCAATATCGAGGTTGATATTATCGGTAAATATATTGAAAAACTTTTGAACTTCAGCCAGGACAAGGATACGAAACTCATGGGACTGCTAAGGGAAGAGGGCTTTGCAAAGTAAGTTCTGAACTTATATTTATAATCGACCCGTTGGAGAATATTTTATGCGGCGGAAATTTAAATTCAATACAATAGAAGAAGCGATCAGGGACATAAAAAAAGGTGAGATGGTCGTTCTGGTTGATGATGAAGACCGGGAGAATGAGGGAGACCTTACAATAGCGGCTGAAAAAGTAACCCCCCAGGCCATAAATTTTATGGCCAGGCACGGCCGCGGTCTGATATGCCTGTCGTTAACTCCCGAGAGGGTGGAGGAGCTTAAGCTTCCAATGATGACGGACCAGAACACAGCGCGTCTTGGCACCGCGTTCACTGTTTCCATCGAAGCCAAAAAGGGTGTAACAACCGGTATCTCCGCGGCAGACCGGACAAAAACCATTCTTACTGCCATAAAGCCCAGGACAAAACCCGAAGACCTGGCAAGACCCGGCCACACCTTTCCTCTGAGGGCCCGGCCCGGAGGGGTTCTTCAGCGCGCGGGACAGACCGAAGGTTCAGTTGACCTGGCAAAAATGGCAGGGCTTTATCCCGCGGGGGTCATATGCGAGATAATGAATGATGACGGAACAATGGCAAGGGTTCCCCATCTCGTGAAGTTCGTCCGCAAGCACCGTCTGAAGATCGTCACAATAAAGGACCTGATCGAATACAGGATGCGCAATGAGTGTCTGGTCGAAAGACTGGCCACTACAAAACTGCCGACCGAGTATGGCGGCGAGTTTAACGCCATCCTGTTTAAAAGCATAGTTGATGGATCCGTGCATGTGGCGCTTGTTAAAGGAGATATCTCGCCAAAAGACAGGGTCCTTGTCAGGGTGCATTCCGAGTGCCTTACCGGTGATGTGTTCGGATCAAAGAGATGCGACTGCGGCGACCAGATGCACAAAGCCATGTCTATGATAAAGAAAGAGGGAAAAGGCGTGCTTCTTTACATGCGGCAGGAAGGCAGAGGCATAGGGCTTGAAAACAAATTAAAGGCATATGAGCTTCAGGACCAGGGACTTGATACTGTTGAGGCGAACGTCAAGCTCGGCTTTAAACCGGACCTGAGAGACTATGGGATCGGCGCACAGATACTGGTCAACCTCGGGGTGAGAAAAATGCGTCTTGTAACGAATAATCCGAAAAAACTCATAGGCCTCGGCGGGTATAACCTGCGTATTGTGGAAAGGGTCCCCATTGAGATAAAACCTCACGACAAAAATATTAAGTATCTGTCGACAAAAAAGAAAAAAATGGGACACCTGCTTACAGAAGTATAGACGTCCCCGAAAATAAGGATGTCAGTGTAATCAGCTATAATTTTATAGCAGGAGGATAACATGAAAAAATACGAAGGGGATCTCCAGGCAAAGGGGCTTAAATTTGCCATAATTGTAAGCCGTTTCAATGCATTTATAACCAACAAGCTGCTTGACGGCGCGGTCGACGGCCTTCAGCGGCATGGCGCGTCTGAGCAGAACATTGACGTGGTCAAGGTACCTGGTTCTTTTGAGATACCGCTTGTAGCGAAAAGAATTGCCGCGAAAAAATCATACGACGCGGTCATCTGCCTGGGAACAATAATACGCGGGGCAACCCCGCATTTCGATTATGTCGCTTCACAGGCGGCAAGGGGGATCGCTTCCGCTTCCATGGAAACAGGTGTTCCCATAGCATTTGGTGTAATAACTTCCGATACAATTGAGCAGGCGGTGGAGAGGGCCGGCTCAAAGAGCGGCAATAAAGGATGGGACGCCGCACTGGTAGCAATAGAAATGGCGCAACTGTTGAAGAAACTATGAGCACAGAGCACAGAGCACAGAACACAGACAAAAGATCAAAAAACATCTGTAATCTGGGTTCTGGGTTCTGGGTTCTGGGTTCTATCTGATGAAGCGTCGCAGGGCAAGAGAATATGCTTTACAGCTATTGTTTCAGTACGACCTGACAGGCAATGAACTGGATGAGGATACGTTAAAGGAATTCTGGGAAAGTAATGACGAAGACCAGGATGTCAGGCAGTTCACTCAAGGTATTGTCCAGGGTACAATAGAACATATCGGCGCTCTGGATGAAATCATAAGAACAGCCGCGGAACACTGGTCAGTTGAAAGAATGGCGGTTGTTGACAGAAACATCCTGAGGGCGGCAGTCTATGAGCTCTTTTACATGCCTGATATCCCTTCCTCTGTAACCATAAATGAGGCCATTGAGATCTCCAAGAAATATTCAACCGGGGATTCATCAGCATTTATAAACGGGATCCTGGACAAAATCCAGAAAACCTCGGATGATCGCAGAAAAAAGAACGCCGATTAGCGCAGAAAAAATAATATCCGTTGTAGTGTTGTTTTCGTTATTCTCTCTACTGGCTACTCTCTACCTGCTACTTTTTTAAAAGATATGCGTTACGCCGTTATCTCAGATGTCCACGCCAATCTTGAAGCCCTGAACGCCGTAATTAAAAAGATCCGGGAAGAGCATATTGACAGACTCTGGTTCCTGGGCGATATTGTCGGCTATGGCCCGGACCCCCTTAAGTGCATAGAAACGCTGGAAAAAGAGGCGGACGTCCTTATTGCCGGAAACCATGATCAGGCAGCTATCGGCCTTGTTGACATTGCGTATTTTAACCCCTATGCCAGGGCTGCTATTGAATGGACACATGATATACTTGGTGATAAGGAGAGGGCCTTTCTCAAACAGCTTCCCATTAAGCGGGAAATGGACGGCGTTCTGCTTGTCCATTCAACCCCGATAGAACCCGGGCAGTGGCATTATCTGATGAGCGTTAAAGATGCCTTTAAAAATTTTCGTTACTTTAAAGAAAATGTGTGTTTCATAGGACACAGCCATCAGCCGGAAATAATGGAACTTTCTCCGGACAACAGAATAACCGTGTACAGGGAACACTCGCAAATCAGGGAGGGGCACAGATATATCATTAATGCCGGCAGTGTCGGCCAGCCAAGGGACGGCAACCCTGACAGCGCTTATGTCCTTATTGATAAAAATTCTATAAAAATAAACAGGTGCCCTTATGATATAGTATCTACACAGAAAAAAATGAGGCTTGCGGGACTGCCGGCAGGCCTTATTGACAGGCTTTCGAGGGGAATATGAAACAGTTATTTGTTATTCGAATAACGTATAACTATTAACGTTATTAGTTGCACAGGGGGGCGATGTGATACCGCGTTATACAAGGCCCGAGATGGGCAGAATATGGGAACCGCAGAATAAGTTTCAGAAATGGCTGGATGTGGAGATCGCGGCATGCGAGGCATGGGCAAAGCTCGGCAAAATACCCGCCAAAAGCCTCTCCACAATAAAAAAACGGGCCGGTTTCAGGATCTCCCGCATCAATAAAATTGAAAAGACCGTAAGACACGATGTTATCGCGTTTCTGACCTCTGTGGCTGAAAATGTAGGGCCGGACGCGAGATATATACACAAGGGGCTGACCTCTTCAGATATTGTAGACACCGCTCAGGCGGTGCTAATGCGCGAGGCCGCGGATATTATTATCAGGGACATCAGGGCGCTTATGAAGGTCCTGAAGGCCAATGCCGTGAAGTACAAAAACACCCTGCAGATGGGCAGAAGTCACGGTATACACGCGGAGCCAACCACCTTTGGAGTAATGTTCGCGCTCTGGTACGCGGACATGGACCGCAATCTGAAACGCGTGAAAGCCGCAAGGGAAACCATAAGTTACGGCCGGCTTTCAGGCCCTGTGGGAACTTTTTCAAGCCTGCCCACAATGATAGAAAAACATGTTTGCAAAAAACTTGGTCTCAAACCCGCGCCGGTCGCGACCCAGGTAATTCAGAGGGACAGGCACGCGGAGTACATGAATACCCTTGCCCTTATAGCGGGTACGATCGAGAAGATGGCCGTAGAAATAAGGCACCTCCAGAGAACCGAGGTACTTGAAGCTGAAGAGCCGTTTGAAAAGGGGCAGAAAGGCTCTTCAGCCATGCCGCATAAACGCAACCCTGTCGCGAGTGAAAACCTCAGCGGACTGGCAAGGGTCGTAAGGTCAAACGCCATTGCCGCCATGGAGAACATTCCACTCTGGCATGAAAGGGATATCAGTCACTCTTCTGTTGAAAGAATTATCATTCCTGACAGCACCATACTCATTAATTATATGCTCGTAAGGCTTACCGGCGTTCTTAAAGGCCTTCAGGTCTATCCTGACAGAATGAAGGAAAACATAGGCAGAAGTTACGGACTTTTCTGTTCACAACGGGTACTCCTGATACTGACCGAAAAAGGGCTAAGCCGTGAAAAAGCCTACGTTCTTGTGCAGAAGAACGCCATGAAGAGCTGGAAAAAGAGGCTAAGCTTCAAAGAGATCCTGGGGAAAGACCCTGTAATAAAAAAATACATTTCCGGCAAGGAATTAGAGTCTCTGTTCGACCTGTCTTATTATTTAAAGAATATTGATTTTATATTTAAAAGGGTATTCAAATAAAAGCCAAAATTAATGTTTATTGACAGGTTTTGATCCGGGCTATTGCCCTGCCAGTATCCTTACTATTTCCCGGTATCTTTCAGAGGTCCTGTTCACTATATCTTCAGGCAGTGCAGGTCCCGGCGGGGTCTGGTCCCAGTCAAGGGTAAGCAGATAGTCTCTGACGATCTGCTTGTCAAAACTGTCCTGGCTTCTGCCAGGCCCATAATCCTTTATGCTCCAGAAACGGGATGAATCAGGTGTAAGCAGTTCGTCTATCAATATTATTTCATCGTTATAAATTCCGAACTCCATCTTTGTATCAGCGATAATTATGCCTTTACTTCCGGCATAGTCCCTGGCCCTTTCGTATATGCTGAGACTCAGATCCCTGAGTTTTGCCGCGGTGTCAGCGCCCACTATCTTTTCCGCCTCGTCAAAAGGGATGTTGGTATCATGGCCTGACTCAGCCTTGGTGCTCGGTGTGAAAACAGGCTGTTCGATCTTCGAAGATTCAACAAGCCCTGAAGAAAGCTCTATACCGCAGACCGTGCCGTCTTTCTGGTATGACTTCCACCCGCTTCCGGAAATATATCCCCGGACTATGCACTCAACAGGCAGTACCTTTGCCTTCTTTACAATCAGGCTTCTTCCCTCAAGCATATCGCTGTACTTATGCAGGTTACGCGGAAAGTCTTTTACGTCAATTGCCACGATATGGTTTTTGACCATATCCTCCATTTGTTTGAACCAGAACACCGATATGTCTGTAAGGACTTTCCCTTTCCCGGGAATGCCGTTGGGCAGTACAACATCAAAGGCTGAAACCCTGTCTGTTACAACAAGCAGCAGATGCTCGCCAAGGTCATAAATATCCCTTACTTTGCCGTGCCTGGGCACGCCCACATCAGGCATTTCTGTCTTAAGGACCACGTTTTTCATTGACTATCTCCCTCAACTCATTCATAGAGCGGACCATATCGAACAAAACCTTTAAAAACCTGCTCAACGGAGATCTTTTCCCGCGCGCACTGACCAGGAAAAAATGATACACTATTGACGAAGTTTTATCAAAGTTTTAAAATCGATTCTCCAGTTCTGCAGGGATTCAGGTAAAATAGATCGCGCCAGAAGGCTTTAATAATACGGGAGAACCGGAAAGGCACCGGCTGTAATGAGCTTACTTCATTTATATCTGACACCCGTCCTGTCTGAAGCGGGGAAAAGCGCTCTTCTATCAGATCTGAAGATAAATTCAGCCCCGGATATCCAGGACATATTGACAGAGTACTGTTACAACATAGAAATAACCGGACCCCTGACATCCGGAGAGTTCAAAACACTTCATTGGCTTTTGTCAGAAACATTCATGCCTGAGAATTTCTCGGATAAAAGCTTTTTAGACCATCCTTCATCGACCGTTGATCGTCAATTTCTGCTTGAGTTCGGGCCCCGCATGAATTTCACAACAGCCTGGTCAACCAATGCCGTTTCGATCTGTCATGCCTGCGGGCTCGACAAGGTCACCCGTATTGAACGCTCGCGCAGGTATAAGCTAATCATAGAAGATAAGAAGATAGGAAGCTGGGAAGATAAGGAAATCTCAACTTCGCAACCTCTCAACTTCTTAACTTCTAAATTTTTAGAGCTTATCCACGACCGCATGACAGAATGTCTTTACCCTGAACCGCTCAGCACCTTTGAAACAGGCGTTAACCCGGAGCCGGTATTTGAAGTCCCGCTTAAAGAAAAGGGAAGGTCGGCCCTTGAGGAGATCAACCGGGAGATGGGCCTTGGGCTTGACAACTGGGACATAGACTATTACTACAACCTGTTCGTTAATGATATCGGCAGAAACCCGACCAATGTTGAGTGTTTTGACCTGAGCCAGTCAAACAGCGAACACTCAAGACACTGGTTCTTCAAAGGCCGTCTGATCGTGGACGGCAAAGAGGTCCCGCGTAATCTCATGGACATAATCAGGCAGCCGCTGGATGCTTTGCCCGGTAACAGCATCATTGCTTTTAAAGATAATTCCAGCGCTATCCGCGGATTTGATGTCCCTGCAATAGTTCCTGACAAACCCGGGGAATTTTCGCGCTTTAAAAAAGCCTTGCTTAACTACCATATCATCCTTACTGCTGAGACGCACAATTTTCCAAGCGGCGTCGCGCCGTTCCCCGGCGCTGAGACCGGTACCGGCGGAAGGATAAGAGATATTCAGGCCGTAGGCAGGGGCGGGCTGGTCATTGCCGGAACAGCGGCCTATTGCGTGGGAAATCTCCGCGTCCCGGGCTATGAACTGCCATGGGAAGATAACTCCTTCAGATATCCTGATAACCTGGCCTCTCCCCTGGAGATCGAGATACAGGCGAGCAATGGCGCTTCTGATTACGGGAACAAGTTCGGAGAACCGGTCATCCAGGGCTATACCCGTTCATTCGGCATGAGGCTGCCTAACAGGGAACGCTCTGAGTGGATCAAACCCATAATGTTTACCGGTGGAATAGGGCAGATGGATGCGCGGCAGACCGAAAAAGAACAACCCAAAAAAGGGATGCTGGTGGTCAAGATCGGCGGTCCTGCTTACAGGATAGGCATAGGCGGGGGCGCGGCCTCAAGCATGATACAGGGTGAAAACATAGCTGAACTGGATTTTAACGCGGTTCAGCGCGGTGACGCTGAAATGGAGCAGAAGCTCAACAGGGTCATACGCGCCTGCATTGAAATGGGCGGCTCAAACCCCATAGTCAGCATACATGATCAGGGCGCGGGAGGAAACTGTAATGTTGTCAAGGAGATAATCTATCCCGCAGGCGCAAAGATCGATGTAAGAAAGATCCAGCTGGGCGACAGGACGCTTTCGGTTCTGGAAATATGGGGAGCGGAATACCAGGAGCAGAACGCGTTGCTCATCAAGCCGGAGGCTATCGGTATGTTCGAAGCAATGTGCCTGCGAGAGAAAGTGCCGTATTCAGTGATCGGCAGTATTACAGGCGACGGATACATAGTACTTCATGATGAAACAGACGGGAGCACGCCTGTTGATCTCTCCCTGGAGAAGATACTGGGCGACATGCCGCAGAAGACATTCCATCTGGACAGAATACCGCCTGAGAACCGGCCGCTCCAATTACCTGAGAACATCGATATCAAAGAGGCCCTTGCAAGAGTTCTGCGGCTGGTATCAGTGGGTTCAAAAAGATTCCTTACGAACAAGGTCGACCGCAGTGTTTCCGGCCTGATAGCTCAACAGCAGTGCACAGGACCCTTGCAGCTTACTGTCTCAGACGCGGCTGTTGTAAGCCAGAGCCATTTTGGATCAACCGGCTCTGCCATATCGATCGGCGAACAGCCGATCAAGGCGCTGCTGGACCCTTCTGCAATGGCGCGCATGACCGTCGCTGAGGCCTTAACAAACATTATCTGGGCAAAAATAACCGGCCTGGAGGACATTAAGTGTTCCGCCAACTGGATGTGGGCGGCAAAACTCCCTGGCGAAGGGGCGCGGCTCTATGACGCCGCCATAGCTCTCAGTGATATTATGACAGCGCTCGGTATCGCGATCGACGGCGGCAAGGACAGCCTGTCAATGGCTGCCCAGGTACCAGGAAGCAATGGCGAAACAGAAACAGTAAAGTCCCCTCCCGCGCTGGTCATATCCGCTTATGCGCCGTGTCCTGATATAACAAAGGTCATTACCCCTGATATTAAAAGACCGGGTCAGAGCAAATTGATTTATATTGACCTTGGCAACGGCAAGAACCGGCTGGGAGGCAGCGCCCTGGCTCAGGTTTACAGCCAGATAGGAAACGAGTCTCCGGACATGGATGACCCTGGACTGCTGAAACACAGCTTTAACGCGGTCCAGGAACTGATCGCCAATAAGCTGATCCTGGCAGGCCATGACAGAAGCGACGGGGGATTGATCGTAACACTTCTGGAGATGGCGTTCGCAGGCAACTGCGGCATAGACATAGAGTTAACAAAACAGAAAGACGAGGGACGAGAGAGGAGAGACGAAAACAATGTAATATCGTTATTGTTTTCTGAAGAGGCGGGGCTGGTCATGGAATATCTGCCTGAAGACGAAGATAAGATTTCTGAAATTCTTAAAAAAGAGAACGTTCCTTTCAAAATTATTGGGAAAACACTAAAAGAAAAAAATGTTAAGATCGCACTCCGAAATCCGCATTCCGAAATCCGCACTGTATTAAATGAAGATATGAGGGTTTTAAGAGACACCTGGGAAGAAACGAGCTATCAGCTGGAACGGCTCCAGGTGGATCCGAAATGCGCGGAAGAGGAAAGAAAGTCCAATTTCAACAGGAAAGGCCCTGGCTTTACTTTGAGCTTTACCCCGGAACAAACCCCTGCCGCCCTGCTTGAAGACAAAGCCAGGCCAAGGGTCGCCATTGTGCGTGAGGAAGGCAGTAACAGCGACAGGGAGATGACGTCCGCTTTTTATCAGGCGGGGTTCGAGCCCTGGGATGTGACAATGACGGATTTTCTTGAAAATAATGTCAGCCTCTCAGACTTCAGGGGCATTGCGTTTGTAGGAGGCTTCAGTTACGCGGATGTACTGGATTCGGCAAAGGGCTGGGCAGGGGTAATTAAGTTCAATGAAAAAATCCTGGAGGAGTTCCGGAATTTTTACAGCAGGGAAGACACCTTCAGTCTCGGTGTATGCAACGGCTGCCAGCTGATGGCGCTGTTGGGATGGGTCCCCTGGCAGGGAATTGAAAATGAACTCCAGCCAAGGTTCATTCAAAACGTATCCGGCAGGTTTGAGTCCCGTTTTTCAGCAGTTAAGATCCTGGCCAGTCCTTCGATCATGCTCAGGGGCATGGAAGATTCTGTTCTGGGTATCTGGGTCGCGCACGGCGAGGGAAGGGCGTATTTCCCTGATAATGAGACTCTTAAAAAAGTGGAAGAAAGCGGCCTGGCGCCTGTACGCTATGTTAACGACAACAACGAGATCACCACTGCTTATCCTTTTAATCCGAACGGAGCGATCAATGGAATAGCTGGTCTGTGTTCTGCAGACGGCAGGCATCTGGCAATAATGCCCCACCCTGAAAGGACATTTCTCAAATGGCAGTGGCCGTGGATGCCTGACAACTGGAGAAAACATCTGACAGCCTCTCCGTGGTTAAGGATGTTTCAGAACGCGCGACAATGGTGCGTTGAAAAGAAGTAGAGAGTAGAGAGCA
This sequence comes from bacterium BMS3Bbin08, assembly GCA_002897775.1. Classification (GTDB taxonomy): domain Bacteria; phylum Nitrospirota; class Thermodesulfovibrionia; order UBA6902; family BMS3Bbin08; genus BMS3Bbin08. Next base: position 69,506 of record BDTR01000030.1, on the reverse strand, counting down.
ACAAGCCTGCCTATCGGCAGACAGGTAGTGAGAAAATAAATGAATAGCGAGTGGATGCGAGCGAACATGATAATAAATAAATCCTTGCATTGTGCTTGCCCGAAGGGCGACCACTAATAAATCTTGCTACTTGTCGTAGCGAAGCGGAGATCCCGACTTATCGGGGCTACTCGCTACTTATTTTGGTTATGAGAAATGTTATAATATTTTTTTATCCTTCTGAAGCCCGAAAGGAAGTATTTTGGAAAAGCCGGATAAATTTCACGATGAATGCGGTATCTTCGGGGTCTACGGTCACCCTGAAGCGGCAAATCTGACCTATTTAGGCCTGCACGCCCTGCAGCACAGGGGCCAGGAGGGCGCGGGCATTTGTTCCTCTGATGGACGACAGCTTTATATAGAAAAGTCCGTGGGTCTTGTGGCGGATATTTTCAGCGAAAAAAAACTGAAACGCCTGCCGGGGAAAATAGCCATAGGTCATACGCGTTATTCCACCGCGGGTTCAAGCATACTTAAAAACGTCCAGCCCATAATGGTCAATTTCTCTTTAGGCCCCCTTGCAATAGGCCACAACGGAAATCTTGTAAATGCCGGGGAGCTGAAAAAGAACCTGGAGGCGGACGGCGCCATATTCCAGTCCACGTCCGACAGCGAAGTAATAGTCCATCTTATCGCGAATTCAAGGGAAAGCAGCCTCTATGAACGCATAATAGACGCTACGAGAAAACTCTACGGCGCCTACAGCCTGCTGATGATGACGGAAAAGGAAATCATAGCGGTAAGAGACCCTTACGGGTTCAGGCCTCTGAGCATCGGCACGTTCGACGGCTCATATGTCGTTGCCTCTGAAACCTGCGCGTTTGACCTGATAGACGCGCGCTATCTGCGTGATGTCGAGCCCGGAGAAATGGTTATTATAAATGACCAGGGCGTCAAGTCTTTCAAACCGCTTCACGCGCCGAGAAAGGCGTTTTGCATTTTCGAATTTGTATATTTCGCAAGACCTGACAGCTATATCTTCAAAAACCAGAACGTAAACAGTATTCGCAAGGAACTGGGTCGTCAGCTTGCCAGGGAAAACCCTACTGAGGCTGACCTTGTGATCCCTGTGCCTGACTCCGGCGTGCCGTCTGCAATCGGATACGCCGAGGAAAGCGGCATCCCTTTTGATTTCGGCCTGATAAGAAATCACTATGTGGGCCGCACATTTATCGAACCAAAACAGACAATAAGACATTTCGGAGTAAAGCTGAAGCTTAACCCCGTAAAAAAGCTTCTTCAGGGAAAAAGGGTCCTTGTGATCGACGATTCGATAGTAAGGGGGACAACAAGCAAAAAGATCGTAAAGATGATAAGGGAGGGTGGAGGCGCAAAAGAGGTGCATATGAAAATAAGTTCACCCCCGACAATAGGGCCGTGCTTTTACGGTATTGACACGCCGACCCGGAAAGAACTCATAGCCGCCACTCACAGTGTTGAAGAGATACGGAAATATATCTCATCCGACAGCCTCAACTATTTAAGTCTTGAGGGATTGTTACAGGTGGTCTCAAACCCTGAAGAATACTGCGCCGCGTGTTTTAACAATAATTACCCCGTATTCTCACCTGAAGAAAAAGCAGAACAGATAGTGCTTTTTAAATAGCTTCCCTCGCCCGTATCAGTTCCCTTTGAGCATGTCCGCCTTCTGACGCGCCAGCCGGCTTTTTTCCTCTTCTCCTTTTTTTGCGTAGGCATGGGAAAGGTTGGCGTACAGGTACCATTCTTCCCTCACCAGTAAGCCCCGGCTAAAAACATCGATCGCCATGTCCAGGTCATTTTTCTTCATATATTCATTTCCCAGGTTGGCATAATACGGCAAATAGCCGGGGAAAAGCCGGATCGCCTTTTCAAATATTTCAATTGCTCGCGCGTTATCGCCCTTCCTGCCAAGGGCAAGCCCCATGTTATTGTATATATCCGGAAGCAGCGTCCTGTCATACCCTAATTCCAGCGCCTTTTCATAGTATTCAACAGCCTCATGGAAATCTTCCATTTTACTGTACGTGTTAGCTGCATTGTAGTATGCCAATCTATAAGCAGGGTTTACAGCAACCGCGCTCTTAAATTGCCTGATCGCCTCTTTATAGTCACCTCCTGCTTTATAGGCAAGCCCCAGGCCGTTATGTATCTGCGCCGCATGATGGGATTTGTGATCCAGGGCCTTCAGATAATTCTCAACGGCCTTATCCGTCAGGCCTGACTCCAGATATATATTCCCGAGGTTGTAGAGGGCTGTAGCAGAGTCGGGTTTTAATTCCAGGGCCTTTTCAAACTCGGAAATGGCGTCTTTGAACAAACCAGCTTCCATATAAACGGCCCCAAGGGCATTATGCGGATCTGCTGATAAGGGTGATTTATCTACCGTGTCCTTCCATAATGCGACAGGGTCTTTCCACAGGTTATTTCTGCTGTATGTCGCAAAAGAAAGCAGGACAATTATAAGCGCAATTAATAAGGTCTTTAAGGCCTTCCGCGGCAGCAACTGATCTGTGACAGCGGCGGCGGCAATAAAAAAACCCACTGACGGCAGGTATAACCTGTGTTCAAATATTACGTGTCTTATGGGTATGATGCTCGATTCCACGGATAAAGTGATAAAGAACCAGAAGACCCCGAACGCGGCAAGGGGTGCTCTTTTGCGCAGGAACACCGCAGACACGACCAGGCCGGTCAGCAATAAGAGGGAAAGCAGAACACCGGGGGCAAGCAGGGTTTTATAAACCGGGTAGTCATAGTAAAGGTTCTGGTTTACTGGAAGGACCAGGAGTCTCAGATAAGTTACGATCACCCTGAACTCGGTAAAAAGATAATGGACGCGCGACAGGGTGTCCTCTCCGACCATTGTAATAAGTCCGACGTCACTTACAATACCGGTCACAGGTTTTTTGAGGTCCAAAAGGCTCAGAGGGATCACCAGAATGGTCAGAAAAATCGGGAGGAAGTAAATAAACTTCCTGGTTCGGGTATCCTTCGCCCTTATAAATAAGCCTTCAAAAAGTATTATCATAATAGGCAGGGTAATGGCGATCTCCTTTGACTTCATGGCCAGGACAGAGGAAAAGATACAAAGTAAATAATAGGTCAGGTGCCTCCTTGAGGCAAAGCTCCTGCGCTCAATTATTTCAAGCCGCGCCTTTATAAAAAAAACGATTGATAATATATAGAATAATGTGGCCATCAAAGCGAACCGCTGGGTAATATATGTTACGGCCTGGGTCTGAACAGGATGGGCAATGAAAATAAGCGACGCGGAAAACGCTATAAACCCCTTTGACAGCCGGGTCCCCTTCATTACCGGGGTTTTAAATATAAGAGTGACAAAGAGATAAACAAGCAGGGCATTGATCAGATGGATCATGTTGTTGGTCAGATGGTATGACCAGGGGTTAAGCCCGGCAGCGGCATAGTTCAGGGAAAAAGTTACAAGCGTGAGGTATCTGTTTGACCTTATCTGGCCAAGGGCGGCTGGAAGGTTTTTTATTGTTTCGTTCTCAACGATCGTGTGATGATCGTCAAATACAAAAGGGGCGTCAAGAACGCCCCAGTACAGTATTATACCCAGTAAGATTATTCCAAGAAGTCCTATAAGCCCTTTTTTGCCAGCTCCGGCGGAAAGAGGGATATGGCTTACCTTATACAATATGAACCCTTATTGTTCCTGTATGGCAAGGACTTTGTATTTCACTCCTGCCACGTTTACGGGAATGGTCTTTATCCTTCTGCTTATGTCAGGATTAACTTCAATATGTTTATATATCATAAATAATGGATTTACCTCAATAATTTTAAAAGCTACATCTAAATTATAATGCTCCTTAAGGTATCGCGCATAAAGCGCCATATAAGTCAGGTTTCCGATATGGAAAAGATTGTCTTTTCCTGTCAGTTCCCCAAAATTCTTAATATTCAATGCCTTAGAGACCTTCATAACTCTGGGGTCGTTAAAATCAGCAGTTATATCCAACATCTTCAAATCAGCAAAGTCATCCAAATTATCAAAAACCGATAACAGCTCCAGAGGCAGGCTTTTCGCCCAGACAAGATAGATTCGGTCCTTTTCAGGATCTAATCGGGCAATACTATGTTTTAATACCACGTTCTGTTTTTTTCTGACAGCATTAAACGAATAATGAATAAATATAAAGAAAACCATAAAAATGACAACAAACAGGATGTTCAGCTTCCCCTTCCATAATTTTATCTCTTCAGGTCTTATGTCCTTATCAACAAAAAAAAGTGCGAGAAATGCTAAATATGAAAGAATAGGCATATAGACTCTATCAGGTAAACGAACAGAATAACCCATATAAAGAATTATAAATACTGAGACCAGAAGAGATAAAGCAATTTGAAAGAATATTTTTTGTCTCATATTTATTTGTGAAATAAAATAAATTAAAAGTACCACTGCGCCATAAAAATATTTGTCCCTCACCATATGCTCCAGGTAAATCATTGGTCTTGGAAGCGATATATTATTGATTTCTCTTAAAACTTTCTCTCTCTTAACAAGACCAAACACCTCGTCGTCAATAAAAAACCAATTTGTTAACATGATAACGTCATTCAGGCTCCATCCAACACTGTCAAAGATGTGTTTTGTTCTCGATGAATATTCCATTGCCTTATTATTGTCAACCAATTCACGTCCCAATTCTATTTTTTTTATCATATGCGCCCAGTTATCATCCTTTAAATAGGCTGATCTATGATATGTAGCGCTTAAAATAATAATAATAATAAGGGGGATAACAAGAACCAGGAGCTTACCCAAAGCTCTCTTTCTATACTCATGCATTAACATTTCCACCGTAATAAAAGAAAAGGATAGAATTACAATTAAATAAAAACTCTCCGGCCTTATCAAAAAAGATAAGCTTAACAACAATATGCTGAATGCAACAATGAATTTAGAAATGATGGCAGTTTTTCCCTCTGATAAATATGTAAAAAACAAAAAAACACCGCTCATTCCCGCCATAACGGCATTTGTTGTAAACTGAGGCATTCTGATTAACCACAATCCAAACAATACAAAATAGAGAAGAAAATACAAGATTCGGGTCTTGGAATATTTATAGGTCAAAAGAGAATACAGCAGAACAATAAATGAGATAAACAAAATCAACATGGTATAAATCCCATACCAGGGATAATCCGGAATTGCCTGGTATATCTTTTTTAGAATACTTCCGATGATAATATTTGAATATAGAATGTATTCAGTCGGTTCAATGCTATAGCCTTTTCCGTAAATATGCATGGCCATTACTGCGTCATCATTTAGTCCCCAGAAACACGTAAAGATTAACAGGGTAAGGGAAAACAGCAGAAGTACAACAGTGATTGCTAATAAAAAGGTGGAGGTTCTAATCTTTTCAAGCATGTTATTTCCTGTTTTGATGCTTAGAACGGCTGGATCAACAACATTCTTTTATATGTTCCGAGATATAAACAATGGCATTTCCCCGTAATTTCGAATATAGCGGAAGTGTTATCGTTCGACTGCCTATATCCTCAGCCACAGGAAAATCTCCTTCCTTGTAGCCGAACTTTTCCCTGTAGTACTTGAGAAGATGAATTGCCCTATAGTTGACCGCAGCACCTATCCCTTTTTCCTGAAGATTGCCGAGAATATCGTTTCTTCTGACCGGGTCAACAAGAATAGTGAACATATGTCTCGCGTGCTTTGAATTGGGCACTGCTTTAAGCATATTTATTCCGGCAATGTCAGACAGCCGTTCTTCATAAAGCTTCCATGTGGGTAAAGGGTTAGGGGAAATAGTTCCCCGATAGACAATTAGCAAGTGCGGCCCGTGATATATACATCTCCATTGAGCTGTTTTTTAGACGGTGTTAAATATTATATTTTAATTCGGCTGCTCCTGCCGTTCGGTCTCTATTGTTTTTATCTGCCCTTTTATAAACTCATTGCCCGGCATTCTTTTTAATGCATACTTATATGCTTTAAGGGCATTTTCAAGCCTGCCCATTTTATAAAAAGTTCTGCCAAGAGTTATTAGGTAAATAGGGTTGTTCCCATAAAGCACCATTTGCGAGCTTCGAGCTATAATCGCATTATAAACATTTTCTTTCGGCTGCTCAAATTTCTTAATTATATCTTTATACTCGGGAGAGTTCCTTAGAAAAATAACCCCCGCATAATCACTATAAATAAGTGTCCATTCCCTGTCTTCAGTCAACTCTAAAAGAAGATAGGACGCAGATCCGTAGGAATCAGCCAGACCAAGCATAATTAAATGAATATTATAATGATACAGCAATCTTTTCCACAAAGGCTGTTTGCCTTCAGGCAGTTCTTTATTGTAGACGGATTCAACAGCGCCTATTATCCATTTATACTCTGTCGTAACCTGACTGTTAAGCCACCTGTTATCAGTAAATGTCTTTTTCCAGGGGTACAGTCTCCACGTTATATACCCTCCGAATGCCGGGGTATTCAATATATTTCCAGGCAGCCTGTTTTCCTCTATGAAATCAACAGCACGTACCGGAACAGTACTTTTTCTTGCAACATCAAAATCAAACCCTTTAAAATTGCCGTACCCAAGAAAGTATATCGTTATAGACAGCAGAGCGACCCCGTTAAAAACATTTACTATTTTTTTATGAGTCTTTTCCATGCCTCTGTTTCTAAACAGATCCTGCAATAAAATATTCGATTCTTTGCCAATGACCATTGCGGCTATAGGAACGTAAAAGGCTATGAATCTGGACGACTTTGCAGCCATTACAAAAAGTCCGGTAAGAAGCACTACATGCGTTAAATCAATTTTTTTGTTCCTTATTATCAATACCACAGGAAATAATAGTGCCAGAGCCGCATAGCCTATATTTACAGGCTGGAGTTTGTTTATATAGAGAAAGAATGGCGATGCATACTCCTGTATTCCCTTTCGTATATGAGCGTATTTTGGTGAAAAAGATATTATTAAAGCGTCCCAGCCCGCCGGGTTTATAAATGACACTGCCAGGGCCAGGACCGTAGCTCCGTAAAAGATACGGATCTGTTTCCCTGAATAATCCGCCTTCTTCAGTACAATCTTCAGCCCCTCCATAACCATGTAAACCATGATCATAATATTGCCTATTATGAACCCCCCGTGAATGTTGGCCCATAAGACCATCAGAGGAGGAAGCAGAAATATCAGGTTCCCTTTCCTGCACTTGATATCTTCAAGCATTACAAACACAAGGGGAGTGAACAGTATTGTGAACAGCACAGGCCTCTCACCGGAAAATTCTAAAAGAGCAATCGACGCAAAAAATACATAAACAAACGCAACCAGAAAGTTTACGTTCCACCTCTTGAGCTGCCATAAAACTATGGCAATTGCGGTCAAAAGAAGCACAGTCCTTAAAATGATCATTCCCGGGGGACCTGCCCAACTGTAAACAAGGTAAAACAATACCTGAGACAGCCAGTACTGTTTTAATACAAAATTTTCCCACCTTGGATAGAGATTTTTATTTTCATCGAGATTTGACGCGAAAGAAAACGGGTCTTTATCCGGCAATGAGCCGGTCTCGACTATATACCTGCCCGTTGATATATGCCACCAGAAGTCATAATCCCAGAGATTTGTTGAAAGTAAAATATTGGCAAATGCGGAAAATAAAACACAAAATAGTAATATTGGAATTAACAGATTGATTTTTTTTTTCATATAGTATTACCGGTTAATAACGCCAACATAATAATTTTTTTCCGAACTTTTCGGGAATATTGCAGTTTTCATCACCATTAAAACTTGGGCGGATAATCTCTATAAAATTGAATTGTTTTTCCCAGCCCTTCATCAAGATTAACCTTCGGGTTCCACCCGAGCAGTCTCCTGGCCCTTTCATTATTGCAGAAAAAGTGTTCCGCCTCCCCCCTGCGTTTAGGCAAAACATTGACAAGCAGCCTGATGGGATCACCCATCAGTTTAACAATTTTCTCTGCTACATCCCGGACCCTGTACTCGATCCCGTTTCCAATATTTATAATCTTTCCGGCAACTTCGGGATGACATGATGCAAGTACGTAGGCGTCAACAACATCGTCTACATAATTGAACTCCCTGGTCTGATCACCTTCTGTCATGGAGAAATCCTTTCCGTCAAGACAGTGGGTTATGAGAGAAGGGATAAACATGTCCGTACTCTGGAAAGGGCCATAAGTGAGAAACGGCCTAAGTGTGGCAATGGGCACTCCGGCTGTTTTATTCACCATCTGGCAAAAATAGGTCGCGGCCACTTTGCTCGCTGAATAAGGGGAAACCGGGACCTCCCTCTGCTCCTCTCTGAACGGGGCCTTACTATTTCCGTATTCTTCAGAACTTCCGGTATTGATAAAACTGTCAAGCTCGATTCTCTTTTCAAGGATACCGCGAACAAGATTTATGGTGCCTTTTGTGTTTACTTCAATCATGGATTCAGCCAGTGAAAGATCCCTTGTGACATTTGTGAACGCGGCAAGGTGAAATATTATCCTGGGTTTTGAATTCTTGATGCAGGAAAGAACCGATTTATAATCGGTTATATCACCATACCATACAGTAAGGTCATCAAGAATGTCCTTAATTCTGAACTCGGGGCTGTTTTTCTTAAGTAATATATGGACTTCCGCTCCCAGGGAAAGAAGCCTCCGGCTTAGATGAGAGCCTATGAAGCCGGATGCACCGGTTATAAGTACCGCCTTACCATTTATGGAGTTTACTGTTCCCGGCGTTTCCACGGCGCGTTTCCGCTCTTCCAGTATTCATTAAGCAGGTTCATGTCGCGAAGTGTGTCCATGCACTGCCAGAAACCCGCGTGCTCATAGATCATCAGTTCGGCGTCCTTAGCCAGCCGTTCAAGGGGCTCTTTCTCAAGGGTACAATTCTCTTCCTCTGAGAGGTACTTAAATACCCCGCGGTTAAAAACAAAAAAGCCGCCGTTGATTGTGCTGCCGCCGGCTTGCGGCTTTTCCCCGAATTCAACAACACGGTTTCCTTCAATGATCAGTTCACCGAACCTTGACGGCGGCCTCACCCCTGTTATAGTAGCTGTTTTCCCGTGGGATCTGTGGAATTCCATAAGTTTTTTCAGATCAATATCAGCAACGCCGTCGCCGTATGTAAGCAAAAAATAATCTGTATCTATGAATTTTTCTATCCTTTTTATCCTTGTGCCGGTCATAGCCCTGAGGCCTGTATCCGAAAGCGTTACATCCCAGTCTTCTTCATCAAAGGAATTGTGAATTTTAATGGCCTCATGATTTCCGAGGGTTATAGTGAAATCACTGTTTCTCACCTTGTAATTCAAAAAATAGTCTTTGATAATCTCGCCCTTATATCCAAGACATATGATAAAGCGCTTATATCCGTAATGCGCATATATCTTCATAATATGCAAAAGGATAGGTCTTGTCCCGACCGGCACCATGGGTTTTGGTATAAACTCTGTCTGTTCCCTGAGCCTTGTCCCGAAACCGCCTGCTAAAATAACTACCGGTATATTTTTCATTATCCTCTCATTCTACGACGAATTCTTTTCAGCAGTATGTTTATATTCCTGTCTGACAATAAATAACGGCCTATGTTTAACCTCCATATAGAGCCTTCCGATATATTCGCCTATCAAACCCAGAAAGAAGAGCTGGAGCCCTCCAAGTATTAGAATAGGCAATAATGTCGATGCCCAGCCGGGAATGAACTTATCGGTAAAGAATTTTATATACACAACCCATAATATGCCTATCAGCGCCAGAAAAGAAAATAATATGCCTGTCACAGATGCCAGTCTTAGAGGCACATAAGTAAACGATACGATCCCGTCAAGGCTGAGAGAAAAAAGCGATCCCACGCTAAACTTTGATTTCCCTGCTTTTCTCGGCTCCCTTTTGTAGGATACGGCAGCGAACCGTGACTCTAACTGCAGGATCATCGCCCTGATTAAACGACGCCTCTCTGGAAGGGCGTTGAACTCCTGAACCAGTGATCTTGACATAAGCCTGAAATCCCCATGATTATATACAACACTTACACCCATTAATCTCATAAGCCTGTAGTAATTTTCTGAGAAGAATCTCTTTATAAAGGAATCTGTGGACCTGTCGGAACGGACGCCAAGGACCAGGTCATAACCCTGTCCATAATGAGCTAGCATTTCCTCGATCTTTTCAGGCGGGTCCTGGAGGTCTGCATCAATTGTCACGACAGCGTCACCCTGTGCATAAAAAAGGCCTGCTGAGATAGAGCCCTGAAAACCAAAATCGCGCCTGAGAGCGATCACACGTGCATAACGGTCAGATGAAAAGATATTCTCTAAAACTGACAGTGTATTGTCTGTTGAACCGTTGTCAACATAAACAAGCTCATAGTTAGAAATCCTGCCGGAAGAAACCAGGTTCCCGAGTATTCTTCCCAGCCTCTCATGGGTAGCCGGCAGAACCTCTGCTTCGTTATGACATGGAACCACCACTGACAGTAAACCGATCTTTCTCATAACCTGGTTGCTACCGCAAACACGCTTACTCCTAAAGGAAGATTTATGTCCCATGATAATAGTTTATTTTCAAGTTTTAGCACATAGACCAATATTTTGTTGATAAACGGGTTCACTTCAAAAAGCTGGTCCGCCTCTGTTTTTTTACTGCCTGGGAAGATTTTCCGAAAGAGCCTTGCCGCGCTTACAGGTAAGAACAGGCTTAAATTCCAGTATGAAGCCCGGTCTGTCTTGAAGCCATTTTTTTCAAGGGTCCTGATCAGCCCTGATCTGCGGTATCTCCTGTAGTGGCGGTTAGCTTCGTCATGCCCGCTCCACAAGAACTGAAAAGCAGGAACAAATATGATTAATTTCCCGCCTGATTTCAGAATTCTTTGCCATTCCTGAAGCGCTCTTTCTTCGTCTCTGATGTGTTCCAGTACGTCAGAGGCTATAAGAACGTCGAACTGTTGATTATTAAATTCCGTGTTTTCGGCGTCGGCAAAATTAATGTCGCCCAGTCCTTTCTGCCTGCATATTTTTACTGCTTCCTCATCAATATCAATGCCCTGCAGTCTTGTAAAACCATGCCTTTTCAAGGCTTCTATCAAAACTCCGCCGGAACATCCGATTTCAAGGGTCTCGGCATCTCTACGGAAGTCTTTTACAAGCTCGCTTATTATATCCCGCCGCCCTATAAACCACCAATGATTCTCTTCCAGCTTATGATATTTAAAGGAGTAAGATTGGTCCACTAAGCTTATTTCCCGGTTTCGGTAAAATAGTTCTTATACCACTCTATTGTTTCAGCAAGGCCGTCGCGTACAGAGAACCCTGGCTCCCATCCAAGCTTCTTCCTGGCCTTTTCCGAAGAAAGATACTGCTCCAGGATCTCTCCTTTAGCCTCATTCAGAATAACCGGTTCCAAATCAGTTCGTTTCATCAAAGAAAGGATGTCATCGGTAATTTCCAGGACGGTCTTTGGCATGTCATTACCAAGATTGAATGCCTCGCCCATAAGGCTGCTGTCATCCATCTTCTCGGCAAGCACAATGTATGCTTCGGCAGCATCCTTTACATAGAAATAATCTCTGACGTATTTGCCGTTACTCCTGATAATCGGCCTCTCGTTATAAAAAACAGCCCGGATAGTACCGGGAATTATTCTGTTAAAATTAAGGTCACCGCCTCCGAACAGGTTACCGCACCTGGTAACGCATACAGGAAGTCCATAATGGTGATAATACATGCGGGTGATCAGGTCTGAACAGCTTTTGGAAACATCATAGGGGTTTTTGCCGGAAAGGCACATATCCTCAGTATAAGGCAGTGTCTTCTGCTCACCATATGCCTTGTCACTTGACGCGGCGATTATTTTCCTGATCTGACTGTTCCTGCGGCATGCCTCGAGCAAAGTCCACGTCCCTCTAATATTTGATTCAAAAGTGGAGAGGGGATTATTATTTGCGATTGGGACAATGGTCTGGGCAGCCAGATGAAAAACAATCTCTATCTCATACTCATTCAAGGCCCTTTCAACAACATAATAATCTTCCAGGTTGCCGGATACCACATTTATCCTGTCTATAAAGTTCTCTTTATAGACCCTTGACCCGGGGATAAAATCCCTGATCAAGGCAGTTACATTAGCCCCGCGGCTGATCAAGTCCTCGGTCAGCCATGAGCCTAAAAGACCGGTGCATCCTGTGACAAAGACACTCTTGTTAAGCCATTTGTTCTCCGGCATACAATACCTTTTTAAGACCTTTTATCTTCGTTTTTCTCTTTAAGTTCAGTCTCTATGTCCTTTATTTTTTCCTGTATGCCAGGATAACTTGAGAGTCTCTTCTCAGCATACCGGTATGCCGTAAGGGCGTCATCTAACCTTCCCGGTTTATATAGAGCAGCTCCCGCGCTTATTAAATATCGAGGGTTGATCTTATCATGAGAAGCCCTCAAAGCGCCCTGTAAAAGAACCGTGTTATAGACTTCCTCCCTAGTTCGCCTGAATTTTTGTATTATATCATTATTATCTTCTGTATTTCTTATAAATATAATGCTCAGAATGTCGGTATATATTGGCACCCAATTATCATTTTCAGCCAGTTTAAAAATCAGTTCCGGTACATCTCCTTATACATCCAGGGGTATAACAAAGCAGCAAATAAAAATACAGCTAAAGTCATGCCTATGGCCATCTTTTGCCCCTGTCCCGTGGAAATTTTTTTATAAAGCAACCTCTCGATTAGTAAATTTAGTTCGCCACCCAGTATTACAGTGGCCATTGCCGAGTAATATACAGTGAAGCTCCCCGACTACAAGGCGGGGCATCAAAAAGAATAACTTTATTAATGATAATTCAGTCTGTATTCCCCTCTTTGGCAAAGAGGGCCTGCCTGCCGGCAGGCAGGGCTATGGGAGATTTTTTAAAGAAATTATTCGCAAAATCCCCCTTAATCCCCCTCGGGATCGAGCCTGCTCGGCTTTTCCAAAGGGGGAGACCTGAAAGGTGAACTTTGAATACCACGTTTACAAAACGGGGTATTCAAAGTTCGATTTTCATAAAAAAAGCTGCCAGAACCAGTGACTTTGTGAAAAATTTATTCATATCCGGATAGCCGGGCAGGAGGAAAATGACCGTGCCCGGGCACATTCTGTCATTAATAAATCCTTTCCCCCTGTTCTTCTCTAATTTTCTTTAATCTTCGTTTTTCTGTTTAAGTTCGGCCTCTGTTTCATCCACTTTCTTTTTTATCCAGAGATTTCCGGGCATCCTTTTTGAAGCATACCTGTATGCTGTAACGGCATCTTCAAGCCTGCCCATTGCATAAAACGTTTTGCCAAGGGTAATGAGATAATTGGGATTTTGCTTATAAACTGATTTATACGCGCTCTCAGCAATGATTATATTATAAATATTTTCTTTCGGCTGTTCAAACTGCTCAATAATATGTTCATAAGCAGGTACGTTTCTGACAAAAATAGCGCATATGGAATCTGCATAAACCAGGGCCCACTGCCTGTCTTCGGGCAATTTTAAAAGCAGTTCCGGGGCGGTTCCGTACGCGTCCATAAGATTAATCATGATCAAGTTAATGTTATAATGGTCCAGCAGTCTTCTCCACAGAGGCTGTCTGCCTTCATGCAGTTCTTCACTGTAAATAGAATCCAGGGCATCATTTATCCATCGCCATTCGAACTGTACTGTACTGTTGATCCACCTGGTATCAATAAATGTCATTCTATCCGGATATGCTCTCCACGTTATATACCCGCCGAATGCAGGGCTGTTGTATATATTTCCCGGCAACCTGTTTCGCTCCATAAAATCAACGGCCTGTACCGGAACAGTGCGGTTTTTTGCAACGCCAAAGTTAATGCCTCTAAAATTGCCATAGGCCAGAAAGAATACAGTGATGGAAAGCAAAAAAAGGATGAATACAGACGCCCCTGCTTTTTGAATTCTTTTTGTTGCCCTGTTTTTGAGCAGATCCTGCAATAATATATTTGTCTCTTTCCCTGTCACCATTACCGCGACAGGGCCAAAAAAGGCAATGAACCTCGACGACTTCGCAGCCATTATAAAAAGGCCGGCAACAAGAATTGCCTGGGCTAAATCCATCTTTTTATTCCTTATTATCAATAATATCGGGAATAAACAGGCCAGTACCGCGTAACCTGTGTTAATCCCCTGCAATTTATTTAAATAGTGAAAAAAGGGCGAAGCATATTCCTGCACATCCTTTTGAAGAAACGCGTATTTGGGTGACAGGGCGATTAAAAAGGCATCCCAGCCTGTGGGGTTAATATATGAAAAGGCCAAAGACAATGTTGTAATGCCGTAGAACAGGGCTAATCTGTTCTTTGGGTATTCCACCTTTTTAAAAAGCGCCTTCAGCCCTTCCACTGCCATGTACACCATGATCATGATGTTGCCGATTATGAAACCTCCATGAATGTTCGCCCATAAAAGCATCAGTGGCGGCAACAGATACAAAAGCTTTCCCCGCCTGTGCTTAAAATCCTCCAGCATTATAAACACAACCGGTGTAAACAATATGCTGAACAGAACAGGCCGTTCACCGGTAAATTGTGTTGTAACAAGAAAGAGCAGAAAGACCAACACAAAGCAGATATAAAAGCTTACACCCCACCTCCTTAACTGCCAAAGCACGACCAGGATAGTCAGTAACAGCAGTGCTGTCCTTAGTATTATTATCCCGGCCGGTCCGGCCTTAATGAAAATAAAATAAAACAATATCTGGCACAGCCAGTACTGCTTTAATACAAAATTCTCCCATTTTGGACGGAGGTTTTCATTTTCCTGAAGGGTTGATACAAAAGAAAAAGGGTCTGCATCCGGCAGTGAACCTGTCTCTACTATGAGCCTGCCGGTAGAAATATGCCACCAGAAATCATAATCCCAGAGGTCCAGCGACAGATAGGAATAGGCAAAAACAGAAAATAAAAGGAGAAAAAGCAATACTGCGGCCAGTACACTGACTCTTGTTTTATGCATAAAGGTAAGCAGGCCAAGGGGTTACCCTGGCCTGCGAGTCGGGAAAAAACTCTTTAATTAATCTGAAAAAATCGTCTTAAGGTGAAGAGTATTGCCAAGTGCATCCTTGGCTTCGATCCGGACCGACCACGGAGATGAGCCTGAATCACTGATCGCTATCACAGAAGAATCAATAGTATCTGTGAACAGGGATGTATTGGAATCCCAGGGAGACATTTCAGTATACATATTTTGTCTGGCTTTAACAAAAGCAGAGCCGAGAGTTCCAGCGATCAGATAGCCGTTAAGTGTAGCGTTAGTGTCGTCAGTTGAATCAACGTCGCCGTCGCCATCACTGTCGACTTCTATAACGCTCGCCTGCGCTCCAGTGCCCTTTAACGCTGAATTCAGCCATCCCTGGACCTCAGGCTCAATGGCGGATGAAGCCCTTATTACTGCACCTTTTCTTCCTCTCTCCTGCATGCCGAGGTAGCCTGGTATAGCAATAGCTGCGAGAATACCAATGATCGCCACAACGATCAGCAGCTCGATAAGCGTAAAACCTTTTTGCTCTCTTAAATTCTCTACTGCTTTAAACATTGCGTTTCCTCCTTATTTATATTTTATGCCCCTTTGCCAATGGTAAGCCATTGACAGAAAACATCATACGCTCCATATATTACTATTTACGTCTTTTTTTTACCACCCCCTTTTATTTATCATAGTCATTTTTTACCCTGTATCAAGCATTTTCTATGCCAGCTTAAAACCGCTTTATTTTAAATACATTTTCCCCTGTTTTTTTTCTGTTCCTAAACACTGCTTGTCAGAGTTGACAAATTTTGCCACCTACTTTAATATATCCCGGCAATTCACGCCTGATCGCTTTAATACCCCGAGGCGCAAAAAACAGGGCTTACGGTTCACTATGGAATCCGCCTGTAAATCCGGGGTAATAAGCCCGATGTTAGTCAGCATAAATTTTTTTCAGGTAAAGTATCTTTTCTAGTCTATCCCATGCCCGTATTTCTATCTCGAACGGAGGCGAGTTATTAGATTTGACAGCGATCTGTCCGGCAGCCGCGTCATCGGGCTTCCACAGATCTACACCGGGAAACCACGGAGATCGTTCTCCATACATCGCTATTCTGGAGTTCACATATGCGGCATCAAGGTCTCCTGAAACAAGCCACGCGGCTAATTGCGCGTTGTCGGCGTCAGCGGTAGTTATCTCTCCGTCTCCTGTAGAGTCAACCTCAATAAGCTCAGCCTGGCTCTTAAGCGCTGAATTCAGCCAAGACTGTATCTCAGGCTGAAGTCGCAATGAGTACTGTGTTTCTTACCCGATCCTGCATGCCGATATACCCTGCTAAGGCAATAGCTGCGAGAATACCAATAATCGCAACAACGATGAGTAGTTCGATCAGGGTAAAACCTTTTTGCCTGTTTTGCCTGTCTGTTACATTGAGCATATTATTCCTCCTGTTTAATAATGCGTCATAAATAAAAACCATTAACTTATAGAGATATATTTAAAAGATAGTCAAGCGGGTTTCCAACTGGTTCATTGACAAATTACATCTTATCTATTAATTTAACCCCATGGTTCCATGTTCTTGCCGTTTCCCCGGATGTACCAAAAAGACATATCTGATTTATCTTGTTTTTCTGATAAGCATTATTATTTCCGGGTGCAGGGGAGGTTCTCTGCCGGACACGGAGAGCACGCACAGTCAAACCACGTCCCCTGAGGCTGGCCCTGCAGAGCCGTCATATCATGACGCGCCTGCCTACGGCGACGCCCTTATAGAGGCCATGGGCGGAAGGCCCAGCGTTCTTATCCCCATGCTCGCGGGCGACAGCGCATCTCACTCCGTGGCAGGGCTGATCTTCAACGGCCTGGTCAAATACGATACAGACCTCAGTGTTATCGGCGATCTTGCCGAGTCATGGGACATCTCTTCAGACGGCCTTGTCATTACCTTCCACTTAAGAAAAGGGGTGAAGTGGACGGACGGTGTTGAATTTACAGCGCAGGATGTGATGTTCGGCTATAAGACCATAATAGATGAAAAAACACCCACACCTTATAAAGAAGATTTCCTCCAGGTTAAAAAGGCCGAGGTCCTGGATAAATACACCTTCAGGGTCACTTATGATAAACCTTTCGCGCCCGCGCTTACAACATGGGGAAGCCTGGTAGTTCTTCCCAAACACCTGCTTGAAGGCAAAGACCTGACAAAGGTCGATTTCGGCCGGAACCCGATAGGTTTGGGGCCTTACAAGTTCAGGAAATGGACCCCGGGCCAGGAAGTGGTGCTTGACTCGAACAGGGACTATTTCGAGGGAAGGCCTTATATAGACCGGTATATCTTTAAAATAATACCCGACCCCGCGACAATGTTCCTTGAACTGCAGGCAGGCAGTATAGATATGATGGCGCTGACCCCGACCCAGTATACAAAACAGACAGACACCGATCTTTTCAAAAGGAACTTTCAGAAATTCCGATATCCTGTATTTTCATATACCTATCTGGGCTTTAATCTTAAACATCCATGGTTCAGGGATAAGCGCGTAAGGCAGGCAGTAGCATACGCTATTGATAAAAATGAAATTGTTGATGTGGTCCTGTTCGGTCTTGGGCGCCCGGCAACCGGTCCCTTTGTCCCGGACACCTGGGCTTATAACCCGGACGTTAAGAAGTATGAATATGACCCGGACAAGGCCAGGGCCCTGCTTAAAGAAGCTGGTTGGGCGGATACGAACGCTAACGGCATAGTTGATAAAAACGGGAAGGACTTTGAGTTTACAGTGCTTACTAACATGGGTAATCAATCAAGAATTAAAACCGCGACCATCATACAATACCGGCTCAAAAAAATTGGAATAAAGACGAACATCAGGGTGCTGGAATGGAGCACATTCATAAACGAGTTTATTGATAAACGCCGTTTTGAAGCAGTATTGCTCGGCTGGAGCCTGGACCGCGATCCGGACCAGTACATCATCTGGCATTCAGACAAAACAGGAGAAAAGGAATTTAACTTTGTAAGTTACAGTAATAAAGAAGTTGACAAGCTCCTTGAAAAAGGCCGGAGGACCTTTGATATTGAAGAAAGAAAGAAAGCATATTTCAGATTTCAGGAAATACTTGCCGAAGAATTACCGTACATATTTTTATATGTACCGGATGCGCTCCCGATTGTGCATTCAAGGTTCAGGGGCATCAGGCCCACGACCATAGGCATAGGCTATAATCTGCATCAATGGTATGTGCCGAAAAATTTACAGAGATACAGCATAGAACAATAGAATGTTAATTTATATCTTCAAGCGTCATCTTGAGATGATCCCGACCCTGTTCGGTATCACGCTTATTTCATTCCTTATCATACAGCTCGCCCCTGGCAAGCCCACTGACGTGCTTACCGAGCTGAACCCCAAGATGACGCCTGAGGCGCGTGAAAAACTCGAAAAAATGTATCACCTTGATAAACCTGTCATAGTCCGGTACGGCCTATGGCTGAAAAGGGTCGTCAGGCTGGATTTCGGAGAGTCTTTCTCCACAGACAGAAGGCCTGTAATGGAGAAGATATGGGACACAAAACAGCCCCTGCCGGACAGAAGTCTCTTTATAACATTTCTGATCAATATACTTTCCATGTTCATTATCTTTATTATCGCGATCCCGATAGGCATTTCATCAGCCGCGCACCAGTATTCACTGTACGATAAAATAACCACTGTATTTGTTTTTGTGGGCTTTGCCGTCCCCGCGTTCTGGCTCGCCCTGCTTTTGATGATATTTTTCGGTGTTCAGCTTGACTGGCTTCCGATATCAGGACTTAAATCCATGGACTATGAGTCATTTTCCCTGTTCGGCAAATTCTGGGACAGAACGCAGCATCTTATTCTGCCGGTCTTTGTGTCGGCGGTCGGAGGGTTCGCCGGGCTCTCGAGGTTTATGCGCAGCAGCATGCTCGAAGTTATCAGGCAGGACTACATAACAACAGCAAGGGCAAAGGGCCTGCCGGAAAGAAAAGTGATATACAAACACGCCCTTAAGAACGCCTTACTGCCTATTATTACATTGCTCGGCCTTTCATTGCCCGGGCTTATCGGCGGCAGCGTTATTTTTGAGAGCATCTTCAGCATTCCCGGAATGGGGCAATTATTTTATATGGGCGTCATGACAAGGGACTATCCGCTGGTAATGTGTATTCTGACCATCGGCGCGGTACTGACCTTGATCGGAAACCTGCTGGCAGACCTGGGCTATATGTTCGCGGACCCGAGGATAAAAGCTAAATAAAAAGAACCGAGTAGCGAGAATAATAATTTATAAATGCATAGCGAGGCTGACTACCGGTAGGTAGTCGTGGCGAGTGAATTTAATAATAATTATTCCTTACATTGTGCTTGCCCGAAGGGTGACCACTAAATCAGCAATGTAAAATTTGAGGACTATGAGCAAAGAGTTATGAAATTGATCTGGCGCAGATTAAAAAAGAACAGGCTTGCGGTCGCAGGAGGAATTATTGTTGTCGTCCTTTTCTTAATAGCCGGGTTCGCGTCGGTTATCTCTCCTTTTGACCCGCATGAGATCGACAGAAGACACGTTCTTGAGTCTCCAAACATAAAACACCCCATGGGCACCGATGATCTTGGAAGGGACGTGCTTTCAAGGATGATGTACGGCAGCCGTATATCGCTTGCCGTTGGTTTTGTTGCTGTAGGCATAGCAACTATCATCGGTATGGTCCTCGGCGCGCTGGCAGGATACTACAGCGGCTGGACAGACAGGATCATCACGCGGTTCATAGACATCATGCTGTCCATTCCTTCTTTCTTTTTCATCCTTGCGGTGATCGCCTTTGTGGGCCCAAGCATATGGAATATCATGATCATTATAGGGATCACATCGTGGATGGGTGTGGCACGGCTCGTAAGGGCGGAGTTCCTGTCTCTAAAGGAAAGGGAATTTGTCCTTGCCGCGAAGGCCCTGGGCGCAGGCAATATGAGGATCATTTTTAAACATATCATGGTGAACAGCATGACGCCTGTGTTCGTATCAGCCATACTGGGCGTAGCCAGCGCGATCCTTGTGGAATCTGCGCTCAGTTTTCTGGGATTGGGTGTACAGCCGCCCATACCAAGCTGGGGCAATATCCTCACGCTGGGCAAGGACAACATTGAGATAGCATGGTGGCTCTCGGTGTTTCCGGGCCTTGCGATACTGGTGACCGTATTGGGCTACAATCTGCTGGGCGAGGGTCTAAGGGACGCCCTGGATCCCAGAATATGGGGAAGTTAGCTCTTACTTCCTGTCCTTCAGAAGCTTTGCGGCCATCTCGTAATGTTCCCTTGCCTTACTGATCAACCCTTTTGTCTGATAAGCAGTGCCCAGATTATAATATGCCCCTGAAAATCCGGGATTAAGCCTGATCGCGGTCCGGTACTGCTCTATTGCCTTGTCAGTAAGACCCTGTGATTGATAGGCAATGCCCAGATTATTATACGCTCCCTGATGATCCGGCTTGAGTCGAATGGCAGTCTGGTACTGCTCTATTGCCTTGTCAGTAAGGCCCTGCGATTGATAGGTGTTGCCCAGATTATAATGTGCCGAATAATTATGTGGATCAAGTTTTATGGTCATCAGATACTGCTCTGTTGCCTTGTCAAACTTTCCCTGAGCGATAAAAACATTCCCAAGATTATAACACGCCTCTGAACTTTCCGGATCGAGTTTCAAGGCGATCAGATATTGTTCCATTGCTTTGTCAGATTTACCTTGAGAAAGGAAAACGTTGCCCAGATTAATATGGCCTCTCGGTTTATCGGGGCTGTTCTTCACTACGTTCTCCCACAGGGTTTTCTCATCCTTCCACACTCCGTTCCTGGCGTAAGCCGCCCCTGTAAGTACAAACGTTATAATTATCAGTCCCGTTACAACCGCTTTTTCTATCTGGAAATTTCTTTTCTTCAGCTTCTCCACAGCCATAAAAAGCAATACGGTTATCACCAGAAACACCCCTATTGAAGGCAGATACAACCGGTGCTCAAAGATTACGTTGTTAAGAGGTATGACGCTCGACTCAAGAAGCAGGTTAATAAAAAACCAGAAAACCCCAAATAATATAAGACGTATGTGCTTCACTGTGTCTCTGTACCGGTAATACAAATACACACTCAAACCCGGAAGAGATACAAGGAATACAAAGGAGAGTAAAACCTCTGTATCGAAAAACGACTGGTATACCGGATAATCATAGTCAAGGTTCTGGCCAACAGGAAAAAAGATAAGCCTGATATATGTGATTATTACCCTGAATGACGTGATAAGGTACAACGATCTGGAAAGTTCCGAGTTGCCCCTTATGTTTTTACTCATATCCCCTATAAGCTCTCCAACCGGTTTATCTATGCTAATGAGAGTAAGGGGAATTATAAATATGCAGAGAATAATTGGTATCAGCCAAAGAGTTCTCCTGCGCAGGCTCCCCTCAAAGAAGAGAAATTCATACAGCGCAATGGTTAAAGGAAGCATAAAAGCAATCTCCTTGGTTTTCATGGCAAGGATAGCGGAGATTATACATACCAGATAGAAAAAAAATCCTTTTGAAGAAGTCCGGTCACTTGAGAGTCTCCATTTGATATAGGACGCTAAAGAGAGTATATACAACAGCGCGGCCAGAGACGCAGACCTCTGCCATATATAGGTTACCGCCTGAGTCTGTATGGGATGGCAGGCAAAGATAACCGCGGTAAAAAACGCTATGTGAACATTGTATGCTCTGATCGGCGACCCGCGTAAATATGGCGTCCTGAAAGTAAGCATAATAAGAAAATATATGACTAACGCCGCGCTGATATGGATTATGAGATTGACTATATGATATCCGACAACATTAAGGCCGCCCGCTTTATAATTCAACGCAAACGTCAGATAACTCACATATCTGCTTTTAAACGTATTGTATTCCAGATATTCGTCGAATACTTCAGCCTTTGAAGGCTTAACAAATAACTGCAGATCTTTGATAATCGGGTTATCAACTATTCCGGGCATGTCATCAAACTGAAAAGGGCTGTGGAATGTGTTGGAGTAAGCAACCAGGCTGAGAAAGATGATCAATAAGATATGGAGAAACGGTCTGCGAAGGTCTATTGTCTTCATTAATGATTCCGACAGTCGTGTTCTATATATAAATTGTGCACATCCCCATAAAATTGTTTTTGTTTCAAATTCCGTCTATCGCGATTAATTAATATGTAAGCTGCGGACTTACTATGTAGTTAAGCACACAAAATATTTTAAGATGCTCTTTGGGAATTCTGTTTTTCTCCAATTAGAAGCTGATTAGCAAATAAATAATTTCATTACAGTGCTGTTCATCACGCAAGTGTCCAACCATTGTTGCAGCCTTTTCCCGGAACGGGACAGGCGAAGTAAGGATGATCAGTCCGTGAGGCTTAAGTGCTCTTTTAGCCTCTCTTAAGAATTTTTCAGGGTCCGGCATATGTTCAATTACGGCTGCTGCCAGTACTATATCGACAGTATTACTGTCCATGGTAAGGTTGTTCGCATTTCCGTGTAGAAGAGTGATGCGCCTGTCTGTGTTTGTTTCTATGAGTTCTTTTGATGATTCAACCCCGATACAGAGGGCAGAGGGATACATATTTTTTATCATTCCCGGCATAAGGCCGTCAGCGGCACCCAGGTCAAGAATTAGAGACGGGCTCCCGGAGAAATGCTTCTCAATAGAATCTATTGCTTCCTTAGTCCTTCTGTTAAGCCTGTATATAAGAGATTTTTTTGTTTTTCTTCCTGAATGATATTCTTTATCCAAAATACCGATATCCTCATATGTTCGAATAAACACCCGGCTTTTCTTTATATATCTACTTTATATTTCTGCCGGTAAACTGTTTCATAAAAAAAACCTTTAAACCGGCTGCTGCTTTTTTCTTCAACTCGGAGAATGACCGGAGCGCGCCGATTCTTTTTAATATATAGGAGGGCCTTATGTAAAAGCCCTTATATCCCTTGACAAGTAAATCATTAAGTTCATTCCTTGAAAAAAGCTCGTCCCAGTGAGGCGGGATAAAATCAGGTTTCGGATCCTCCGCAAACTCCTTCCAGTAGTCTTTCCTGATTATCCCGTTCTTTAAACCATCAAAGTAAATCTTTGTGCCCGGGAACGGGGTCAGGATAGTCATATGGACATAATCCGGATCTAATTCTTTCATAACACTAAAAGTTGTAAAGATATCATCTCTTGTTTCTGCCGGATTGCCTATCATAAAATAGGCTAAAATCGGGATCCTGTATTTTCTTGTCAGGTCAAAGACATGCTGTGCCTGTAGTATGGTAATACGCTTGTTAAGCACCTTTAGAATTTTTTCAGTGCCTGCTTCTATTCCATAGTGAATCCCCCGGCATCCTGCTTTTTTTAGATTTTTCAGCATCTCTTCATCGACAGTATCAATCCTTGCTCTAATGTCCCAACCGATATCAAGCTTCCTTTTTACGATTTCGTTACAAATATCCATTACCCTTTTTTTGTTTACGGTAAAAGTGTCATCATAAAACAGGAAATCATGAATTCCCAGTTTGCTGCATAACTCCAGTTCATCAACTACATTGCCGGCGCTTCGCGCCCTGAACACCTTTCCAAGATGAGGCCGGTCACAAAAGGTGCATTTAAACGGACAGCCGCGGCTTGTGAAAACGGTTGTAGCTATATTCCCCTTTGATAAAAGTGAAGTATATTTCTTATACGGGACAAGATGCCGGGCAGGGAAAGGCAGCCGGTCAAGATCTTTAATGGGGGGACGTAACCCAGTATGAATAATATTACCGTCTTCTTTGAATACCAGCCCGGCAATGTTCATTAATGCCTGCTTATTATCCATATGGTCAAGCAGGTCCTTAAATGCCTCTTCCCCTTCCCCAAGGACAATATAATCTACATTCCGCAGATTTACTGACTCCTCCGGAAAGAGATGCACATGGGGTCCTCCCAGAACAACCTTAATGTTTTTATCCGTTTGTTTTATAATGCCTGCTGTTTTCATTACATCTATTAAAGTCATCGTCATTGTTGTCAGGCCTGCAATGTCGGGGGCAAACTCACTGATGCGCGCAGCCAGAGAAGAATAATTCAGCCTTTCAACCTGCGCGTCAATAACTGATATTTCATGCTCTGTGTGTTTTTCCAGATAGGCGGCAATATACAACAGCCCCAATGGAGGGTTAAAACCTCTTTCCTCTTCTATAATAGAGGGGTTATTCCCAATAATTTCATTTTCTCTGGGAGGATTGATTAAGAGTACTTTCATTTACTGAAGCCTTTTATCTATCAGATCCGCGAGCATTCCAATAGCCAGAACCATTACGGCAGTCATGAGAATCACACCGAAGGTCACATCCATGGCCCTGCCGAGATAAAGCTGGCTCACAATCAATACGATAAAAGCGATAAACACCAAACAAATACTCAACGGAACAAAGATTTTCAGGGGATTAAAGTATAAAACCGTTCTGATGATCAATTGAATAAAATTAAGAGTATCTCTAACAGGTCGTATTTTTGATTTTCCTTCACGTCTAAAATAATTTATAGGTACATATTTCACTGCATATCCATTAGTGAGCATTGCCAGTGTAATAGTAGTGGTAAAAGAGAATCCATCCGGCAAAATATGGATGAAACTGTCAAGCGCGGACTTCTTCATTACTCTCAATCCGGAGTTAAGATCCGGTATTCTGGTTCCCACCAGATAATTGGCAAGCTTGTTAATAAACCATTTAGCCGGTTTTCTGATCAGGGGGATTTTCACATTCTTTCCGGTCCGCGCCCCAACCACCATTGCATAATCGCCTTCTTTCATAACCTTAATCAGGTCAGGGATCTGCCCGTCCGGATATGTTCCATCGGCATCTATAATCGCTATAGTATCGTTCGTTGCGGCTTTAATGCCTGTTTTAAGGGCGGCTCCGTATCCTAAATTATGATCATGGCGGATCAACTTTATATTCAGGTAATTTTTGACTACCCCTGCGGTTTTATCTTCCGAGCCGTCATCAACAACAATAACTTCATATTGATCCCCCATAAGCGTCAGCTTGTCCAGTATCGCGGCAATACCGGTTTCTTCGTTATATGCAGGTATGATTATACTCGCATCATTCATAATTTCTATTATTGATCTTCGCTGATATAGGGCCCATGTTATTTTGGTATTTTAAATCAATCCTGAGTTTTTTGCATATTAAAGTTCTCCCTGGATATCTCATCAGGTTATGCTGATCCGGGTACAAGTTACGTCTTTTATGCATAAAAAGGCTTATAGGTTCTGCCGCAAACCGTAATACTCATCAGCCGGCATGATAAGGTCAATAAAACTCACTTTCTTTTCTTCATCAGTCCTGCCGCGGCACTGTAATGCTCCTCGGCCTGTTCAATTAATCCGCTTGCCCTGTATGCAACAGCAAGATTGTAATGCGCTTCCGCGCTAAACGGATCAAGTCTTACAGCGGTCCGGTAACTATCTATTGCGCGATCAATAGAGTCAAGAGACATGTAGACATTCCCCAGGTTTATATAGGGGGCTGCGTAGTCTTTGTCGAGATTGATTGCTGTCTGATAATGTTTTATAGCAATCTCAGGATGACCTTCTGATTTATATATATTTCCAATATTATTATGAGCTTTGGGATAATTCGGGTTCAATTTGAGTGCCGCATGATAATTCTCCTTGGCCATGCCAAGCTGCCCCTGAGACTTATATGTTATACCAATATTATTGTATGCTTCAAAATTATCAGGATCAAATTTAATGGCGGCCTTATATTGTTCCAACGCCATATTCATTCTTCCCTGAGATCTATAGGCATTCCCAAGATTATTATGCGCCTTTGAATTTCCAGGATCGAGACTGATCGCAATTTCGAACTGCTTTATTGCATCATCAATCAGACCCTGGGATTTATAGGCAGATCCAAGACCTATATGCCCCCTGGGTTTATCGGGACTGTTCTTCACCACGTCCTCCCACAGGGTTTTCTGATCCTTCCATACTTCATTCCTGGCGTAAGCCGCGCCTGTAAGTACTAACGTTATGATCATCAGTCCAGCTGCAACTGCTTTTTCTATCTGGTAATTTCTTTTTTTCAGCTTTTCTACGGCCATAAATATTAATGTGGTTATCGCAAGAAATACCCCTATTGAAGGCAGATACAGCCTGTGCTCAAAGATCACATTATTAAGCGGTATAATGCTCGACTCCAGCAGCAGGTTGATAAAAAACCAGAAAACCCCGAATGATATAAGACGCACATGCGTTGCAGTCCGTCTGTACCGGTAATACAAATACAAACTGAAACTCAGAAGCGAGACAAGGAATACAAAGGACAATAAAACCTCTGTATCGAAAAAACTCTGGTATGCCGGATAATCATAGTCAAGGTTCTGGCCAACAGGAAAAAAGATCAGTCTGATATATGTGATTATTACCCTGAATTCAGTGATAAGATATACCCATCGGGGCAGTACTGAAGCGCCTCTGGTTACCTCATTAATATCTCCTGCCATTTCCAATAGGGTCATATCCCAACTTATAAGGCTCAAAGGGATAATGAGCATGGTAAAGAGAAGGGGCGTCAGGCAAAGCATCCTTCGCTTTAACTTCTCTTTAAAAAACATGAATTCATACATGACGATCGTGACCGGAAGCATAATGGCCGTCTCCTTTGTCTTCATGGCAGTAACTGCTGAAAGAATGCAGATAAGGTAGAAAAATAAAGACTTCAGGGATGCCCGGCCATTAATAAGCCTATACTTGATATATGCTGTCAATGACAGCATATACAGCAGGGCTGCAAGAGATGTTACACGCTGCCATATATAAGTAACGGCCTGCGTCTGGACAGGGTGGCAGGCAAACAGAAGCGCGGTGAAAACCGCTATTTGCACCTGATAAGCTCTTAAAGGCGATTCACTCAATACAGGGGTCCTGAAGGAGAGCAGAATAAAAAAATATATAAGCACTGCCACACTTATATGAATTAATAAATTAACTATATGATAGCCTGTAACATCAAGACCGCCAATTTTATAATTCAGTGCAAATGTCAGATACCCGATGAACCTGGTATTCAACGCATCATAGCCAAAAGCTCCTGGGAATGCTTTAGCTTTTGAAGGCTCAACAAAGAACTGTATGTCTTTTATAATCGGGTTTTCAACGATAACCCGCACATCATCAAACTGAAATGGGCTATGGAATGTGTTGGAATATGCGATCAGACTGAGCAGGATGATCAATAATATATGGAGAAAAGGTCTATGCAAGCCGTAATCTGCCATCAAGGCTGGCCTGCCTGGGTTTTAGTCATTGGTTCTATATGAATTCCTGAAAAAACCTGTCATCGCTATTTGCCTGAAAACAGGTTTGTATAAACCTTAAATATCTCTTCTTTTGTAAGCAGTGTCCTGACCGGCACTTTCATTTTCTCTATTGCCTCTTTGCCGCCTTCCTGCCTGTCAATAAGAACGACCACACCCGCGACTTTCAGTCCGCCGAGCCTGGCCCTTTTAATGGCTTTTATCGTAGAACCGCCGGTTGTAATAACATCCTCCACGATTATTACCCTGTCGCCCTTTTTAACGTGGCCTTCCACCCAGAGCATGGTACCGTGTTTTTTGGGTTCTTTCCTCACGACAAACGCCTCTAAAGGCTGTTTTTTCACGTGCGAAGTGTAACACACCGCGGCCGCCACCGGATCAGCGCCAAGTGTGAGCCCTCCTACGGCCTTTACCTTCCATGACTTCTCTTTTTTAATAAGCCTGTACAGGAGGTTTCCTATAAGGAACATGCCCTGGGGGCTGAGGGTGACCGGCTTGCAGTTAAAATAAAAACAGCTTTTTCTGCCTGACGCGAGTTTAAATGCCGGCTTTTCGGTAAATTTGAACGAGCGCGCAATAACAAGATCGATCAGACTTTTCTTCATTGATCCGGATGAAGTCTGTTTACGCATTGTGCATTCCCATGTCAGCTGTTTGTCTTGCCGGGTTTCACGAAGATCTCCCGACCCTTGCTCCCTCGAACAGGATCAGCATAAAAACTATTGTAAACCCTATAAGCATGCCTATAACATTAACTATTCTAAGCCATATGAGGGGAAAAATCACTGCCAGCAGCACGGTTAACCTGATCATGCTGAGGATGACCATCCTTAAAGCGGCCTTTTCAGCGCCCGCAAGCCCTTCTACGCTGCGTACCAGTCCGCGCAGGTTCAAAAGTCCCAGCGCGCCTCCGGCGATAATGCCTTCCGGCATTTTTTCCCATTTTAAAAAAGCCGCCGCCCCTGCCGCCGGAAGCAGGATAATAATGCTTTTGATCATTACCCGTTTAAGTATCTCCATATCAGAAACTCGGAACCGCGTTTTGTAATGATACTGTGTTCATTTTTTCGTTTCTTCAGGTTCTTCCTCTTTGCCCGCCTTTGCCGCGATCCTGAATAAATATCTGAAGGCCGCCGCGATCCCAAGTACAAGAAATATAAAGGTGAACCATGGAAACGTGTTCAAATAGCTGTCAAGAAGCCAGTAGCCGATCGCAAAACCGACAAAAGTGCATACAACGAAATTTATTCCCACTGTGCTGGCAACACCAAGAAAACGGACGAATTCTCCCCTGGAACCTTTTTCCGGAGGGGGCTGTTTTTCAGCGTTATCGGTCATCTAAAAAAGTTTAGCAGAAAGAAGCGCAAAAAAGAAAACCTGACGAAGGGTCCACGAAAAAAGTCGCGGGTCTTTTGTTATAATCTCCTATGCTCGAAGCTATAATACTGGGGATCCTGCAGGGACTGACAGAGTTCATTCCTGTCAGCAGTTCCGCGCACCTTATCCTGCTTCCCTGGTTTTTCGGATGGCAGGGAGTGGTCAACACCCTGGGTTTTGATGTGGCTCTGCACCTGGGAACCCTTATCGCGCTTGTGGTTTATTTCAGAAAAGACTGGGTCGAGCTCTTAAGAACAGCCCGCCGAAAAGACGGCATGATATGGCATATCCTCATTGCCACAGTGCCTGCCGCGGTTGCCGGACTTATATTTCGTGACGCGGTTGAAGGACTGAGAAGTCCTGTGCTTATAATCTTCACCCTTTCAGTTGTTGCCGCGCTTATGCTCTTCACCGAAAAGGTCAAAAAAGGCTCTGAAGGCATTGGCATGGATAAGATCAGCAGGAAAGACGCCCTGATCATAGGTATTGCGCAGGCCCTGGCCCTTGTGCCCGGTGTTTCACGGTCCGGGATCACCATTGTGGCAGGTCTTATGAGGGGGGTCCAAAGACAGGCCGCCGCCAGGTTCTCATTCCTGATGAGCACGCCGATCATTGCCGGCGCCGGATTTCTGGAGACAAGAAAACTGGTTCTTTCCGGTGATGCCGCTGTCAGGCCTGATCTTTTCCTGGCAGGCATTGCCGTCTCAGCTGTTACAGGGTATATCGCCATAAAATATCTTCTGCGTTTTCTCCAGAACCATTCTCTGAAACCGTTCGCGTATTATCGTTTTTTACTTGCTTTTGTTATCATAATAACCGTATGGACAAACAGATAGTTCCGGGCATGCCGGCGCAGTCAGTATATGGATAAATCTAAACGAATAAAAGACGAGATACTGGGAATCCTGGCCGTTGTCGGCGGCCTGATCGTTCTTTTAAGCCTTCTCACCTATAACCGCTGGGACCCTTCACTTTCCATACACGGCTCTTCCAAAGGGGCAGACGTTCAAAATCTTCTCGGTATTTTCGGTTCATATCTATCGGATGCTGTGCTTCAGTTAATAGGTATTACAGCCTTTATTATTCCTTTGCTGCTGTGCGCTTACGGTCTCAAAAAACTGCTCGGCAAAGAAACCGGCAGGGAGACAATGCGGAAAACCATTATATCCGCAGCCGCTACGGTCACCCTTATCCTGTCGATATCTTCTCTTTTAAGCCTTGTTTTTCTTAACGGATCAGCAGAATGCCCCAGGCAAGTAGAACCGATATTGAGCTACAGCAATATCAACTGTCATTCAGGGGGGGTCGTTGGTTTTCTTGTAACAAAACTTTCAACCAGCCTGTTCTCGATAACAGGGTCTTACATGATCTTTATTCCGCTTTTATTTGTTACGCTGATGTTTCTTGTCCCTTTTTCAGTTATGGATTTCCTGAAGGGCGCCAGGGAAAAGGTCTCTTTCAGTTCCATGTCCATTCCCTTTAAGGAGACCCTGAAAGAGAGAAGAAAAAAGAAAAAAGAAAAACCTGAAATAGAAATGGATGAAACGCCCTCTGTTCAGACAACAACGTACAGGCAGGAACCGCTTCCCCTTGCTTATCCGGCAGAACAAAAGACCCGAGCAGCGCGAAAAACAAAAGGTGAATACGAGCTGCCCAGCCTTGAACTGTTGAAAGACCCGGTGCCTGTTAAAAGCAGGCCAGCAAAGGAAGACCTGCTTTCAACCTCGGACCTGCTTGAAAAGAAACTGCGGGATTTTTCAGTTGACGGCAAAGTGACCCATGTATCACCCGGGCCGGTCGTGACCATGTTCGAGTTCGAACCCGCGCCGGGCGTCAAGATAAACAGGGTCCTGTCACTGTCGGATGACCTTGCCCTTACACTGAAAACCACCAGTCTGCGGATCTCGCCCATAGCCGGCAAATCAACACTTGGTTTAGAGGTCCCGAACAGTGAAAGGGAAACCGTATATCTGAAGGAGATCTTTGCCTCGGAGGCGTACAGAAAAAGCCCGTCAAAACTAACGCTGGCCCTTGGGAAGGACATCTTTGGCGTACCGGTCGTGGCTGACCTGGCCCGTATGCCGCACCTGCTCATAGCCGGGGCTACCGGCTCCGGCAAAAGTGTGGGTATAAACGTTATGGTCCTCAGCCTTCTCTACAGGGCAACGCCAAAAGAGGTCAAGATGCTGATGATAGACCCCAAGATGCTGGAACTGCCGGCGTATGAAGAGATCCCCCACCTTATGCTGCCGATCATTACGTCTGTAAAAGACGCTGCCGACGCGCTCAGGAGCATAGTGTTCGAGATGGAGCGCAGGTACAGGCTTCTGGCGGAGGTTGGCTCAAGAAACATTGAAACATACAACAAAAAGATCAGGGCCAACCCTGATTCAGAGGAAGAACCCCTTCCATACATTATTATCTTTATAGATGAGTTTGCCGACTTCATGCTTGTCTCGCCGCAGGAAGTTGAAAATTCCATCGCGCGGCTCGCCCAGATGGCAAGGGCCGCCGGTATTCACCTTATCCTGGCGACACAGCGGCCTTCTGTTGATGTGATCACGGGCGTGATCAAGGCAAATTTTTCATCCAGGCTGTCTTTCAATGTGGCCTCCAAACTGGATTCAAGGATCATCCTTGACACATACGGCGCTGAACAGCTGCTGGGCAAGGGCGATATGCTCTACGTTACCCCCGGCGCCAGAATGACGCGTGTGCATGGAGCTTATGTGTCTGAGGAAGAGGTCAGGATAATCGTTGATTTTATAAAGGCTCAGGGCCCGCCTGACTATTCCATATTCGAATCGCTCGCAGCCGGGGAACAGGCAGAGATCGATCTCACGGACAGGGACGAGTTATATCAGCAGGCGCTTGACGTCGTGCTTAATACAGGCCAGGCGACCATATCATATATCCAGCGCAGGTTAAAGATAGGTTATAATAGAGCCGCGAGGATAATGGAAATGATGGAGGAAGACGGTATAGTGGGTCCGCCGGGAGAGGCAGGAAAGCCAAGAGAAATTCTCAGGAGGAAAAAATGAACAAAAAATCGTCAATTATCAGCATATCATTACTTGCTGTCTTCATGCTTTCCACGATATCTTCCGCGTCCACAGTTGATACGATCGTCGAAAAAATTCAGAACAAAGACAAAGAGATCCAGAACATGCGGGGAACGTTCCTGCAGACAAGTTATATAACCGACCTCGACAGGGTCGAACGGTATGAGGGCGAGTTCTTTGTAAAAAAACCCTCCAGCATGAAATGGACGTACTCAAAACCCAGGGACGAGGAGATCACCATCAGCGGCAACACTACATGGATATATAAAAGGTCCGAAAAACAGGCTCTCCGGACCACCTTCAGCAGGGACTCCTACGGCCAGGTACCGCTTGCGCTGATTAACAGCCTGGGCAGCCTTAAGAATGATTTTGACATAAAGCTGATAAAAGAGAACACCCTGGAACTCACACCCAAAAACCGGATGGGTTTTATAGAGAAGATACTGCTTGAGACCGGCTCAGGAGATTTTCCTGTAAAGACCTTCAAAATATTCGACACCCACGGCAACAGGATCCTGATAACACTAAAAGATGTCAGGATAAACCCCGGCCTTGAAGATTCTTTTTTCATGTTCAAGGCACCGGCCGGCGTAGAGGTGTTTGATTTTAACCCGTAATAATAACGACGCGTTATTCGTTATTAGTTATTCGTTATTGGTTCAACTAATCAAGAAATACCGCCCAAAAAAATAATTACACATAACATTTAACAAATAACTATTAACGATTTTCTAAGATGCCCCCTAAAAGACGACGCAGAGCAAAAGGTCACCGTCATTTCCTGTTAATGCTTTTTTTTATTACTGTTGTAATATTTTTTTTCTACAGGGAAGCAAGCCGGGAGACCCCCGGGCCGCAGCCTCAACAGACTGCTCCGGAACAGGCCAGGCCTGAAACTGAAAAAAGGCCCGCATCCAGGCCTGAGGTCGCGATAGTGATAGACGACCTTGGCCCAGGCAAAAAGGCCGCGTTAAGTGTCCTGAACATCAATGCCTCCCTTACCCTCTCGGTCCTGCCTCATGAACCTTTTTCCAAATGGATCGCCGGGCAGGGCCACAAAATGGGACGGGATGTCATAGGCCATATTCCCATGGAGGCGCGCGACCCCCATGCCCTGGGCAAGGGGGGACTTTACACGTGGATGACCGACAATGAGATCCTGGACGCCCTCAAAGACGACCTTGCTTCAATACCGCACATAAAAGGCATCAGCAATCACATGGGTTCTGCCTTTACAGAAGATGAACGGACTATGTACGTGCTTATGTCGGGTATCAGCAGGGAAAAGCTTTTTTTTCTGGACAGCCTCACCACTTCAAGGTCAGTAGCTTCAAAGGCCGCTGAAGAACACGGCGTCCCCTTATTGAAAAGGGACATTTTTCTTGACTATAAGGACAATCCCGCTGATATAGAGGCACAGTGGGAAAAATTGATCGGCATAGCCCGGAAAAAAGGGTATGCGATCGCGATTGCCCACCCCAGAAAAAATACGATCGATTTCTTACAAAAAGTCCTCCCTGCAAATCAGGTGTCCGTGGTACCGGTTTCCCGCCTTGTCAACTCTCCATGATAATCTCATACGTTCAGTGGTTTTTGACTTTTAAAAGACTTTCTTTTAAACTCTTATACTATGAGCGGTGATACAGTATTAAATCTCATTTTTCAGGCAGGCCTTGTTGTAAAGCTCGTTCTTTTGATCCTGCTGTTCTTCTCTGTTTTTTCTTGGGCAATCATAATTTACAAGTTCAGGTTTCTTTCCAGAGTTGAAAGAGAATCTGAAGAGTTCCATCGCGCGTTCAGGAAAGGCACTGACTGGGACACGCTTTATCAGTCCACAAAAAGACTCGCTATCAGTCCTGTTGTAAACGTTTTCAGGGCTGCCTACTCCGTTGATCTTCAGGCGGAGGGCAACCGGGAAGAAATAAAAAGGACCCTGAAAAGGGTTGAGAGACTCGAGTCCTCCCGCCTTGAAAAGTACCTTACTTTCCTCGCTACAACAGGTACAACAACACCTTTTATCGGTCTTTTCGGCACGGTATGGGGAATAATGAACTCCTTCATGGGTATCGGCAGGGTCGGCTCCGCCTCTCTTGCCGTTGTTGCTCCTGGTATTGCCGAGGCCCTGATAGCCACTGCTGCCGGGCTTGTCGCCGCAATACCGGCTGTTATCGCATATAACTACTATCTGAGCAGGACGCGAAGGAACATTATTTTAATGGAGGATTTTTCACAGGAGCTAATAGACCATTTTGTGAGGAGACATGGAGAGGCAAAAACAGGCGCTGTCGGAGATTAATGTCACGCCTTTCGTAGACGTGATGCTCGTGCTCCTCATAATATTTATGGTCACAGCTCCCCTGCTTCAGCAGGGAATAGATGTTAACCTGCCCCAGGCAAAGGGTAAGGAAATGTCCCCGGCCGAGAGAGTTGTAATAACCATAAAAAAAGACGGCAGGATATATGTGAACAAGAAAATTACAGCCATGGAACAGCTGAAAACCCTGTTCGCGACTACTGCTGACAGAGATGTTTTTCTCAAGGCGGACAAGGATGTTCCTTATGGTATTGTCGTACAGGTCATGGGAGAGCTGAGAGAGATAGGAATAGAAAAGCTGGGGATGGTTACTGAATCAAAAGCACTGTTTCGATGAAGCGTTCCCTGCATATCGGGACAGAACCCAGCCTGCAAAAGATTGTAATAGCCTCTGCCGTTCTGCACCTTCTTTTTATCGCGCTCATAATAATTCCGATCAAAACAAAGGAAAGGGAGTTCAGGAGTTACCAGGTTAAGCTGGTCGGCCCGGTCCTGGCTTCGCGCGCAGATACCGGCAGGACACCTTCAAGAAAAAGGCGGACAAGAAAAATTCCTCCAAAGAAGATAGTCAGGACGCCGCCAAAAGCAGATATGACCCTGGAAAAGACCGGGAGGCTGACAAAGGAGATCGAAAGACTGCGGGCCATAAGCGCACTGTCAAAAAAGAAGAAAAAGACAGCGGAAAAAGCAGAAGAAATAGAGGTTGTAAAAAAAGGTGCGGGTATCCCGGGCGAGGGCGTAAGCACTGATTCAGACCCGTACTACTCCCTGATCACTGAAAAGATATGGAGCCAGTGGGTATACCCTGATTTTGACACTGACCTTGAAGTGATCATTGCAATAAGAATAGATAAAGACGGTAAAATAATCTCGCAGGAGATCGAAAAAACGTCGGGCAACAGGCTTTTTGACCGTTCAGCGCTGAAGGCTATATCAAAAGCCGGCCCCCTGCCGCCCCCGCCCGCGGAAATGGAAATAGGCATAAGGTTTCACTTATGAAGAAAGAGTTTAAAATTAAAAGTTTGAATTTAAAAGTTGTAATGTTCTTTTGCGCACTTTTCACCTTTCACTTTTCACTTTTCACGGCTTCTGACGCAAAGGTCTACATCGACATAACGTCGCCCGCGCTTAGAAAGCTCCCCATATCCATAAACTACACCGGTCCGGCAGAGGCCGGGCAGATCGCGGGGATTGCTGAAGACGACCTGAATTTTACAGGTATCTTTTATTTTATTGACCCTGATATTGCCGGGGCTGAGATCAGGGTCAGGATAAACGTGGAGGTCCTGGAAGAAATAAAAGCAGACGTAGAGGTGTTTGATCTGATAGCGAACCGGACAGTATTGAACAAGAGGTACCGGGCTGACAGGAAATATCTCCGCGCGCTGGCCCACGGAATTGCAAACGACGTGTTCGAGGTGGTTACCGGCAGGAAAGGAGTGTTCAGGACAAAGCTCGCGTACATAGTAAATTCAGGGAACAAAAAATGGCTTTACCTCACTGACTGGGACGGCTATAATCCCGTAAGAATAGTTTCAAAAGGGCTCTCCGCGAGCCACAGCTGGTCACCTGACGCGCGTTACTTTATTTATTCCTCCGAAAGAAACAGGAAGTGGAACATATATTCTCTTGACCTTAAGAGTTACAGGGAAAAAGTGCTGTTCTCATCCAAAGGTCTGAATCTTGTCGGCGGAATCTCCCCGGATAACCGTGTGGCGTTCTCATCGTCCAGGGACGGAAGCCTTGAGATATATGTTATGAACATCAACGGCACCGGAATTAAAAAGCTGACGCGGTCCTATGGCATAGATGTATCCCCTGTATTTTCTCCTGACGGCTCCAGGATCGCGTTTGTATCGGACAGGGGCGGCTCTCCCCAGATATACGTAATGAATTCAAACGGCAGGGGCGTTAAAAGGGTTACTTTTGAAGGTCCGTATAACACCTCGCCTGCCTGGTCGCCTGACGGCAAATGGATAGCATACGTGGGAAGAAAAAATGGCAAAAATCAGGTTTTCATGATAAAATCGGATAGTACTGATCTAAGACAGCTTACAAGCACCGGGAATAACGAAAATCCCAGTTTTTCCCCTGACGGAATGTTCATATCGTTTGATTCCGACAGGGGCGGCAATAAAAATATTTACCTGATGAGCATTAACGGAGAAAGGGAACGACGGATCACCCCCAGGAAAATAAAGGCCATGAATCCGCGGTGGTCACCTTATTTAAAGAAATAGGCATTGTAATAAAATAACCGGAGAATAGGGAAGGAGGTTTTTAAAATATGAAAAAGTTCTTGATTCTGGTCCTGGTAGCTGGTCTAACGATCTTTGCTTTTGGCTGTGCAAAGAAACACGTAAAGCCCACTGACGAAGCCGGTGCGGCTAGAGAAGAGGTTGTTGAAGAGACCCTGACCCCAAGGGAAGCAGGGGACGTCAGCACATATGAAGAAGAATCGCTGTTTGAATTTAAGGACGCACTTTTTGAGTTTAATAAGTACAACATAAGGCCGGATACCAGGGCGGTCCTTGATTCTGTGGCATCATGGCTTAATGATCACAGAGACATAAATGTCCTTATAGAGGGCCACTGCGACGAGCGGGGAACCAACGAATATAACCTCGCGCTCGGCGAAAAAAGGGCAAAGGCAGCACGGGACTACCTTATTTCCAGGGGTGTTTCATCCAAAAGGATGAGCACCATTACCTACGGCGAAGAAAAGCCGGTCTGCTCGTCCCACAATGAAAACTGCTGGCAGAGGAACAGAAGGGCGCACTTTGTTGTCACAAGATAAGAAAATATGCGGCAGTCCCTTCGCGAATTCCAGGGAAGGGACTGTCTTTTTTTATCCGACTTCGCAGAACCCCACGGGCTTGCCAGTGGGGTTCCATATCAAAAAGGTTGGACTGTGTTTCCTGCCTCTTGTAATGCTTTTCATGCTTGTTCTTGCCGGCTGTGCCTCAACAGAAGAGACGGGAAGGATGCGGTATGAACTCAATGAGCTAAGATCCAGGGTCGGAAATCTTGAGACAGGCGGGCAGGGCGGCGGAAGCCTGAAAGACCTTGAAGAAGGGCAAAAAGCAACCGCCGGGTCTGTGTCAGACCTTCTTATCCAGGTTCAGTCTTTAACAGCAGACGTACAGATGCTGACAGGCCGTGTTGACGAAGCGCTGTACGCGTCGGAAAAAAACTCAAAAGATCTGGCAAAAGACAGGGACAGGCTTATCGCCAGATTAGATGAGCTGGAAACCGCGGTTAAGGCGTTAAAGGACAGATCTGCCGTGCCCGGGGCCGGGCAGGCGCCGGAGACAGAGGAAACACTGCCTGTAAAAAAAGCAAAGGACGATTACATGGAGGCCTTTAACACCTTTAGGGACAACAAGTTCGCCGAGGCCAGGGGAAAATTTCTTGCCCTGCTTCAGGACTATCCTGAAAATGAGTACTCTGACAATGCCCGTTTCTGGATAGGCGAAACTTATTACAAAGAACAAAACTATGAGGACGCCATTCTGGCCTATGAAGACCTTATGAAGACAAACCCTGACAGCGACAAGGTCCCGGGCGCGATGCTGAAGCAGGGCATGGCTTTTTTTGAGATAAATGATAAAGAAACAGGCAGGATAGTCCTTGAAAGGCTTGTTGAAAAGTTCCCTGATTCTGATCCTGCAAAGCGCGCCCGGAAAAAACTTAACCCTGTACCGCACAAGAAAAAATAAACAGGCCATTCTTCATAAAGGTTTTTATCTTTTCTATATTTGTGCTCCTGCCTTCATTCTGTTCTGCCGCTGATCATACCTTAAGCGGATATGTTGAGGCCGGCGACAGGTCGCAGGCCGAGGACTTTGAAGAAGAAGAGAGCGACCAGGAATACAGATTTCAGAACTATCATTTGAAGTTCACGCATAAGCCGTCCGGCCTGCTCAGTTACGAGGTCAGTTCTTTTATCTATGACAGGGACTATAGATCACGGGACTCCCTTGACAATATCTCAAGGATCTTTAAGGCCGGCGGCTCCTATTATCTAAAAAAACTGAAAAACAATTCCCTTAAACTTTCCTTAAAGCTTAAATACAAGGAAAAACGATACCGGGATTCCCCTTCAAAAGAATACGACCAGGTCATGTTCGCTCCAAAACTGACCTATACTGAAAAAGACTCCCACGCGATTGATCTGGCCGCGGGGGTCAACAACTATGACTATACCGGCGACGGAACAAAAGACCAGCTCAGGTTTTTCTCCAGGCTCGGGGCAAAGAAATATCTGCTTGAAAAAAGGCTCTTGCTCGCCTCGTCTTACAAATTTGAAGCAACCACCCGCAAGAGCGACGGAAGACAAAAAAACAAAAATGACCTGATGCTCAGACTTGAATATTTATTTAAAAACCGGCTCATACATAAAATCGCGGCGCGGGCTGAACTCGGACAGCGCGACACCAAAGACGATGACGCGCGCGACGAGGACTTTGACTATAAACACAGAAGGTTCCACCTGAGAACGGAAAGCAGGCTAACAGAGAAAATTCAGACGGGCCTTAAGTTTCAGTACTTCAAAAAAGACTATTTAACCGCGGACCTTGATCACAGCGGTTTTTATGTGCTCGGCCGATTGAAATACATTATGATCCCGGACGCGGATAAGACGCTTTATTTTAATTCATATTTCGAACGCAAAGACGTGCATTACTCTGTCAAACAGGCCAGTGACTATATAAAATATTCTCTGCTGATCAAGGCCGTCTACAACAGAAAGAAAAACTGGAAAACATCGGCCTCCCTGCATGGAAGTTTCTACGATTATGAGGACAAAGACCGGAACAGGAACCGGTATTACGCCAGATACCTGTTTGAAAAACTGCTGTTTCAAAGAGTCCTGAGGTTAACTTTGAACCTGAAATATAAATACACGGACAATAAGCAGGCAGCTGATACAGAGGAGCAGGCAGCCCGCCTGGCCTTCAGGTACAATTTCTAGGCCTTATTACCAACGAGGTTTTTGATCATTTCCAAAAGAGCCTGCTGGCAGTTTTCAGAGGCAAGCTCAATATCCCATCTTCTCTTGTCCCGCACGCCGGCAATATTACTTATGCCCCGCGCCTCGATCATCAGGATATTATACAAAGCGCATACCTGCGCGACAGCCGCTCCTTCCATATTCTCGCACACGGCATTGAACCGGCTTTCGAGTTCCAATGCCCTCTTTCGCGTTCCGGTTGATGAGGATACAGTAACAAAATTGCCTGATCTTATTTTTAAAGACCTGCTGATATTTTTGGTACGTTTTTTGTCCAGCGGAAATTCATTAAAATATTTTTTTCCTCCGATCTTTACAGGCGGGATGCCTATCTCTTTTACGCCTGACCAGCCTTTAGATGTTATAACGCCCTCGTCGCCGTAGATCTCCTTTGACGCAACTGCAACGTCTCCGATGCCGAGCCCGGCCCCGGGATATGCGCCTCCTATCCCAAAATTAACAACATACCTGATGGGAAAATGTTCAATAACAGCTGTTGCTGAATGCGCCGCGTTTACCTTGCCGATGCCTGTATTCATAAGCAGGACGCCGCGGCCAAAGAGTTTTCCTTTATAAGCGGTTTTTCCCGCGATCGTCACCTGGCGGATACTCCTTATGCCGGTCAGGACCTTGTCCGACTCAAAGGGAACTGAGGCTAAAAGGGCGAGCAATTTCATGGTTTGGAATGTATTATAGTATAAAATTACAGGTAGTAGTGCACAGGCAATAGCATGGGCACTTTTTTTCTCTACCTGCCCCGTTGTCCAGATTCTTGAGAATCTAACGGGGCTCTCTACTTGTCGTAGCGAAGCCCTGAACCATCTGGTACAGGGCGAAGCGGAGATCCCGACTTGTCGGGGCTACTTTTTTATTAAATGCATATTCTCTTTGGTAAATGGACAGAGAATAAACTGGACCAGTTCTTACGGGAAGCGCTTGCGGTCAGGGATACAGGCGAACGGATCGATCTTATTTCAAGGCAATTCCTCGAAACAGCCTATAAGGGGTCGACATTGACCGGAGACCCTCAGACCCCGGAAGACCTTGTGGTAAATCTCCAGGAAGTCGACTGTTTTACGTTCCTTGATTATGTTGAGGCCATGAGACTGTCCGGCTCTTTCTTTGAATTCATAAAGAATTTAAAAAAAGTAAGATACCGGGGAGGGGATGTCGCCTTTCAAAACAGGAACCACTTCTTTACAGACTGGCTTGAGTTCAACAGTGATATGGTCCATGACGTTACAGAACAGGTCGGGGGCCCGGGAACCAAAAGCATTACCAAAATACTGAACCAAAAAGAAAACGGCTCTGTTTTCCTGGATGGCGTTCAGCCTGCTGAGAGAGAGATAAGGTTCATTCCTTCCGGCTCCATTAATGAAGACGTTATCAGCAACCTGCAAACCGGTGATTATGCCGGTATTTATTCAGAACTGCACGGGCTGGATGTATCGCATGCGGGGATCATTATAAAGAACAATGGTCCG
Source organism: bacterium BMS3Bbin08 (assembly GCA_002897775.1). Lineage (GTDB taxonomy): Bacteria > Nitrospirota > Thermodesulfovibrionia > UBA6902 > BMS3Bbin08 > BMS3Bbin08. The sequence goes on along the minus strand of BDTR01000030.1, from coordinate 28,832 downwards.
GTATATCTGCGGCATGCTTCATCCAAAAGCAGCTATCATAAAGTAATAGACCAGGATTTTAAACACTACATTTATAACAGGCCGGGCCTTATAGTGTTCAGGCCGGGAAATTTGTGAGGTTGTTTGCAGCCTGAAAAGAAAAGATCCATACTGAAATTGGTCTTCAGCAGCCATATGCTGGTTGCCCTTGTCATGGGCTTTGCCAGCGGCCTGCCCCTGCTCTTAACGATCGGGCTGCTGCAGGCATGGATGATAGAAGAGAAAGTAGACCTGTCTGTTATTGGCATTTTCGCGCTGGTAGGTCTTCCCTATACGCTGAAGTTCATCTGGGCCCCCCTGTTTGACCGTTTTACTCTTTCATTCCTGGGAAGAAGAAGGGGCTGGCTGCTGGTAGCGCAAGTTGCCCTGATCCTCTCTATCGTCGGGCTCGGCTTCTCTGACCCGTCGAAAAATCTGTGGATCGTCGCCTTTGCCGCTCTTTTAGTGACTTTCTTCAGCGCCTCCCAGGATATTGTGATAGATGCCTACAGAAGGGAAGATCTTACAGACGCAGAACTTGGCCTTGGCTCCGCATTATACGTAAACGGTTACAGGGTAGGTATGCTTCTGGCCTCCGGGGGCGGCCTTGTGCTGGCTGATCATATACCCTTTTCAATGGTCTACCTTGTAATGGCAGCGTGCATGCTGCCCACGGTTGTAACCACATTGCTTGCGCGCGAACCTGCGGTAATGACCGACACTCCAAAAACATTGAAAGATGCTGTAATCGGTCCTCTGAAGGAATATTTCAGCCGTTCGGGCGCAGTATGGGTGCTTGCATTTATCCTTTTGTATAAGATCGGGGATTCAATGGCAAGCTTCATATCAACCCCTTTTTATCTGGATATAGGTTTTTCAAAAACCGAGATCGGGCTGGTTGTTAAAGTATTTGGCTTAGGCGCCCTTATGGCAGGAACCCTTATTGGCGGGGTGCTGATGATCAGGCTGGGGATTAACCGTTCTCTCTGGGTATTTGGTGTTCTCCAGGCGATCTCAACAGCAGGCTTTGCTGTGCTTGCCCACATTGGTTACAGCATACCCATGCTGGCTGCTGTTATCTCTTTTGAGAACTTGAGCGGAGGAATGGGTACTGCGGCATACATGGCATTTATGGCGAGCATTACAAACAAAAAATTTACAGCTACGCAGTACGCGCTGTTGACAAGCCTTATGGGGGTCCCCAGGGTTATCGGATCTTCAGGCACCGGCGTCCTGGCCAAATATATGGGATGGGAGGGCTTTTTTATTTTCTGCGTCCTGATAGCCATTCCCGGCATGCTGATTTTGCTGAAATTCGCGCCCTGGAGCCCCAAAGAAACAGCTTAAGTCTTTTCATGGTATTTAAATAAGCATTTTTCAATTGTTAATTATAAATAGTTTTTAGCTGCTCCAAGGGGCATCCTTCGCATTTTGGCTTTGGCCTGCAGTGGTCCTTTCCCACCTTCACGAACAGGGCGTGATATTCATTGAACCTCTGTGTGTCCATAGAAAGGTTTTTATGAAACAGTTCCTGCATTTCATGATATGTTGCCTTTTTTGAAACAATGTTATGCCGCTCAAGTACCCTTTTTGTGTACGCGTCGATCACAAATACCGGCTTCTCCAGTGCGTAAAGAAGGATCGAGTCTGCTGTCTCAGGGCCGATGCCATGGACATCGAGCAGCTGTTGCCTCAGGTCCCCGGTCTCTTGAGTCCCCATTGTTTTCATACTGCCCCTGTAATGGTTTGTCAAAAACTTAAGAAACGCCTTGATCCTTTTGGACTTGATATTGTAATACCCGGCAGGTCTGATAAGCGACGCGAGCCTTTTGTCCTGAATTTTATACAGCGCCTTTGCGCTCAAGGCCCTGCTTTTTTTTAGATTGTTTATTGCTTTTTCAACATTTCCCCAGTTCGTGTTCTGGGTAAGTATGGCTCCGACCGCCACTTCGAACGGAGTATCTCCGGGCCACCAGTGCTGGGGACCGAAAGCTCTAACGAGTAACTTGTATATTTCTTTAAGATATCTACTATAATCTGTCTTTTTTTTATGAGGATTTATTATCACTTTCCTGGATCTTCTGCCAGCAGTTTTTTCAGCCCAAGAACTAACAACCAATAGCTATGAGCTAATTTTTGGCTTAATGCCAAAAATTTTATCCCGGAGGCCAGTGCATCTGCCTGCCTGCGAACAGATGGAGATGGATATGAAAAACTTCCTGACCTGCCTCGCGGTTGCAGTTAAAAACCAGCCTGAACCCCCTGTCTGCCACGCCTTTATCCCGCGCAATATTATTAGCTGCCTGCAGCATACTGCCCACCAGCTCATTATCCGCCGGTGCTATTTCAAGCACTGTAGATATGTGTTTTTTGGGGATTATGAGTATATGTATCGGCGCCTGGGGATTAATGTCCTCAAAAGCCAGCATCCTGTTGTCTTCATAGACTATTTTTGAAGGGATCTTTTTTTCTATGATCTTGCAGAACAGACAATCCATTTTGCCTCCTTTATGCGTTTGCGAGGAAAAAACCGGGCCGGGCTTATTTCCTTTTTGTTGATTCTCTATTATAATAAAAAACCATGCAAATTAAGTATTACTCTATTAACGACCTTAAGGTGTTCAAGGACTTTCGCGATAATATCCGCTGGGATGTTACGCCAAAGATCTTCATGCAGCCCAGGTTTACAAAACAGGAGGACGGGTCAGCTGTTAAAGTTAATATAGACGGGTATATGCTATACGTTGATATGGTCTCTGACAAGCTCACTCTCGGGATAATGCGCAACACTCCCTCAATGAGCGACACTGTTGGTTATCTTGAGGATATCCCGCAGGACCTGCTTAAAGAAGCCTTAAACTGTACCGAAGAATGTGTCGCCGGCATGTATCCTTTAACTAAAGACCTTGAGGCCTGGCTTAAAAAAGAGCTCGGGCTTTCCGAATAGATCAGTCCTTCCCGGTTTCTGTAGCGTCCTTTAACCAGTTCAGGTATGCTTCCGAGCCTTTTACAACAGGCAGCGCTATGATCTCAGGCACTTCATAACTGTGAAGCTTTCTGACCTTGGCCGCCAGGGCCTCAAACAGACCTGTCCGGGTCTTAACGATCATCAGCACCTCTGGATCATCCTCAATTTTGCCCTGCCATCTATAGATAGAGCGGATATTTTTTACAATATTAACACATGCGGCAAGCCTTGCCTCTACAAGGGCCTTTGCGATCTTTGCGGCCTCTTCGTCATTCGGAGCGGTTATATAGACTATTATATTCTCTGTGTCCATGGGGTCTTATATTACCACTTCTTTAAACGGTTTTGACACTGCCTGCTTTGCATAGCCTGCCGTTTTTAAGCAGGAGTTCTTTTTTGTTGTCCTTATGTATTAATGTTACGGTGGGTCTGAAGAAAACAAAGTCCTGATGAAAAGGCGTTGAGATCTTTCCACCGAAAGAGCTGTTGTCTCCGAGCGCTATATGAATGGTGCCAAGTATTTTTTCGGATTCCAGGATATTGTCCGGCTTTGAGGCTTTATCGTTTGTTCCTATGCCCAGTTCCGCGATATTTGCGTTTTCTTCTCTTTCCGCAAGCTTTGCTTTTAAGTAGTTAACAAACCTTTCTTTTCCTTCTACCTTTGTGACCTTCCCCTTTTTAACGTGAAGCGTTACCGGTCTTTTCAGCTTTCTGGTCGGCGCCCAGTCAAGGACAAGCCGGCCGTTTGCCGTGCCTTCAATCGGCGCAAAATAAACCTCTCCGGCAGGCAGGTTACTGGATGAGCCTGGTCTGGTGATGATCCCGGTGTCTGTCTTTGCTTTTCTTCCTTTTTTTGAAAACATGATGAACGTGCCGTTCGGGGTCTTTATCTCCAGTTTCTCGCTCTTATTTACTCTCTGCGCTATTTTTTTTGTCTTTTTCTCCATTTTCCGCCAGTTTACTGTCATTGCTCCGCTGAGCATTGATGGATCGAACAGGGGCATGCTTGCGTATCTGGTTCCGCAGATCCCTGTTAGAAGGCTCCTGAACCTTGTGTGGGTTGTTGAATGGTAAGAAAGCGCTATAACCGCCCTGACCGAGTCTTTTTTGAATCTTCCTATTATGCCCTCTATTTTTTTCAGCTGTTTGTCATTTATCTTCTTTCCAAGCAGGGGGGTAAAGAGTTTTTTTAATTTTATTGCTCTTACCGCCCTCTCTCCATATGCTGCCTGCCATAAGGATTCCGGCGGTTCAGCCCCATGACTGCTGGTTGTCCTGATTTCCATGTAACACATTTTTGTTGTGTGTGATCTGCCTTTTTCTGCGATCAGTTTTGCGATATCCTGGAGTTTTTTGTCAAAGTTATCCGTAAAAACAAGGACTTTTTCGTTTTTCCTGACCTTGAGGTTTACTTTATAAATATTGTTTATGGGTTTTAAAGGAATATTATTTTTTTTCATTGTCTGCAAAAAAAGATGTTAACATAAATACTAATAGTCTTTTATTATTTATATATATTTATATATTATATTAATAGAGAACAGGAGATGTGGATATGTTAGTTTACCACCCTAAGTACCTTAAATAATAACCAAAAAAGCGCAGTGGATACCTTGTTGAAAATGCTTCATACTATCTTGACAAATAACAACTGAAATGATACGCTTTTAAGTCGGTAAGGTTTTTAATTTACACAATTGTGATCCGGATTAAAACCATCTACCCAAAAGAAAAACTATATTATATATATGTTAAGGGACAATATTAATGCTTAAAAAATATCTGTTAGCGCCTGGACCAACACCAATACCGCCTGAAATATTACTGGCAATGTCCGGGCCGATTATCCACCATAGGTCAACAGATTTTACCCCTATACTTGAATCTGCCAGAAAAGGCCTTAAAAAGCTTTATCAGACAAAGAATGACGTGTTGATCCTCTGCTCTACAGGTACGGGCGGCATGGTAGGAGCTGTAAACAACTTTTTCAGCGCAGGGGACAAAGTTCTTGTGATAAACGGCGGCAAGTTCGGTGAACGCTGGACACAGATATGCCGGGAATACGGGCTCAAAGTAAAGGAGATCGAGGTTGAATGGGGATACGCGGTAAAGCCCGAAGAAGTTGAAAAAGCGCTCAAAAAAGACCCTGCTATAAAAGGAGTTTTCATCCAGGCAACAGAGACGTCCACAGGAGTAAATCATGATATAAAGAAAGTTGGCGAAATAGTTAAAAAAAGGGCTAACACCCTTTTTGTCGTTGATGCCATCTCTGCCCTGGTGGCCCATGACATTAAAACAGACGCATGGGGGATAGATATAATGGTTGGCGGTTCGCAAAAAGGCCTGATGCTGCCCCCGGGACTTGCGTTTGTGAGTGTAAGCGAAAAGGCATGGAAAAAGGCTAAAAAGGCAAGTTCGCCGAAGTTCTATTTTAATTTCAAAAAAGAAAGAGTGTCGCAGGCAAAGAACCAGACAAACTTTACCTCTGCGGTAACACTCATAATAGGGCTTGATGAATCCCTGAAAATGCTTCAAAAAGAGGGATTAAAGAATGTTTTCAAACGGCATAAAAAACTTGCCGCCGCTACAAGGCAGGCGGTTAAGGCCATAGGGCTTGAGCTTTTTGCCAGGGAATCTCCGTCAGACAGCCTTACAGCGATTGTTGCTCCCAAAGGACTCGACGGACAGGAGATATATAAAACACTTAAGGATAAATACGGAATAACAGCCGCCGGAGGCCAGGGCCGGGCAAGAGGCAAAATATTCAGGATCGCTCACCTGGGTTACACAGGCATGTTTGACATTATAACTGCTGTTGCCGGCATAGAGATGGTATTGGCCGGAATGGGCCATCCTGTAGATCCCGGTTCAGGTGTAGCAGCCGTGGAAAGATTTTTTTTGAAATAAGCGGGCGTGAAAATGAAAGTTCTGGTTAGTGATAACTTATCTCCCAAGGGAATAAATATCCTTAAAAAGGCGGGGCTCAAGGTAGACATTAAGGTCGGCCTCAGGCCCGCGGAACTCCAGCAGATCATAGGCAATTATGACGGTCTTGTCATACGGAGCGCCACAAAAGTGACCTCTGATATTATTAGTTCGGCCAAAAAGTTAAAGGTGGTCGGACGGGCCGGCTCAGGCCTTGATAACGTTGACATAACCGCGGCCACCAAACAGGGTATAGTTGTGATGAACACCCCTGGGGGAAACACGGTTACAACCGCGGAACACACAGTAGCACTGCTTTTTTCCATGGCAAGGCAAATACCTCAGGCAACAGCTTCCATGAAAGAAGGGAAGTGGGAGAAAAAGAAATTTACAGGGGTCGAACTGTACAATAAAACCCTTGGTATCATAGGGCTTGGCAATATCGGCACGCATGTGGCTAAAATGGCGCAGGGCGTGGGAATGAACATAGTGGCATATGACCCGTTTTTAAGCAGTGAGAAAGCAAAGGCCCTGGGCATTAAAGGCGTAAAGCTTGATGAACTGATAAAAAAATCAGACTTTATCACGCTGCATACTCCTCTGACAGACGAGACAAGGGGGCTGATAAATACCGAGCGGATAGCGAAGATGAAGAACGGGGTGAGGATCATAAGCTCTGCAAGGGGCGGGATAGTTGATGAAAAGGCACTTTGCCGTGCGCTTAAGACAGGCAAGATCGCTGCCGCAGCCCTTGACGTTTTTGAAAAAGAACCGCCGGTTGGTTGTCCGCTTCTGGAGCTTGACAATGTAATTGCGACCCCTCATCTTGGGGCGGTAACAAAAGAGGCGCAGGAAAACGTTGCGGTCGCGGTCGCGGAACAGATAGTCGATTATCTGAAACACGGCACTATCAGAAACGCGGTAAATTTCTCGTCTGTTTCAGCTGATGTCCTGCCGCAGCTTCAGCCTTACATAAACCTGGCTGAAAGACTCGGCGGGTTCATGTCGCAGATCGTTGACGGCGCGATTAATGAGGTTATTGTGGAGTATAGAGGCGAGGTCATAGACCTTGCGCTGGAGCCCATAAAAGTGGCCGTACTAAAAGGCATTTTAACACCGATCCTGCAGGACACCGTTAATTATATCAATGCCCCGCTTATCGCAGGCGAAAGGGGCATTAAGGTGAAGGAGATCACCACATCTGACGCAGGCGACTACCACAGTATGCTGGTTCTGAAGATCAGGTCCGGCGACAGGAAAGAGAGTTCGGTCTCAGGCGTGCTTCACGGCAAAAAAGAGCCGCGCATAATAGCAGTTGACGGTTTTACCGTGGAGATCGTTCCCGAGGGAGAGCTGCTGGTGGTTTTGAACAAAGACAAGCCCGGTGTCATTGGTAATATCGGCGCCCTGCTTGGAAAGAACAACCTCAATATTGCCAGGATGCAGTTTGGAAGAGAAAAGCCGGGAGGCAAGGCTGTGTCAGTTGTCAGTATTGACGCGTCCATATCAAAGCAAACCCTGTCGGCAATAAAAAAGCTTCCAAATGTGCTTTCTGTAAAGCAGATACATCTACCTGTCTGAAATTAGAACTGGGAAATGAGAAATGGAAAGAGTCAAGGTATTTTATTTCTTAGTTCCTTTTTCTTATTTCCCGTTTTTTTTAAATAAGGAGTAACCAATGTCTAACATCGTAGTTGCAGGCGCCCAGTGGGGTGATGAAGGAAAAGGAAAGATCGTTGATCTTTTGACCGAGAATGTTTCTGTTGTGGCCAGGTTTCAGGGCGGGCACAATGCCGGGCATACTGTGGTGATCAACAAAAAGAAATTTATCCTGCACCTTATCCCGTCCGGCATTCTTCATAAAGGCAAGATCTGTATCATCGGTAACGGGGTTGTGATCGATCCGGGCGCCCTGATCCAGGAGATCAAAGGGCTAAAGCGAAAAGGCATTCCTGTCGGCAAAAATCTTTTTATCAGCGACAGTGCCCATGTCATTATGCCTTACCATACTGCTATTGACAACCAAAGCGAACGGTCAGCCAAAAAATCAAAAAAAATAGGAACAACCGGCAGGGGCATCGGCCCGGCGTATATGGATAAGATGTCCAGGGCGGGCATAAGAATAGCGGACCTTATGGACAGCAGGGTGTTCAGGGAAAAATTAAAGGCAAACCTCTCCTTTGTGAATTACCTTCTTGTGAATAAATATAAGACCAGAAGGATCAGCCTTGAAAAGATCTATGCCCAATATATGAAACACGCGGCTTTTCTTGAGACGTTCGTTACAGACACCAGCGTACTGCTTAATAAATATATTGAAAAAGGCAGGAATGTGCTTTTTGAAGGCGCGCAGGGCACTTTGCTTGACATTGACCACGGGACGTATCCGTTCGTTACATCATCCAGTGCGTCCGCGGGCGGGGTCTGCACAGGACTTGGCGTGGCGCCAACCAGGATAGACGGAGTTCTGGGTGTTGTAAAGGCATATACAACACGGGTTGGAGGCGGGCCGTTCGTAACAGAGCTGAAAGACAAAATTGGGGAGTATTTGCGGTTAAAAGGAGGCGAGTACGGCGCGACAACAGGAAGGCCCAGGAGATGCGGATGGCTTGATGCTGTTGGTCTGAGATACGCGGTTAGAATTAACGGGTTCACCGATATTGCCCTTACTAAGCTCGATGTTCTTGACGGAATGGATAAGATAAAAGTGTGTGTCGCGTATAAATACGATGATCCGTACAGATCCTGCAGCTGCAGCAAAAAAGGCAGGAGCTGCAGGTTCACTGATATACCGCATAATAACAGGATACTTGAAGCCTGCAGGCCTGTTTACAAAGAGCTTGAAGGCTGGAGCATCAGCACACAGGGCGCAAAGCGGTTCAAAGACCTTCCAAAACAGGCAAGGGCATATATCAAATATATTGAAGACCTGCTTGGTGTTAAAGTGTCGCTTATCTCCACAGGAGAGAAAAGGGACGAGGTCATTGTTTTAAAAGACCCGGTCACCGGCAGGAAAAAATAGGCTCTTCTTGCTTTTCAATGAGGTCTTTTGATAAACTGCTAATCTTCCTTTTGGATAATTTTTTTGTTAAAATAATTGTTGTTCTTTGAAACGGCTATTTAAGAGATATGTGGGCCGCTAGCTCAGTTGGTAGAGCAACGCCCTTTTAAGGCGTGGGTCGTTGGTTCGAATCCAACGCGGCTCACCATTTTTCTGTCCCCATCGTCTAGCCTGGCCCAGGACACCGCCCTTTCACGGCGGCGACAGGGGTTCAAATCCCCTTGGGGACGCCAGCATTATATCGGGGTTACGGTACATGTAGCCCCTTTTTTATACCCTCTCCCATTAATTATGTGGCCATTAATATTTTAAATAAACAGCCTGCGCATTACGTGATAATATAAAATTAGTTAAGGGCACATGATTTTTTTATTTATTCGTAGAAGAAATACAGTTCATGTATTTATAGCAGTAATCGCCTGCCTGCTTTTTTTTGGGTGCGCGGTTCTTCCTTCTGTCCAGACTGTAAAACCCGCTCCCGCCGAACCGCAAAAACCTCTTACGCCCAGAAAATCTTTTAAGCCTGAGGAATATTCCCCTTCATCCGGATGCGCTCAATGCCATGATAATATTTTCGAGCAACATTCACAATCCATGCATGCCAAATCTTTTGAGAACCCTGTTTTCCAGGCCCAGTACTTCAAGGAGCTGCTGCCAAAGTCCATCACAGATGCAGATCTGTTTGAAGAAACAAGAGCTTGTATAGCCTGCCATGCTCCAATTGCATACTTAACAACAGCTCGGCACATACTTTCAAAAGAACAGATTGATAAGCGCACATCCGGGGTTACCTGTGATTTTTGCCATACTATAGGGGGATATGAAGGCAAAAGTCCGGGAGATGCCAATTACATCTCGATGCCAGGCGATGAGAAATTAGGGCCTTTCAAAAAAGCCTCCACCTGGCACCACGTATATTCTGAACTTCAGACAAAAAGTGAATTCTGCGCCATCTGCCACAACCGGACTAATCATCATGGCCTTGAAATTGGTTCGACCTTTACCGAGTGGAAGAACAGCCGCTTTGCCGAAGAGGGTATTCAATGCCAGGACTGCCATATGAATGTACAGGGATTTCTTGTCGCGGGAAAGCCGGTTTATGAAGCCGGGAAGGCAGCAGACATGAGGCTGGGTGATCCACCATTCAGGACGAAGCTGTACACTCACCGTTTCCCCGGGGCACACTCCAAAACTCAGGTTGTCGGGGCATTAACAATGAACATAGAAGTTGAGGAAGCAGCCGCTTTGCCCGGCGATGATATAACGATTCATGTCCGTGTCAACAATTCAAAAACAGGGCACAAGATGTCCTCGGGCAGTGCGGAGCTCAGGATGTTATATATTGATCTCAATGCCTATTCCGGGGATAAGGTCGTCTCCATTCCGACAAGTCCTGGAACAACAAATGCGTATGATGTAACCGGCAAAGGAGAATTTGATAAAGAGATTTTAGGAGATGCTATTCCGGAAGGAAAACGTATCTATCGGACTATATTTATTGATGAAAAAGGGAAACAGACCCTTTTTTCCTACGACGCCGTTAAAATCATATTTGATAATCGATTAAAGGCTGGAGAGATCAGGGAAGAGATTTATCGCTTTAAAGTTCCGGAAGAGGCAGAAGGTGCAATGTCCCTGGTTACTAACCTGTATTATCTTCGTTACCCGAGTGCCTTTGCGAAAAGATTGAGCCTGCCTGAAGCTGATATTGTTGAAATTGCTTCAGCAACAAAAACGGTCATAATTAAAGATATTCCTGATGAATGAAGCATAGAGTGCTTATCTGTATGAAAATCTCGGGCAACCTTTAACTGTTTAGCTTTTCAGTGCGGGCGGGCCTAAAGCCCGCCTGTTTTATTATGCCGAACAATCCCCTGATTGCACGCTTTCAAGCGGAACTGATCGATTAATAACGTTTTAAGACATCTTCTTTACTTTATTACCTCAACCATTGCATTTACCTCAAATCAGGTATATATTTTAATCAACGTTAAAAAGGCGGTGGTTTTTATATGGAAACAGAAAGCAGGGGGTGGAGCCCTTATCTGGCGGGCGCGTTGACCGGAGGGGTCATTATAGCGTCTGCATGGATAGCTGGCAATTATTTTGGCGCGTCCACGAGTTTTGTGCGTGTTACCGCTTTTATTGAACAGCTTTTTTCCGCTGAGAGGGTATCTACAATGGACTACTTCAGATGGTTCGGTCCCAGGGTTGACTGGCAGGTGATGATGGTCCTGGGTATTTTGATAGGATCATTTATTTCATCCATGACCGACGGGAGCTTTAAGGTCAAGGCGGTGCCGGATATGTGGGAGTCGCGTTTTGGCCCAAGCACGGTAAAAAGAAGTGTTTTTGCCTTTGTAGGCGGGGTGGTCCTTATGTTCGGGGCGCGGCTGGCAGGAGGATGTCCGAGCGGCTACGGCCTTGGAGCGCTGGTACAGCTTGCGGTCAGCGGGCTCATTGTTGTGGTCTGTTTTTTTGCGGGCGGGATAATCTTCGCGAATATCATTTACCGCGGAGGTGAAAAACAATGAGCGCATTAATAAATGGTCTGATAACAGGGATCTTGTTCGGATTTCTTCTGCAAAAGGGCAGGGTGGTGCGTTACGACATGCAGGTGGGCGCCCTTCGCCTGAAGGACATGACGATCGTCAAATTCTTTTTTTCAGCCATCCTGACCGGAATGGCGGGGGTGGCTGTTCTTCATCACTTTGGGATAGCCAGGCCCCTTATATTGCCTACGAACATCGGAGCCAACATTATAGGCGGGCTTATATTTGGAATTGGCTGGGCGATCATAGGGTACTGTCCGGGCACATCGCTTGGGGCGCTGGGAGAGGGAAGGGTGGACGCGTTCTGGGGCATCCTCGGTATGCTGACAGGCGCGGCGATAATTGCCGAAGTTTACCCGGAAATAAGCAGTACGATCCTGACATGGGGAACAGAAGGTTCAATAACCCTGCCGCAGGTCCTGGGGGTAAATGAATGGGTTGTGATAACGGCATTTGTTATCGGAGGATTGTCGCTTTTTGTGTGGATCGAGAAAAAAGGGCTTTGATCCTGCAAGCGATATAAATACGGGACGCCCCCTTTTATTCTTTACTAGCTGACCTCTCAAGAGGATTTTCAAAACAGTAATTCAGGGGAAAATTCCGAATTTTCAGGACAGCCTCTTTTTTTGTGCAAAAAAGATCCGATGCGCTGGAATAGGTCATCTGGTTTTGATACCTCTAATTTTGGCAGTTCCTCTCCCTTGTTGATTGTCAAGAGCGAAAAATATTAAACTTATAATTCAACCAGCCATGAAAGAACTTCACTTTACCAGAACCAACGGCCCTGCAGACGACGCCATCGACCAGCTGATAGACCTGGTAGGAGGTATCAGGCACTCAGGCCTTGTGCGCGAGATGATCCTTGCCGCTTTAAAGGCCGGGCAGGAGGATGACGATGCCGCGAATCTCAAGCTTATGAGAACCACAATGAAAGAGATGCGGTTTACAGGAAAGATATTCGGGCCGTACCGGCACGTAAAAAAAGTAACTGTGTTCGGCTCTGCGCGGACCCGGCCTGATGAGCCGGTCTATGAAATGGCGCGGCTTTTTGGCGAGAAGCTGACAAAGGCAGGGTACATGGTCATTACAGGAGCCGGCCCAGGTATTATGCAGGCGGTAAACCATGGGGCAGGGCCTGAACACTCGTTCGGCGTTAACATTGACCTTCCTTTTGAGCAGACACCAAACCCAACACTTAAGGGAAATCCGCGGCTTATTACTTACAAGTACTTTTTCAACAGAAAAGTAGCGTTTGTTAAAGAGGCAGATGCCATAGCGCTTTTTCCCGGCGGATTCGGCACTCTGGATGAGGCCATGGAAACCCTTACCCTTGTCCAGACCGGCAAGCGTTATCCTCTGCCGCTTGTTCTTATTGATGAGCCCGGAGGCACCTACTGGACCAGGTGGATCAGGTTTTTCAGAGAAGAACTGCTGGGGGAAGGTTACATCCATGAATCAGATTTTAATTTGTTTGAACGCTGTGATTCTGTGGACGCGGCAGTTGAAAAGATCAACCTTTTTTATCATCGCTACCACAGCATGAGATACGTGAACAAAAAACTTGTTATCAGGCTTTTGACAGGCCTTGAAGCTGATTTTGTGGATGACCTGAATAAGCGTTTTGAGGATATGCTTGTTCCTGACGGCAGGATTTATACTTCCGGGGCCTTGCCCGAGGAAGCGGATGAGCCGGAATTAGCCGACCTTCCAAGGCTGATACTGGATTTTAACTTAAAGGATAACGGCAGACTCAGGCGTCTTATTTATGAGATCAACAGCCGCTGACTTTTTATTTAAACTTTCTCGTTGATGAAAACCACCGGAAAAAGCAGGCTCGGCCTGAAAAAGGCCTTGCTTTTGATCCTTTACTTTTGTGGTATCCTTCTTATTTCTTTTTTTGCTTTTGTCTATTTTCTTTTTAAAAGCCCTTCCTTTTTAGACCGTGCTGAACAGATCATAAACAGGCAGTCAAAGATGCCGATCGAGATCGGGGCATTATCTTTAACAGGATGGGGCAGGATCGCCATAAAAGATCTTACTCTCAGGGAAAGTGAAAAAGGTGAACCGATCGTCGTTATTCCTTATGCAGAGATCGGCCTGAGTCCTTCTGTTTTGTTCAAAAAACACATTGATGAAATAGAGATAAAAAAACCAAAACTGTTTATAACCTTAAAGGGCCGTAAAGATGGAGAGATAAAAAAAGGCTGGCCCTCCCTTCCTTTTTATCTGAAAAAGATCTCGATAGAGGACGGAGAGGTCATTGTCCGGAATGAAACAGGCATGTTGGTCAGTTTCAGCGGCTTTGCGCTTTCTATTAAAGAGATGCCCGGCAGAAAAGCAGAGGTCCTGGCAAGCGGCGATCTCAGAGCGCCTGAATTAAGGAAAGAAGCACTGCAGATAATTTTTAAAGGAGAATATGATATTGATAAATTCGAACTGGACATCGAAAATATCTCAATATCCTCGCCTCTTGCAGGAGCGGCAGACATCAAGGGCCGCCTGAGCATGTTTCCCTTTAAAATGCAGGCTGAACTCACTGCTGACAGAGTTGATCTCAACAAAGTGGTGAAGAAATTCGTTAATATTTTGCCTGATAAAGGTTTTGCTCTGCAAGGGACAGCCGCTCTTCGCTCCGCTGTTTCAGTAGACATGTCTGAAGGAATATCCGGCACAATAAGCGCGATCATAGACAACGGAGGTTTTTCCTCTTCTGACGGCGCTATGGCAGGCGAGGGCATAGCAGTGAACTTATCAGGCGATCTTAAATACTCATTAAAGGACAACACAACGGAATTCTCTGTCACGACCCATGCCTCTGACTTTGAACTCCTGCTGGGCAGTTTTTATGGTGATTTCACAGAAAAGGAAATAAGCTGTTCTGTCCAGGGGAAATATTTCAAAAATAACGACACACTTAAGATATCAGCTTCAGAGTTTAGTATCACAGATATAGGGACCATCGGCGCGTCAGGCGATATCAGGAGTATTTCGAAAACACCGCGCATTGACCTGGATGTGCGTTTAAAAGAACTTGCCAACGCAGATGCCTTTGCCTTTTTTGTGCAGGAGACCTTTCAGGACAGATTTCCCTTTCTATCACAGATGGGAATAAGCGGTAAAACATCAGCAAGGCTGTCAGTCAATGGGACCAAAGACGCGTTTAATATTCAGGGGAACATAGATATTAAGGACGCCGATGTTTTTGCTGAAAAATCAGGTTTATCTGTTCAGGGGGTGAATATGTCACTTCCTCTTGACCTTTCCTATCCAAAGATTACTGCCCCAAAAAAAGAGGCCGAGCGTTTTGGCTCTATCAGGATCCGTAATATCTCATGGAAAAAACAGCAGGCAGAAAGAATCGAGTTTTATCCGGCTGTCTGGCAGAACACCCTGGTTTTTAAGGAGGATATCCAGATTCCGGTTTTTGCGGGCAATATAAAACTGAAAAACATAAGTTACGAAAAACTTCTCAGCCCGGACAGAGAACTGCACATGTCAATAGATATGAATGGAATTGACCTTGAGCAGGTAAGTTCTTCATTTAATATCCCGCAATTCAGCGGCAGCCTGACAGGCGAGATCCCGAGCGCCAGTATCACAAAGGGCAGTCTGCTTACAAACGGCGAGATCAAAATTGAGCTTTTTGGAGGCGAGATAAGAATAAGCGACCTGTCAGTGGACAGCATCTTCGGGCCCGTGCCTTCCATAAGTACCTCGGTTGAGATTAAGGAAATAGACCTGAGCAGACTTACTGATACATTTGAATTCGGTCATATATCAGGAGTAATGCAGGGTTATGTAAGGAACCTTGTTATAGCTAACAGTCAGGCAGAGCGCTTTGAGGCCCTTATAGAGACGGTCAGGAGAAAAGGAGTCACGCAAAAGATCAGTGTTGAGGCCATTAACAAGATATCTATTATGGGCACCGGGTCTGCCTCTGCCATATTAAGCACAGGAATATATAAGTTGTTTGAACAGTACAAATACGCGAAAATCGGCTTTAAGGGTAAGCTTAAAAACGACAACTTCCTGCTTGGAGGCATTGTGACTGAAGGCAACAAAGAGTACATTGTAAAAGGCGGCATCCTGCCCCCAAAGGTTAATATCATCAGCCATACCCGGAACGTATCGTTTCAGGAGATGGTCAAGAGGCTGAACAGCATAAAGCAGATAGAAAAAGGGGAAAAGATAAGAGTGGAGTGATAGCAAAATCATTGTTAATTGTTAATTTTGCATTGATAATTTTAAAATATCCTGCATAGGGTTTACATATCCCCTGTTCATCCTGTATCTTTTAACTTATAGACAATAAAAAGGAGGAAAAGATATGAAGAATTTATTAACAAGGTCATCTCTTATTTTATTATCGCTTTTTATCATACAGGCATGTGTGACAATAAACGTGTATTTCCCGGCTGCTGCTGTTGGAGAAGCGGCAGATACAATAGTTGAAGAAGTGTGGGGCGAAGAAGAGGGCGCAGTACCTGAAGAGCCGGCAATAGAAGGAGAGCCGGAAAGCTTTCTAAGGCCGTGGATAAGAGTTGCGCTTGGCGTGATCGGGCCTTCTGAGGCATATGCAGCTGAACCTGATATTAAGGTTACCACTCCTGCCATACGCGCGATAAAAGGAACCATTGCGGACAGGGCGTCTTCTATAAAACCTTATATGGACAGCGCAAATGTCGGCATAGCGAACGACGGCCTATTAGACATCCGTTCTACCGACGGACTGAACCTGAAGAAAAAGGCTGAACTAAAGCGCCTGATAGAGGCTGAGAACAAGGACAGGAACGCCCTTTACAAAGAAATAGCAAAGGCCAACAACTTTCCTCCTGATAAAGTTACAGAGATAAAAGAGATATTTGCCAAGAGCTGGATAAAGCAGGCCAAAAGCGGCTGGCTTGTTCAGCATCCTGACGGGACATGGGGTAAAAAGAAATAGACCGCTTGTCCGCTGTCTATTGCATAAGTATTTCCCTGAACAGAGAAAGCGCTTCACTGCTTGCGGGGTCCTTCTGAAGGGCGTTCTTAATTGTCTGCAGGGCCTTTACAATGTCGCCGTTCTTAAGTAATGCCTTTGCAAGCCCTATATAAGCGCCGGGTTCTTCAGGGGCCAGCTCAATAAGTTCGCTGTATGGTTCTATGGCATCTTCAAAACGCCCCTCCTGCAGCAGTCTTTCCGCGAATTCAGACAGTGCCCTGATAAGATCTTCCTGTGCCCTGAGCAGTGCAGGGGCAAGCGCGAGGATCTCTTTGTATCTTAATATAGCCTCATCTATCAAACCCTCTGACATTAATTTATCTGCAAACGCAAAGAGCGTTTTAACAAGCTCATCCCTTGCCTTGATGAATTCAGGCTTAATATCGAGTATTTCCTTAAGATGGCCGGCCGCGGAGTCCAGGTCGCCTTTTTCAAACTCCAAAAGCGCCGCGCCCATAAGCGCGTCCAGCAGGACATTAGCAGCCTCCTGTTTCATCTTTCCTGTGGAAAGGGATATGGCAGTGCGAATGGGTGGAATGGCCTTATGCCATTTGCTCAGATTCAGAAAAGACCTGCCAAGGTAAAGATAACCTTTGGCAAAATCAGTTCTGCTCTCAACCGACCTTTCAAAAAAAGGCAGGGCTTTTTCGTACTTGCCCTGTTTGAACAGCGCCAGTCCCTGTTCAAAAGGGTCGGCGGTATCAGACTGAGTTGATAACCCCGCGCAGGAAAAGATAAAAAAGATCGCGACAGTAAGAAAAAGGAGTTTTTGTATTTTCAGGCGCCCTGTTTGTAAGCCCATAACTTCTTATTAATACAGATCTATGAGAAAAGCAAGTTTTTTTATCAGGCTGCCTGTTTATTTCTTAGCGCCTCCAGTGGCCCGGCACCCATTTCCAGCCCCTTGGTGTTTCTCTCCAGTGACCCGGCGCCCATGCGGCTCCTGGTCCCGGACGCCTTTTCCAGTGACCCGGCGCCCATATCCATTTGCGGTGTTTGTGCTGCCAGTGACCTCCGATCCACACTGTTCCTGCATATGGCGGCGCCGGCCTTACCTCTACTCTTACAGGCGGAGGCGGCACGCGCACAACGGTTGTACAACCGATTAATGCAGAGGATGATATCATTATCACGGTAATTAAGAACAAAGATATCTTTTTCATTTTATGCCTCCTTTTTCTTTGACAGGGCCCGCTTGTTCCTGCGGGTTTTATTAGTTTAGATAGCAAAACAGAGAAAAGGTTTAAAAGTGAACCGGGCAAAGTGATTAAAAAAAGATGAAAATGGCAGTGTCAGCTTATATACTATATAATTATATAGTATATGATGACCTATATCATCTCACTGGGGATAAACTAAATTATGCCAAAAGGACCTGAAGTCACTGTATCCAGGGACTATCTCAGAACATTAGAAAAAAAAGTTGAGGACCTCAAGACCCTTATAGAGGTTTCCACTATTATATCCTCGACCCTTGATTTTAACGAACTTATGAAGCTTGTAATGGAAAAGGCAAAAAAAATTATGGACGCGGAGGCCTGTTCGATCCTTTTTTATAACAAGGACACAAACAGGCTGGAATTTGAGCTTGCCCTTTGCCGTGAGGAGGAAACATCAGAAAAGCTCAAAGACAAGATCTCACTTGAAATGGGCCAGGGTATCGCGGGCTGGGTCGCGGAAAAGCAGAAGCCCCTGCTTGTAAAGGATGCCGCAACAGACAGCCGTTTTTATAAGAATGCCGACAAACTGACGGGTTTCACAACCAAAAGTCTTATTGCCGCGCCGCTTATCGGCAGGGGCGGCCTGATAGGAGTTGCCGAGATACTGAACCCCAGGAACAAGGACAGCTTTGATGATTATGACGTGGAACTGTTCCAGACCCACTGTTCGCAAATTGCCATTGCCATTGAAAACGCGCTGTTTCACAAGGAGTCCATTGGAAGGGAGAGGCTGAGACAGGAACTTGAGATAGCTGCTGTGGTTCAGAAAAGCTTTCTTCCAGAACCCCCGACATTTAAAAAAGGCAGCATAAAGGCGTCCGCAGTCAATATCTCGGCAAAAAAGGTCGGCGGTGACATCTATGATTTTATCAAGCATATCGATGGTAAGGTCGGGGTGCTCATAGGCGACGTATCAGGCAAAGGCGTGTCAGCCGCGCTTTATATGGCAAAGATTTTAAGTGAGTTCAGGTATATAGCGCGTATGAACAGTACACCTGACGAAACCCTGAAAAACCTTAATTCCCAGCTGTTAGGCGCGCCAAGGGGTATGTTTCTCACGGCCATGTACGCAATAATAGATACTGTAACCGGAGAGATGAATGTTGCAAATGCCGGGCATCCCCCGTTCTTATGGATAACACAGGAAGAGGTAAAAGTAATGACAGTGGATTCAGGTCCGCCCCTTGGTATCATGGCGGTAGAATACCCAAGCACGAGCATACAGCTTGAAAAAGGCGACAGGCTGCTCTTGCTGACTGACGGCGCTTTTGACGCAAAAAACAAAAAAGGCGAAAGGCTCAGTTTTGACAAAATCGTTGAATTCGTAGAAAAGCATATGGCTGAAAAACAGCTCATCAAAAAGCTTATTGATCATGTGAATGATTTTTCACAGGGCACTGACAGGGCTGATGACCTGACCCTGGTGGAAATAAACAGGGTCTGATATAAGATGAAAGATTCCATAGCCATTACGATCCCGGCTCACCCCAGATACCTGTGTGTGGTCAGGGATGTAACGGTCAGCATGGGGAAGATATACAATTTGCCCGAGACCGATATAGAGAACATCAAGCTTGCTGTTGATGAAGCCTGTTCAAACGTAATAAAATACGCGTGCAGGGGAGACACGACCCAGAAGATCGATATAAAGTTCAGTGTAACGAAAAAGGGGTTTGAAGTAGTGATAGACGATAACGGCATTAAGGCAAAGCCTGAACTCATAGAGGGCAGAAGTCTTACTGATATAAGACCCGGCGGGCTCGGCGTCCATCTTATCAAAAGGGCGTTTGATGTTGTTTCATTCGATGAAACAAAGAAGAAAGGCAACAGGCTCAGACTGATCAGGCGCCTGGATAAAAAAGCGGGGGTACAATGAAGATCGATATAAAGGACTATAAAGGCAGCCCGATAATAACACCAACAGGTGATATTGACCTGTACTCATCACCCGAATTGAGGGCGGAATTAATGCGTCTGATAAGTAAGAAGACCAGGGCCCTTCACGTTGACTTCGGTAATGTCTCTTATATTGACAGTTCGGGGATAGCGACCTTTGTGGAGGGGCTGAAAAATATGAAATCATACGGCGGAAGATTGAAACTGATAGGACTGTCCGAAGCAATTATGGAGATATTCAGGTTTTCCAAGCTTGACAAGGTCTTTGAGATATACGGGAATATTGATGAAGCCTTCAACAGCTGAGACCGTCTTTGGTTTCATCGGAAGAAAGACCAACCGGATACTTAAGGACATAAACGACGTATCCCGGCTTATCAACAATACTTTTTACTGGTCATTCATCTCTCCGCTTAAAGGCAGGGCAATAAGGCTCAGGGCGACCATAACCGAAATGGTTAAGGTGGGCTACAACGCGATTCCGATCGTATCTGTTATCGCGCTTTTCATAGGTATAATCCTGGCGCTTCAGGCGGCCTACCAGCTCAAGAGGGTGGGCGCGATAATATATGTCGCGAACCTTGTGGGTGTTTCATTGACAAGGGAGCTTGCGCCCATATTGACGGCTATAATAGTGGCGGGAAGAAGCGGCTCGGCATTTGCCGCTGAGATAGGCTCGATGAAATCAGCCGAAGAGGTCGATGCCCTTGTGAGCATGGGGATCAATCCCATCAGGTTCCTTGTTGTTCCCAAGCTGATAGCAATGATGATCATGCTCCCGGCCCTTACGCTGTTTGCCGATTTCATAGGCATCCTTGGAGGTTTTCTTCTGTCGATAACAGAACTTGAGATACATCCGTATAGTTATTTCCAGCAGACCATCAGGGCACTGGGCATAAAAGACATTATTACAGGGCTTATAAAGGCGCTGGCGTTCGGCGTTGTTATAACGATCGTGGGCGCGTATCAGGGCTTCAAGGTAACCGGGGGCGCCGAGGAGGTTGGAAGGCGCACAACGGCGTCGGTCGTCACCTCCATTTTTTTAGTGATCGTTATTGATCTTTTCTTTACCACTCTTTTTTACTTTTTTGCTTAGCCATGGAAAACGCGATAGAAGTCAAAAACCTTGTGACGCATTACGGGGACGTGCAGGTCCTCAAGAAAATATCTTTTGCCATGCCCAGGGGAAAGACAACGGTCATACTGGGCGGCAGCGGCTCCGGCAAGAGCACCCTGTTAAAACACCTTATCGGGCTTTTAAAACCGACCAGCGGCAAGATAGAAATAAACGGCCGGGACATAGCCGGGATGAGCGAGCAGGAATTCAACGAGGTCAGAAAAAGGATCGGGGTCCTGTTCCAGGGAGCGGCGCTTCTTAATTCCATGACTCTGGCGGACAACGTAAGTCTGCCTATGAGGGAACACACAAAACTCGAGGAATCCACCATGCAGATCATGGTCCGGATGAAGCTCGAACTTGTTGGTCTCTCGGGTTTTGAGAACTATTACCCGTCCCAGCTTTCAGGCGGTATGAAAAAGCGCGCTGGCATCGCAAGGGCAATGGCCATGGACCCGGAGTTCCTTTTTTTCGACGAGCCCTCAGCAGGGCTTGACCCTATAACCGCCGCCGGCATTGACGAGCTTATCCTTAAACTCAGGCAGGCATTTAAAATGACGTTCATTGTTGTTACGCACGAACTTCCGAGTGTGTTCACAATAGCCGATCATGTTATAATGCTTGATTTTGGTGAGGTAATATTCAGCGGGACAATAGATGAATTAAAGGCGTCTGATAATGACAGGATAAGGATGTTTCTTGAAAGAAAGGCGGAAAAAGAGGTATATTCACCTGAAGATTACTTCAGGATCATCGCTGGAGAAGAATAACACGGAGGAATATTGGCATACTTAAAAGAAGAGATAAAGGCAGGGGGCATAATTGTTGTATCCCTCATACTTCTAAGCGCTTTTACTATCCTTGTCGGCGGAACCCAGTTCTTTGAGAAGTTCGATACATATTATGTGAAGCTCGTAAACGCGGCAGGCCTTGAGCCAGGCTCGCAGGTAAGGCTGGGCGGCGTCAGGGCGGGTCGGGTGATGAGCATCGAGCCCCCGCAGAAACCCGGAGAGCCGGTTACCATTACCATAGGCCTGACAAAGGGCACGCCGCTGTATGACGGCACCAGGGCGTTTATCACCCAGGTCGGATTTGTCGGAGACGCCTATCTCCTGCTTTCCATAGAGAAAACAGCAGGTGAGAAAATTAAGATCGGATCAACCATCCCGTCAGTGGAAAGCGTTGATTTTAAGCTTTTCATGATAGAGGCCAAGGAAATATCCAAAAAACTGGACAAGCTGCTTGGTGATATTGACAAGCTCTTCAGCGATAAAACCGTAGAGAACGTCCATAAGATGATCGAAAACGCGGCTGTGGTTCTTGAGGAACTTGGAGGGTTCGTGGGCGACAATAAAGAAGAGTTTTCACAGTTAATAAGTAAGACAGGCGATACCATTAAGGCCATAGAGGAAACAGCTGAAAAAGTAGGCAAGGCGTCGGATTCTGTCGATGAAGTTGTAGAAGATGACCTCAAAGAGCTGCTGGCCGCCCTGACCGAAACAACTGAAGACCTGCAGGAAGTACTTCAGGAGATAAAGAACAAGCCGTGGAGCGTTATTTACAAGGAGGGCAAAAAAGAGAATGAATAGGACCTGCGGCGTCTTGTTCCTTTTAATTGTTTTTTCCCTCCCGGCCTGCTCAACCTCTATGCCCGAAACAAAGATATATACCCTTTATCTTGCTGCTGATAGTGGCGCTGTCAACGCGGGCGACAAAACCTCTCTTGTCATACATATGGACGCGGAGCGTTATCTTAAACAGCCGTATATCGCGTACAGGAACTCACCGTACCGGCTCAATATATCAAAGTATTCGAAATGGGAAGCGTCACCTTACAGGATGGTGGGAAAAGAGTTTCAGTCAGCCCTTGCTTCAGCGGGTCTTTTTAAGGCGGTTAAGATATCCCGGATCAGGACGGAAGGTAATTACCAGCTTAAGATATATCTCAGGAAATTTGAACGGATTGATGATCAGGCCGGGCTGTTCGGCACGCTTGTCTTTGACGTTGAGCTTTCATCCCCTGCAGGTGAAGGTCTATACAGAGGCGCTGTCTCAAAAAAGGAAAAACTCGGCAGTAGTAGCTTTACTGAGCTTGCCAGGGGCCTGAGCAGTGCTCTTGCCCGGGGGATTGAAGAGGTCGGCGCCGAGATCAAAAAGGCTGTAGATCAGCAGTCGACTGACTGATCACCCCCACAGTTTTGCTAGTGCAAAACCAGACGTGGGGCGGGCTGGTCACTGGTTACGGTCTATAAGTGGATTTCCTTTGCCTCGGCTTCCTTGTTGGATATGGCAGCCCTTAATCTCTCCATTTCCTGAAAATCCTCTATAAATACGGTCTGCGCCTCCGGGAGGGTTTTAGACTCATATAATGCCCACAATTTTTTACCCATATCATAGAACATCTGGTCCTGAGCGCTTTTCAACCTGTGTATCTCAAGCTTTAGTTTTGTCAGTTCAGTAGCGTCGCTCGCGAACTGACGGACCCTCTCAGCTACGTCTTTAGCTACGTGTACTCCCTTCTCAGTAGCCTCACTTAATTTATCCCCAAGCTGGCTGAGCTGTTCCTTCCTTTCATCTGATATATAAGAAGTGATCGCTTTTTCTCTTTTTTGGGCTGCCTTTTTCTTTGTTGCTTTTTTAGGTATTGCCTTTTTAGCAGACTTTGCAGTGGTCTTTTTGTTGGATGGTGTCTCAGCCATAATGTCCCCCTATTATTATGCCGATAAAAGGCATCTGTTCTTATATAACCTAATCAAAAATATATCAAGTCAGAGGGGTAAGTCAAGAGAATAGCTATGGTGAGCCTGCCTGCCTGCTCGCCTCGATTCGGCGAAGCGGGCCGGCAGGCAGGCTCAGCATTGAGAATAGTGAATAGCGAACGAATAAATGATCAGAGGAAAGACCCTGTAAATTAAGGGAAAATTTAAGGGTCTATTTTATAATTTTAAGGTATCTATTTAAATAACTTATAGTTCTTGACAAGCGCGAAAAAAGGGGTTAAATATAAAGTAAGAAGAGAGTATGCGATACCTTGGAGCGGGTTGAACTAAGGGACCAAGTTACTCTTTTAGGGAGCGGGAGTAAGAAGCGGTGAGCAGGCCTCCAGCAGTCAGGAGGAAGCCTTAAGCATCTTTCGAAGCACCCACTTAGAAAAGAGCCCTGAGTTGCCCGGTTCCAGGCATCGCTTAAAATTAAGTAGAGCCATTGAAAGGCAAGTCACCCATATTAACGGAGTGGCGGAGCAGTTGGGACGTTTCGGCATCGGTTTTGTTCAATGATGCAGGCCAAAAGATGGCTCTATTTTTGTGTCGATCCGAGCACGGAGTATTCCTAATTAGAGTTTCCGCAATTATGCTATAATTTAAAACACGATCTTTATGGATATCCTGCCGGGAATCAACAACCTTATTGCCGGCCTTATGGCAAATCCAATACTTGCAGTTGCCTTATTAGCGTTTGTAGCCATATTGATCTACAGGGAACCCAAATTCTTCCTGTCAGTGTTTTTGATAGGAGCTTTTATACTGGCTGTACTATTCCTGATTTCATATATTTCAGACGTAGGGGTAGCTCAGAAAGAGACCCTGATAAACAAATCCAGGTAGTACCCCAGATAGTCGCAGTCGGCCTTTTCATTTTTATCGTTGTAAGACAACGGGTGAGAGCCAAAGGGCCCTGACATTTAACCTGAAAAGGCATAACCTTACATGGGTATTGCAGAGGAGATAAAAATGAAATTTGACAGGACGGTAATGGTAGTGGTTGCAGTGACATTTGTGATCGGCTTAATAGCTGGATTTGCCATATGGGGGATGAAGAAAGAGAAAAAAGTAGAGGTAAAGCAGCTCTTAAATACAGCGATACAGGAGATAGACAGGATAGAGAAGGAAAATAAGGGGCTGAAAAGACAGGTGGCAAAGACCGGAACAGACAGGGAGACAGCGGCAAGACTGTCAGGGGAGAACAAGGCGCTGAAAGAGCAGCTTCAAAAGGCCGGGCAGTATAAGGATGAGACAGGCCGTATAAGGGCCAGTCTTGCCGAGGCTGAAAAAAGGGCGCAAAAAGCAGAAAACCTGAAAGTAATGAAAGACAGCCTTCAGCAAAGGCTCCTGGAACTGGAAGAGGAGAACCACAACCTTAGATCAGCCCTTGAAAAAATAGGTTCCATAACACAGGAGAGCGGACCAGTGGTTCCGGAATCGAAGACCGAAGAAAAACCCGCGGTTCCGGGATACTGAGAGATAAGCGGTCTTTTAGATAGGTTAGTTGATCAAATAGCGGATATTTTGCCGCGGGATATGCCTACCAGTAGCGTACTCTGCCTACATCAATATGAACGAAATTGGATTTTACGTAGTAACCTACTCCGCCGGCCTTCATCTTAAATGCCGCGCGCCTTAGATCGATCAGCCTGCGGTCAGGAAGACGAATGTCCACGGCCTTGCCCTGCATATGAAGGCTGTTCCTTGCCACGCCTTTTTGATGTCTTCTAAGATAGGCGTTTGTTTTTGGGGTTCTGTAAGCGGAAATGATCTGGAAGGGTTCATCATCGTCGAGAGTTATCTTAATTTCAAAAAGCAGATCGATCAGCTTCTGATCTATAGGTCTGACAGCGCCGGTGTAATGATCACGGAATATATGGTTAATGCTTGTGAGAGCCTGGGGAACGTATTTGCCGTCCTTCCAGTAAACAGCCTCAAGATTTTCTTCTGTATGCAGGTTATAAAAACATAGCTTCCGTTCGGTCGAAAGAATATCCTCAACCGAAGCAAGGGCCTTATAGGGCACAACACATGCCGCCGCGGTTATAAGCCCCAGCCTAATAAGTCCCCTGCGGCTTATGCCTGATCCAATGGGCTTGTTCATGTCTTTTTCGTTTAGACACATAAATATCTCTTGCGCCAGAGGCACACCAGGCATATTATAGCAAAAAACGCACCAATTTGTAATATATTGATTTTTAAAGATATTGATTTGAAGTTGACAAAAAAATTGATACTAATGTGTTAATTATGCCAACTTTTAGCGGTTAAAAGACCCATTTTTTGCGGGAATTCTCTCTCAAAAAAAGCGGGTATTTTCGATCAATTTTCCGCAGCAGGCCTGTCAGCATTTCTGAAACACGGTTCTGTTCCAGGGCCTGTTCAAGTACATCATCAATATCCAGGTCCGAGTGTCTTGCAAACCACTCTGCCTCAACTGTTACGGGATTGATGCCGCCTGCTGGGAAATGGCCGTGTTTTTTCGTATTGGGAATTCAGCTACAGGGAATTGATATGCTTCTCTTTAAATTGTATCAGATAAAAAGGGGATTGCCAGGGGGGGGAAACGTCTGCGTGGAGATCAGAGTTCCTTAAACACTTTTGCCAGGGAATCGCCGGCAACATGTATCTTCCATTCATTGAGGTAGCCGAACGGGGTCTCTACAATATTAAAGTCAGCCCGGGCCAGACGCTGTTTTGCCCCCTCGATCAGTTCCCTTGCAAGCTCGGGCGGGGCTTTTGAAACAGACAGGTGGTTAAAGGAGTGGAGTACGACATTCTTGGTCTTGAACTTGCCGGCCAGCCACTTTATATTCTTTACAAGCTTGGTTATTACACCGCTTTTCTTATCACTGTCTTCTGCTTCAGCGTGGTAAAGTACGACAACAGCGCTCTCTGTCATACTCTCCGCATCCTGGTCCGGCACATCAGGCAGGACCTTTTTATAGGTCTTAAACCAGAATGACGGCGCGTAAAAAAGAAGGATCTTCATTTATTGATTTTAACAGAAATATAACGTCATGTAACACATTATATTGATCCGTTTGCCTGAGGTGGCAAACGGAAATAAGAGGAAAAGATCAGGGAGGGCGTTCATTCCAGATGGATGGGCTGCCTGAAGACCCGGCTGCTATAGCCCTCCCTGAAGATCAATCAGCCGAATATTACCGCATGTAGCCGGGCGGATATGATACCCATTTCCTTTTGTCTATTTAGACCCGTGAAAGATCAAAAGGTTTATTTAAACTCTGGCTTATGCGCTGTTTGCAGCTACATGCTGTTTAACCACTGAGTGCGGTTTGACATCACTTCCTGTTACTTGTTAAGGTTAAAAATATGGGAGGAATAGACCTTTTCCGGGGTATTGAACTATGAAACCTGAAAGATCAGAGCGAAGGCGGTATACAAGGCTTGTCATTAAAAGCCTGGATATGAAGTGCAAAATTCACTTTGATACTGACGCCAAACTGACAAATATCAGTTTAAGCGGAGCGTGCATACGTACAGGCAGCACGCTGAAAATAGGCACTGAATATGAACTTCACCTTAAAAGCTCGAAGAAGGAATTGAACGTGAAAGGTGTTGTGATCTGGGAGACAATGGATAAACCGCAAAAAGGCGATAAAGAAGCAGCCCTGATGTATGAAACAGGAATAAAATTCAACGATATACTGACTGAAAAGGGCGTTAATCTCCTTGATTTTCTCGATGAGCAGAATTTTGCTCATCGCGTAAAGCTGAGGCTCAGAGGTGTAAGGCTAAAAATATTCAGACCCAAAACCGGCGCGGCAGTGGCGCGCCATAAGAGCTATACAGTTGTTAAACTCAGCCCCGGCGGTATGCTTATAGAGACCGACCAGCGGATGGAGTCCGAAGACAGGCTCAAGATGGAGATGAACATTCCAAGGAGCACAGAACCTGTCAAGTTTTTGGGCAGGGTCGCCTCATGCGTTGAAACCAGTGAAGAAGGCCGCTTGTGCTACGGTACCGGTATAGAGTTTATTGATATGGACGAAAAAGACAAGGCAAAGCTTGACAGATTTATTCAGTCACTTCTCAGCATGTAGCATTAACCCCCAAACATATCCTTTCATAAAAGGATCATGACTCAGCAGCAGCCTTTAGTTCCTGAAGCATCGAGATAGTAAGCTTGCGCATCTTGCGGGCGGGAAAAAAGAAAACCAGTGGCTGTACCAGAACTCCGGCGAATGTTTCCCTGCTGGTTAACAGTACTTTACCATCATGGCTTTTAAAAATGAACTCATGGCGTGCGCTTATGCCGTACTTGCTTCCGGACCAGATAACATGTTCCCGGGGCAGTATCTCCTTCACTACCGGCTTCATGCGAAGAGGAATGTTAAATGGCCGGAGACAAAAAGCAAAGCTTTCGCCCTTGGTAAGGCGTTTTTTATCATAAGTTACATTGGTAAGTGTAGTGCTCCAGTCCTTCCAGCAGGTAAGGTCTGTGAATATGTCCCATACCTTTTCAAGCGTTGCGTTGATGAGCATAGTGTCTTCAATTACCATCCAGCTGCCCTCTTGGTCAGATCAGTTTTTATTTTAAAACATTATTGATATATAAAAGGGAACGAGGTATAACTATATATTAAAGAAGTGTTAAGGAGATAAGAATGAGTGCGCCAAGCAAAGCTAATATAAGCAAGCTGGAAAATCCAGCACGTGTAGCGGCTAACCACCGGCACGGAACTAAACATGCGTATGAGGAGGCAACGAATTATACGAAGCCATGGGGAGGGCAGAATGTCAGCCACAACGCAAGTGAAGGTATTGAGCCCCGAAATTATCCTTATTGCATTGGGTCAAGGGTTTCATTTCCTGGAAACCAATATCAGGACACACGATAAAGGTGAGAGTGTCACTGACGTGCCGGGGTCTGGGTCCGTGGCGGGCAAACGAACTGTTTATATTGGAACTTGGGAGAACCGAAGCGCTCCAAAAGGAAGCTTCCAAGAAGCCGAAGAGGCAACAAGGAAGTATGGCGTTTCGGTAGTCGGACTGACTCATAGTAGAGGCGTAAACAGGGTAATGCCTGATGAGTCCCGGAATATTGGGGCACTTGAAGGGGTCAGCAGTCTAACGCAGAGAGATGAGGACAGTCATGCCATACACTGATATAGGAGAAACATGGCAGAAATTATCTCTCATAACCGGTCATGCCCGAAGAGACCCTGATTTTCAGTTTACGAGCCTTGCTCATTTACTAAAAGTTGAATATCTTCGGGATTGCTACAAAAGCCTGAACAGGAATAAGGCAGTAGGAATTGACAACGTAAGCTGGGAAGAGTACGGTAGAAATTTGGATGAAAATCTG
>BDTR01000029.1:5000-214263 GCA_002897775.1 bacterium BMS3Bbin08 | reverse complement strand
AAGCGACTAGAACAGCAACCGAAAAAGCAGCATAGCGCTAAGCGCATAGAGCAAAGCGACTAGAACAGCAACCGAAAAAGCAGCATAGCGCTAAGCGCATAGAGCAAAGCGACTAGAACAGCAACCGAAAAAGCAGCATAGCGCTAAGCGCATAGAGCAAAGCGACTAGAACAGCAACCGGCAAAGCAGCATAGCGCAAAGAACAGAGTTCTTTGCTTGAGGTTAAAGGCTAATTCGTTGCCGCCAACCTTGTGCCTTACGCCCTTTTCCATACTCCTTTCATCATATTCACAGATTTACCGTCTTTCCATCATTTTGCAGAGATTTATCGCAAGCTTCAAGCATCTTCACTATTCTTAAGCCTGCATGTCCATCATTGATTGGGGTCTTACTCTTTTCAATACAGTCAATAAAATACTCCGTCTCCAGGCCGAGAGCTTCTTTTTGTTCTACTTTGGGGGCCCACATATCACCTGAGCGGTAACTAACGAGTAAGTTGTAAATACCTTCTTTATTTTTTACTTCTATTCCTTTGTCGTATACTTTAATTTTTTCATCAGCATTCACGTCATTCCAGACAAGCATCTTCTTTTCCCCGCCTATAAGGGTCGTTCTCACTTTTACAGGTGACAGCCAGTTTACATTAAAGTGCGCGATTATACTGTTTGTAAAATGGACTGTCACATACGCGATATCCTCCATTCCATTAATATGCGACTTGCCGCTTGCAACCACAGCAGAAGGTTTTTCATCGATGAGATAATCCATTACCGAGAAATCATGCGGCGCGAGGTCCCAGATGACATTCACATCGTGCTGAAACAGCCCCAGGTTAACCCTTGTCGAATCGTAATAGTAAAGATGACCCAGCATGTTTTCGTCGACGATCTGCTTTATTTTTCTCACAGCTCCGGTAAAGAGAAAGGTGTGGTCCACCATAATCTTTAAACATTTCTTTTCTGCCAGATTTATCAATTCTTCTGCCTGGGCAGCAGTGGCAGTGAAAGGTTTCTCTACAAAGACATGCTTTCCATTCTGAAGGGCCTGCCTGGCAAACTCATAATGTGTTGAGACAGGGGTAACTACTGCCACAGCATCGATATTTTTTGAAGTCGTTATCTCGCGGCACTCTGAAACAATATTGATTTTTGGATAGATCTTTTTTACCTGCTTTAAGGCTTTTTGGTTTTTATCGCATACCGCGATAACCTGGGTTCCTTCTATATTATTAAAATTCCGTACTATATTTGGTCCCCAATAACCATACCCTATGACACCTATGTTCATTATATCCTCCTCCGTTTAATAAAGGCGTAAGGCATAAAGCGCAGAGAGCGAAGCGCGTAGTGCATAGCGTAGCACACCATGCGCTTTGCGCTATGCTCTTTGCGTCTTCTAATACCCCCCTTTGCCGTAAAGAACAACATATGGGGTTTTAAGTAAAATTTTGATATCTAATAATAACGACCATTTTTTTGAGTATTGAATATCCATACGAACCATTTCGTCAAATGTAGTAGAACTTCTTCCGTTCACCTGCCATATCCCAGTGATACCCGGTTTCATTTCCAATATCCGGCGTCTGTGCCAGATATCGTAGTGTTCTAATTCGTAAGGAATGGGGGGACGCGGACCCACAAGAGACATGTCTCCTTTTAGAACATTGAAAAATTGTGGGAGTTCATCCAGGCTCGATTTTCGCAAAAACCTGCCTATCGGAGTGATCCGGGAGTCAGCATTTAATTTATAGACACGATCCTTAGCCCCGTTCTTTTTTTCCACTTCAAAACTTTTCTGAGCACTTATGAAATCTTTAATATATTCTTTATGGACAAGTTCATCACAACTGAGATGCATTGTCCTGAATTTAAGAAAAGTGAATTTGTTCCCAAACTGACCAAGCCTTCCCTGCTTAAAAAGCACAGGTCCCTGTGAGGAAAGTTTGATCAAGATCGGGATAATGAGAAAAAAAGGAGAAAAAATCAGAATACCAAAGATACTGCCTATTATATCCATAGTTCTTTTGAGAAAAAAAGAACTTCTTTTGGAAGACTTTCGATCTGATAAATCAGGATATAAGTTTAAATCAGTTTTTGTTACATCAGGCTTTGTTCTATCGAATTCCTCCGGAAAAACATGTAGTGATATGTCAATCTTTTTTAGCTGTTCAGAATCTAAAATATTACTTAGATTGTTATAGATTTTTTCTCCTATAATGTCTTCATTTACTCCATTTATCTCCGTAAATATAATCCCCATGACAGAACCATAATCATACCAGCCGGCTATATCAGTCTCTCTCGTTAAGGAAGGCAGCGCACGTGCTATATTTTTCAAAATTTTTCCTTCTCCGTTGTTTCTTAGAAGATTATGGATATTTATAAGCACCAATAAGAATCGCTTTCGGGAACGTTCAGCCCTTTTTCTTTCCAGCGACAGCACCTCGCGAAAGTAAGCTTGAACATAAAGCCCGTAACCATTATCAAGGAGATATTCAGCGCGATCAGGATGATTGTTATAATTTTGATAATCGTTATGATTTTTCCTGGAATTTTTTAACGGCAAATCTTTAAAATTAAATTTAATATTATTCACAATACCTCTTTCAAAAAATAGCTTCATTTATAGTTGAGAGTTTTAGAAGTCCTTTTTCACCTGAACCATAACTCTATTATTTTTATAATTATTCTCTTCAATCTCCAGTGAGTAAGAATCAGTATATTGATCTATAAAAGCTAATGTAAGGCCTTCTGAAAGAATATATTCAATCTTCAGAACCGGCCGATAACTTCTTGTCTTAGCGTCAAAAAGTTCCTCTTCAAATCTTTCATATGTAAAATTAACAGTTCCCGCAAGCCTGGAGGTAAACTCATATCTACAATCACCGCCTATACCATAACTTCTCGTATCAAGCATTTTATTAACAGCATTCCTGAACTCTCTAAATGAAATATACGTACCAAGGGAAATCTTGTCGCCAACCTTTCTCACAGACATAACATAATTGTCCCTTCTTACTAAACTACCGTCAGGGTCCTGAATATATTCAAGGGCACTCTCCAGTGATACTGTAACCGCGGGGAATATATGAGTAATGCCTGCATTCCAGAATATTTGGCTGCTACTTTTGACTTTGTCAAAATCCAGCCAGCTATTTCCAACCGTGATAAAAACAAAGGATTCTCCCGCGTAGTTATATCTTGAACCAAAACTTACATCATTTTTGCTATAATCCATTTCTTCAGCATCATCCTGTGTGTATTTATAACCCGCGTTTAACGTCACCCTTGATGATAGTTCATATACTAAATCTGAATAAGCAATGTACTCCCTTCTATTAACAGCTGTTTCTTCTTTATACCAAATATCCGAAAAGATATAGCCTGTAGTAACTGTTATTAATGAACCTGGCTTTAAAACAAAGTAGGGATTTAAATCGAATATATTTCTATCTGACTGTCTTTCAAATTGACTCTCCTTTGTAAAATCTCTTGCAATATCAAGGGACACTCTTCTATAGCTGTCTTTGATATTCAAGAAGAAAAACTCCCTTAATATCTCCATATGTCCCTTAGCGTCGATGGCATGTGTTAAATCATCGGTTCGGGTCCCCTTTGCATAATAGCTAAAATCAAGTAAGTAGCTAAGATCTAATTCCCATCTCGGCTCTCTGTATTCCAATTCAATTGAAGGCTGAACTCTCGTAATATAATCATCTATTTTATCTTTCTGAAGATGGATATTATCGTTATATTCCTCCCCGATCATGATAGAAGGACGCATCGAGAATTCAGCGCCCTCAGACATCCCGAACAAGGAAAAAATGAATATTATTGCAAATATTAATGATGTAAGTCTCATAGTTCTGTTTTTGGACACGGCTCCGCCATGTACCAGACGATGCACGGCTCCGCCCTCTCAGTTACATTAAGTGCAACCAAATGGTATTTCACAAATCCTTTCAGGAACATATGTCTCTCTCCCAAGTCCGGCCCGTCTATAAAATCCAGGCGTTATTTTTCCTGTGCGCGTCTTTTGAAGAATTCCAGGCTTTTCTCGCTGGACAAAGGCATATGACGGGCGGCAAATTTTGCAAACACAATACCGCACTTCAGGCATTCCGCACGCTCTTGCCCGGAATCAAGCCGTACTAACTGCTTAAAACCGCATTTTGGGCAGACTATGTTCTCCTGTTGATTATCAGGGAAGGTCTTAATCCCCCTGTGCTGTACGTCAAACTCAAGGTCTTTTACCGGGAATTCCGGGCCCTTCACATTTGCGGAGCCTTCGGACACGGGTATACAGTGGGCGGCAAATTTTGCAAACACAATGCCGCACTTCAGGCATACCGCACGCTGCTGCCCGGAACTAAGCTGTGCTGACTGCTTAAAACCGCATTTTGGGCAGACTATGTTCTCCTGTTGATCATCAGGGACGGGCTTAACCTCCCTGTGCTGTACATAAAACTCAAGGTCTTTTACCGGGAATTCCGGACTCTTCACATTTGCGGAGCCATCGGACCAGGGCATACAGCAGGCGTTAAATTTCGCAAACTCAATACCGCACTTCAGGCATACCGCACGCTGCTGCCCGGAACTAAGCTGTGCTGACTGCTTAAAACCGCATTTTGGGCAGACTATGTTCTCCTGTTGATTATCAGGGAAGGTCTTAATCCCCCTGTGTTGTACATCGATCTCAAGGTCTTTTACTATGTCAAAAACCATATGTTCGTCTGCCTCATTTTTTTCTTCAGCAAAGGCTGACAGCATAAGAAAATCGCAGATTATGTTCACAAGCCTGGGAATTCCCCTGCTGTAGTGATGGATAACATCCACCGCATGACCCTTAAATTTTATGGCCTCTTTGTTACCGGCAACTTCAAGCCTGTGATATATGTATTCTCCGGTCTCGTGCCTTTTAAACGGATAAAGGTGACAACTTACACTTATTCTCTGACGAAACTGCCGTAATTCAGGCATGGAAAGGGTTTTCTTGAGTTCGGGCTGTCCGACAAGAATTATCTGAAGGAGTTTGGAGTCATCGGTCTCAAGATTGGACAGCATCCTGATCTCCTCCAGAAGTTCAGGGGTCAGGTTCTGCGCCTCATCAATAATAAGGATACAGTGGGATCCTTTCGAATGCTGTTCTATCAGGAAATCATAAAGGTCTTTTAATAACCGGACCTTATTTTTGTCCTTAATATTAAGGCCGAAATCATCATTAATCATTGAAATAAGCTGTTCAAAGTCAACCTTTGTATTAAAAACTTTAGAGAGCACCACATTGTTTCCCATCTTTTTCACAAGATTCCTTATAAGGGTGGTTTTCCCTGAGCCGACTTCCCCGGTAAGAAGTATGAACCCTGCCTTCTCCCTTACTCCATAGTCAAGATAGGTAATAGCCTTTTTGTGGGTTTTACTCAGATAAATGAACGCGGGATTTGGAACCAGTTCAAAGGGTTTAGTTTTGAGATGAAAAAATCTTTCGTACATAACCTTTTTCTAAGCACCATCCCCATTGCCGGAATATTGTTTGTAATAATATGAGTAGTGCCCCCTGAGGTTCTCAAAACCAGCATCGTTGTATACCATGCCCAGGATATTGCAGTCTTTAAGGATATCCAACGCGTCTTTAATGTCATAAAGCGGCACCATACCCTCTTTAACAACAAATATGGTACTGTCAACCACGGCACCGATTGAGCGCGTTTCAGCAAATGGAAGCACTGGGGGAGTGTCAATAATAATATATCTGTCAGAATAGCGGTGTTTCATTTCATTGATAAGTTCCTTCATCTTTCTTGATGACAGAATTTCTGCGGGATCGGCTACATTCCGTCCTGTCGGTAAAAAGGTAAGTTTACCTATACCGGTTTTGATAAGCGCCATTCCTATATCATGTCCATTAATTAGATAGTCTGAAAGTCCTATTTCAGGATTTATATTAAGATACCGATGTAAAGACGGGTTCCTGAAGTCAGCATCCACAAGTAATACAGTATGGTCATATTCCTGTGCCAAAGTTATCGCCAAATTTACCGCGGTTAAACTTTTACCCTCGCTGCCTGACGTACTTGTTACCATTAATGTGTTTTTAAAGCCTTGCTTTTGGGTCAGTCGTACAACCATGGACTTCAAATTTCTGTACTGTTCAGAAATCGGCGAACCAGGGTTATTAAGGGTGATTACATAAGGGTTCACAATATTTACCTTATCTGAAACAGTCACAGCTTTTTTATCAAGGACAGCTTTGTTTTCAGGTCTGTTTTCTTTATCCGGAACTGTAACTGCCTTTCCAGTTTCCATGCTGTCACGCATTTTTGAAGCCTTTTCAATAGCCTTCTCGATTCTACTCATAACGTCTCCCCGCGCAATCCTGCCTGTTTATAGACGGACTTAACATATCTCTCATAACATGTACAATTCTCAATTCAACCCATTCGACTGACTCAGGGTCAGACTTCGTGTGCCGCCGACGAATCAATTACCTCTTGATTAATTCAAATACAAAGATCCCAAGAACACACAGCATAAAAAGGCCGGCAAAAGCATATAATCCGACGTCCTTTTTCTTTTGATTCTTCAGATCATCCTCTGTATGAATCCTTGGTATTATCGCAAGCAAAGGCAATCCCAAAGTCTTCAGGACGTCGACTGATTTAACGGATTTATCCATACTATCGAGTAGAAGAACAAGCCCGAACGCCCCCGCAAAACCGGCAAGAATACCAAGGAGTATTATTTTTACTCTGTTTGGGCTGACAGGCCTGGTCGATAAAATAGCCGGGTCAACTATTCTAAATGTAGCCCCTTTATCCTGAATTTCCATCTGTTTTGAAACCTCGGACTGCCCCAGTCTTAAAATAAGCTCTTCGTATATCCGCTTGTTTGTTCCTTTTTCCCTTTCAAGGTCTGCGAGCTTCTTTTTTTCAGCAGGTATCTCTCTAAGGTATCCCTTTTTTGACTCTACAAGTTTCTTGAGTTGCTTTTCCCTGACTTTAATACCTGCAATCTCGAGTTTTATTCTGGACATCTCCGCTTTAAGTTCCTGATACACAGGATTCAGGGTTGACATGCCTGAACCGGTACCTTCGGAATAGTTATCAGTAGACCCGCTCTTTAATCTCTCATTCAGCAGTTTAATCTCTGCCCTCAAACGAACTACTTCAGGATAATTTTCCGTATAATTAAGCAATAATTCATTCAGTCTGTTCTGGAGCATAATAATTCTATTGCCTGTGGAACTACTGCTGACACCAAGTATCGCAAGTGTATAAGGGTCCTCTTTTGTTATATTTTTCTCTATTAAATCCCTTTTTGCCTCCAGTTCTTTTTTCGTAATCATGAGTTCTTCAAGCTTTTCCTCTGCGTTTTTTATCTTCTGTACGATCCTGCTCTCGTCTATGGCAATAAAGATGTCTTTTTCTTTCCTGAAATTTATAATCTTTTCATCTATCTTATCCATCTTATCCCTGAAATACTTAATCTGCTGGGAAAGGAATGTATTGGCACCGAATGCCTCTTGTCTTTTTTCAAGCAGGTTCTCCTCTATATACAGCCTCACAAGTGTATTAACATAGTCTCTCGCGAATTTTGGGTCGCTATTGGTGTATGAAATGATAAACAGCTCCATACTATCGCTTCTCCCCCTGCTTGACGTTATATCAACGGATGTATCTTTCTGAAATCCTTTTATAATTCCTTCTATTTCAGCCTGGTTTTCAGTGTCTAAATCAACATCAAGGGCTTCAACCACTTTAAGAAGGAGGCGCCTGCTTTTCATGGTATAAGTAAGTACCCTCAGCCTCTCCTCCATGGAGGGAGTTATAGCAATCCCCTTGATAAGGCTACTGATAACATTCCTCTCTATAAATACCGTAGATTTAGCCTCATATTTTTTCGGCATAGCATAACTCGCTATTACAAATGCAGTTATAATGGAAACCGCGGTAATAACAAATAAAACCTTCTTTTTTAAAATCAGTTTTAAATACTCTTTGAAACTATCAATACCTTCCTGCTCCATATTTCTTTCTCCTTAAAACATCCCTTCTTCAACTACGACATAATCTCCAGGTTCTAAAGTTACATTCTGTTTAAGGTCGCCGTCTTTAATGAGATCTTTCAGCTTAACGGGGATCGATATCTCCTTTTCCCCGTCCTTCCTGTAAATTACAGTGCTGTTCTTGCTGGCATATTTTGTGAAACCACCTGCCGCAAGGATTGCTTCCATTACTTTCAATCCCTCCCTGTACTCTATGGCTATAGGTTCATTAACAGCCCCGATGATATAGATATTTTTATCCTCATAGGCAGGGATGAAAATTAAGTCATTTGCCTTGATTAATAAATCTTCTTCCGTTCTTCCCTTGATAAAAAGCCCGTAGAAATTTTCGTTGATTTTCTCCCCTTTTCTGAGAATATAAGCACTACGAAGGTCAGCATTGTTCACACCATCTATCAGGCAAAGCAGTTGTAATAGTGTAGTCCTTCCCTCCAGAGGAAAAACGCCGGGGTTTACACCACCGCCAAATACATAAACCTTGTTATTGTTAATCTCCTGAACTGTAACAGTAACAACAGGGCTTTTTACAAGGTTTTTCAATTCTTCGGTGAGCACATCCTGTAATTCTCCGGGTGTAAGACCAGCCGCGGAAACCTCGCCCTGGGCCGGGATGGTAATCTTTCCGTCAGGACGAACCTTTACAGTTAGACTCAACTCCGCGTTCCCCCAGACTGAGACGAAGAGGATATCGCCCTCGCCGATAATATA
Source organism: bacterium BMS3Bbin08 (assembly GCA_002897775.1). GTDB lineage: Bacteria > Nitrospirota > Thermodesulfovibrionia > UBA6902 > BMS3Bbin08 > BMS3Bbin08. The sequence continues at coordinate 205,491 of BDTR01000029.1, read as the reverse complement.
ATCCTCGCCGTAAACAGCGAAGGGTACTAACAGCAAAACAAACAACAGGATAAAAATACTGGTTTTCATAGCGTTCTCCATGTCTTTATATACTTGCTTTTACCTTTTTTAAAGGCATATAATAATAATTGACAGGAATAAAAAGCGGATGTACGGAAGTTTGGAAGACCCTTCCGCCCAGTCAAGTCTATCCTCACTTCCGCACTTCTCCCGCTTTTTATAATTACTAACTTTTCAGGGCTGTCCGGAAAACAGACAAAATCGCCGTCATTGCAGACTTCGGTATAATTACCTCCCCCACTACCAGCTTAGATAATAAAAAAGAATTTATGCGCATCCACTGCTACACTGAAAAAATTCTTACAAGATAATTAAGACGTTGCATAAAAATCATACGGTAGTCTTTTTTTTATACATATGAACATATGAATCAAATCATGCAAAAATAAATATCTTGCTTTTCAATTAGTTGGCGTTTTAAGCGAAAACAAAACTTACAATCACGATAAAACTTTTATCTTCAGGACAACATATAATAAATTTTTACGTCTAACATTAACCAGAGTTTACAATTTAAACACAAAGACACTAAAAAAGGAAGATAAATAGTTAGCCAGAGAATAGGGATATAAAATGGCTATTTAAGTCTCCATGACTTGAGAGTACTGAAGTATATTTTGACAATATAATGTCAACTGAAGTTACAACTTTAAACAGAAAAATATTAAAAAAAATAATTAACCAGGGAATAGGATATAAAATAGCTATTTAGATAAGTATAGAAGGTGAGTCCTCAGATTGGTTCTTTTACTGTATAGACCAAGCTTTTTCCTTATGTTTTGCCGGTGAGATTTTACTGTTTCTAAAGCAATATTTAGAATTTCAGCTATATCTTTGTCATGTTGTCCGTCTTTTATAAGGTCAGCTATCTCGATCTCTTTTGGAGTAAAACCCAGGAATTTAGATGACATTTTTTGCGTAAAAGGAGAAATAATCTCGTTTATGTTTGATTCAAGGATATTCAAATAAGTGAGTTCTTTTGATTTTGGCCCCAGTTTTCTTATTTTCCCCAGATAAGGCATGATCAAACGTTTTACATTAGATAAGATGTTTTGTTCGAGTTCCTGTTTATCACTTTCCCGCTGTTTCAATAATACGTTCAAAGCAGTATTGATTTCTTTAAGATCACTGACATGATTTGTCAGATCTTCCTCTGCTTTTAAAAGCCGTTTCTCTGTCTTTTTATGTTCATTGATTTCAGCCAGCAATTTTTTATTGGTCTTTGAAAGCCTTGAGGTTTGAACCCTAACACGCATTTCCGACTCATTGTAAGCCTTTTGCAATATTTCCTCAGCCTTCTTGCGTATGGTTATATCACGAAGAGCCGCGAACATATAAGGCTTTCCGTCCATCTGATATCCTGTAACTGCAATCTCGGCTGGAAAAACAGATCTGTCTTTTCTAATGTTTATGGTCTCAATTGGAGGCAATTGTTCCTTCTGTAAGGAATCAAAAAGTTCCTGAAACTTTGCCAGGTCGTAAATCGCGTCTACATCCGGGACCCTCAAAGTTAAAAACTCTTTTTCTGAATAATTGAACATCCTACACGCTATTTTGTTCACATATAGAAATCTTGCGTCCCGACCAACTAAAAACTGGGCATCAATTGCGTTGTCACTAATGAATTTGAATTTTTCTATTTCTTCTTCCGCTTTCTTGAGCTCAGTAATGTCCATAATCATTCCTGACAAGACATCTCCATCAAGGTTTGCACTTAGAAGCACATTCCTGGTTGTCCCTTTTTTTGTGATAACCCCAATTTCGTAATTGTTGATTTTTCCTTTTCTTTTAAGCTCTTCAATTGATAACCATCTGTCATTAAAGGGAGTTATCTACAAGTTTATGGTAATTTTTTCTGAAAACCTTTAAAGACTCTTCCATCCACTTGTATTTATTAATTTCCCTCAAAATCTCTATGCCTGCCGTGATTTTTCCTGCTGAGTCCCTTAAAGGCATTAGTGTAACTTCAAAGCATTCCATGTCTGCATTAGTATGGACGATTCTTTCCATTTTGTGAGTCTTACCGTCTTTAAATAATGCCGTTAAAACGCACTTTTCACATATATTATTCCTGCCATATGCGTTGTAACAGTACTTTCCGGTTTGGTCTCCAATAGAGTTTTTACTGGCCTGATTCTGGTAGAGAATTTTATAATCAGGATCCTGGATAGTGACGCTTTCAGTTATAGCTTCAATAATTCCAATTTCAGGGTTTTTTATAAGCTGTCTTTGATTCATATTATTACACTCATCCTGGAGATATCTAACAAAGTATAACAAAATATAACAAAGTAAAGTCAAGAAGCGGGAAAAGGGTTATCAAGCAGGAATGGGGTATAATATAATAGTTGAGATAGAAAATAAGAAAAAATGTTATATATTAATTATGTCGCTTACTGAAAATAACGGTTTCCTGATAACTGCCCGGAAAGCTGCAAGGCTTGCAGAAGAAGTTATACTCAATAGCCTTGGCAGGATTTCGGAGACTGTAGAAATCATCTGTCAACAGGCAATATAGTTGCCGGAATATTTATGGTACATAAAGAAACTTTAAAGAAGATACACATGTATTTAAGAGGTTAATGGACAGGTAATCGCGTCGGTTAATCTTAAACAATCAAGCAAGTGGAGATATCATGAAAGAGCAGGACAAAATCAGGTTCCTTGAAAAGATCGAGCTTTTTTCTTCGCTGACGAAAGAAGAACTTCAGCGGATCAGCTCCAGAATGGTAGAAAAAAAATACAAAAAGAACGAGATAATCCTGCATGCTGAAGACACCAATGAATACATGTACATAATCTGGTCGGGGAAAGTTAAGGTTGTCAGAACGACCGAGGAAGGAAAGGAAATATTGTACGCCATGCACCACGCAGGCGATTTCTTTGGAGAGATGTCGCTTATAGACGGCAAAACGACCCCGGCCTCTGTAATCGCGATAGAGGAGTCTATGATAACCATTATCTCCAAAAAAGACTTCCGGGAAATACTGTACGGTCACGACAAGATGATCGAGAGCCTTCTAAAGATGCTGTGCTCCAGGCTTCGCAATTGTTTTGAGACGATCCAGCTGCTGAATTTGAACAATGCCACTCAGAGGGTAAAAATGCTTTTTCTTATCCTGTCTGCCGAGTACGGAGAAAAAACAGCCGAGGGTATAACGATCAACCTCAAGCTGACCCATCAAAGCATCTCGGATATGACCGGCATGACGCGTGAAACAGTCACAAGGGTATTTGACAAGCTGCAAAAAAGCGGAGATATCACCATTTTAGAGAACCGGTTAATTCGCCTGAGGCCCGATTTCCTGTCAGATGATCTGCGCGGGACAATTTAAGCCGGCAGGCCCTGTTGCAACTTTCTCAAAGATAACCCATAATAAATAATGTTTTTTAAGTTATTTCTGCTGTTTGTCATTATTCCTGTTATTGAGCTTTCCCTGCTGATAAAGGTCGGCTCGATCATAGGCACTTTGAACACGATCGTGATCATCATGTTAACCGCTGTTATCGGAGCCTATATGGTCAGGATGGAAGGACTGGGGATTCTTTACAGGATCCAGCAGAACATGCACGAAGGAATATTCCCTGCCGAAGAACTGATAAACGGCTTGATGATACTTATAGCTGGCGCCCTTCTGCTGACCCCTGGTTTTTTAACCGATATAACCGGCTTCCTGATAGTCTTCCCCGCCTCAAGGAATATCATCAAAAAGATCGCAAAGCGTTATATCCGGAAAAGTATATCTTCCATGGATGTTCAGATTAATAAATTTTGAATAGTCATTGAGTCATTAAGTAATTAAGTCATTGTCCAGGGAATGATCTATAAATTAAGCTTAGTGACTCAATAACTTAATAACTTAGTTATGGACATAGTTACCGCAAGTGGACTGACAAAGGACTACAACTCTTTAAGGGCTGTTGACAACATAGATTTTCAAATTTTAAAAGGCGAATGTTTTGGATTTCTCGGGCCTAACGGCGCCGGCAAAACAACCGTAATGAGCATAATTTACTGTTTTATGCCGCCTACCTCCGGCAAAGTTACAGTGTTCGACATGGATGTAACTGACAACTCCAGCAAAATAAAATCAAGGATCGGGGTAATGCCGCAGGATAACAACCTTGATCCTGACCTGAGCGTGCTTGAGAACCTGATCGTATACGCCAGGTACTTTAATATCCTGAAAAAGGAATCTACCGGCCATGCCGAAGCTCTTCTTGATTTTGTCGGACTAAGAGAAAAAACCCATGTAAATATAAGGGTCCTTTCCGGAGGAATGAAGCGCAGCCTTCTGCTTGCCAGGTCATTGGTCAATGACCCTGAGCTTCTTATCCTCGATGAACCCACTACCGGCCTTGACCCGCGCAGCCGGCGCTCGGTCTGGGAACAGCTTAACGATCTCAAATCACAAGGCATAACGATTATACTCACTACTCATTACATGGAGGAGGCGGAAAAGCTCTGTGATAGAGTGGCAATAATGGATTCCGGCAGAATCGTCTCGATTGATACACCGGCCGGGCTAATGAACATGCACGGGGGAAATCTTGAGGATGTATATTTGAAGCTTACCGGGAGAACACTCAAGGAATGACAGCAAAATGAACATTAAACGCGCCTACAGGGTCTGGCAGAGAAACTTTACAGTATATACAAAACTCTATAAATCCAGTTTTGTTTTTAGCTTTTTCGAACCCATCCTGTATCTCGTTGCCATGGGCTTCGGCCTTGGCGCGTTTGTTAAGGAAATAAACGGCACACCTTACATAAACTTTATAGCACCCGGTATCATAGCGTCGTCGTCCATGTTTGCCACTACCTCTGAATGCACGTACGGCACATATGTCAGAATGACCTTTCAGAAAACATTTGACGCGATACTTGTCACACCTGTAAATATTGAGGACCTGATAGCTGGAGAACTCCTTTGGGGCGCGACAAAAAGCACGCTTTACGGCACGATAGTCATGATCGTCCTGACTATTTTCGGACTACTGGATTCTTCCCTGATCATCCTGGCCATACCTGTTCTGTTCATCAGCGGCCTGATATTTGCCGAGATCTCAGTTATGGCAGTGGCGATCGTACCGGGTATAGATTCATTCAGTTACTTTTTTACCCTTCTGCTGACCCCCAGTTTTCTTTTCTCCGGAATATTCTTCCCGCTTGATACCCTTCCCGGCGTTGTCGAAAATATCGCATTTTTTAACCCTTTATATCACCTTGTGAATATATGCCGGGCGTTTTCAGCGGGAACGCCGGGCGCCGTCATTTGGGACCTCGCATGGATCCTTGCCGTTTTCATACTGCTGGCGCCCTACCCCTTCAAATTAATGCGCAGACGCATGATTAGATAAACCCAGTGAAAAAGGTGTCGTGTGTCGGTGGCTTTAAACCACCGACTGCGACAGATTTTTTAACCTCCGATTTCATCGAAGACTTTCTTTTAACGGGGTAAACCGTTAATTGTTATACGTTATCGGTTATTCGAACGACAAAAAAATCTGAACAAGGATATTTAAGCCGCCTACAGAGGGTTGAAACATGAGAGATAGAGAAAAGTTGAACAGACAAGAGGATAAGAAGTTACGATTAACGCTTATCTGTTAACTATTAACGGTTTTTATGAGAGAGAACGAGGCTCTTTACTGTTTCGTCTCCCAGTGTCCTGTTAATTGAGTCGTCAAGTCTTTTCATAACATCGTCAACATCAGGAATGGAGTAAATCCTCTGCTCTATCGATAATGCCTCTCTTACGGCTATCCTCACGGCATTCAGGAGTTCGCTTAATTTTATTGTCTCAATGTCCCGTGAAGGGAGAAATGCCGGAGGGTCATCGCCGGTTTCAAGAATGAGTTTATTCTTCTCAAGCAATGCTATAACATCCTGCACAGGTTCCATAGGCAGCCCCAGATGGTCAACAATGGATTCAAGCGTCCATGGTTTCTTATTGTAATAATAGTTCTCACCGATAAGGAACATAACCGAGAAGACCAGCCTTTCCCTCAGCTTGTTGCTCAGGCGGAAAACATCTTTTGTCGCTGTCAGAAACTGGGGATACTGCTGGTAAAAAGAGATTTGTGCTCCGACAAGAAGTATAAGCCAGCTTAAGTAAAGCCATATCATGAACATTATAAGTATGGCAAACCCCGAATATATTACCGTATATTTAGTTGAAGACACAACAAAAGAAGCAAACGCCCAGCCGGCGGTTTCCCATAGCACTCCGGCAATTATTCCCCCTGTGAGAGCAGAGGAAAATTTCACCTTTGTATTGGGTATAAATACATAAAAAAAAGTGAAAGCGGCGCAAACCAGGATATACGGAAGGAACTTGGCCGAATAATAGAACAGCGTGCCAAACGGCTCGACAGACAGAAGCATCTGAACAAGCGCGTTGCTCCTGATCGAAGCCGTAAGAACGAGCGCGGCAAAAACAAGGACAGGGCCGATGATTATCACACTTATATAATCACTGAACCTTCTCGCAAAGCCCCTGGTCTTCCTTATTCTCCATATCGAATTAAAGGCGCGTTCGATCTTCTGGATAACAGATATTACGGTATAGATCAGCAGGGCAAGACCGATGAAACCAAGCACTCCGATATCAATGTTTTCCACGAATCCGATTATCTGGACGGTTATTTCTTCGCCCCTGACCCCAAGAGGGGCCAGGAATTTCAGGAGAAAAGGCTCTACAACCTCATTATGGACGCCAAAGGCCTTAAGCACTGAAAGGCTTATGGCCAGCACCGGGACAATTGAAAGGAGTACAGTATAGACAAGGCCCATTGCCCGGAGGTTGAGCTGTCCCTCTGTGAATTCACGGGCAGCAACATAGAGAAGTCGGAGGGTCTTGACCAGAAACGCCTTATACCTGCCAAGGGAGTTGGTATCTATCTCCCACAGACTGCTTATGAAGAAATTCTTTAACCTCTGCATAATATCCGTCATATCTTGTGTCAACAATTCTATCACAAATCCAAATAACACACTATCACAAAAATTACCCGGTACCATGCGGTACAGGGCGGGCTTGCCCGCCTGGTAGTGTGGCGGGCCGGCTCAACCTCTATATGTTATAGTAGAAATACTGATCGTCATAAATTATCGGTTGTCAGTTATAGTGAATCCACTCGACATTTATAAGAAACTCCCCCGGGACAACTGCGGCAAATGTCCGGCGCTGACATGCATGTCATTCGCGGTCAGGCTTTCGAAAAAAGAACTGTCTGCTTCAGAATGTCCCGCACTCGACGAAAACTCAAAAAAAGAAATTAACGGGATGATCTCAAGCGTCAGCGACTGGAAAGAGAAGCGGCTTGCTGAACTTTTTGACGAGATCTCGCAGGTGAATTTCCCGACAGTGGCAGAGGGCATCGGCGCAGTCAGTGAAAAAGACGCTCTAAAGATAACGTATATGGGAAAAGAAGTCATGATAAGTCATTCATGTTTCAAGGACGAACTGGGGATCTGGGACAAACTGCTGATTCTCATGTATATAAAAACCGCGGGCCGAGGCCGTCTGTCAGGAAAGTGGACCGCCTTCAGGGATCTAAAGAACGGTCTGATCAGGGCAAACAGCTTTAATGAGGCCTGTGAAAAAAAACTGGCAGGGATGTATGGTAAGACTGGGGAAGGCCTTCTGACCCGGCTGAAGGCAATGAATGCCGCTGAAGCAGCCGGGTTTTCAGCAGATCACAGTTATGTATTGTATCCGTTGCCAAAGATCCCTTTTCTCCTTCTTTTCTGGTCAGGAGATGAAGATTTTGAATCTGACTGCAAAATCCTTCTGGACTCAACTGCCACCGAGTTCCTGGATGTAGAGGCACTGCTTTACCTGGGTATGGCACTTACATGGGCGATCAACCCTGTGATAATTGATAATTGTTGACTGTTGATTGCTAATTGACAAATGATAATTTTTACCCCGTTAGAATGTCAAAGATCTTCTAATAGGGTTTACTTGAATTTTTTATTCGATTCTAACAACTATTTCTTTTGGGAACCTATCTGTTAGAACGCTCAAAATCTTATCCAGGGATCCTTTGGATTTAGAGTCAACCGTTACTATTATCCTGTATTCGGAATTGCCTAACACCGGATATGAACCAATACTGACCTCTTTGCTCACGTTGACGGCAGAGTTAAGGATCTCCGCAATTTCAGCCTCATGGGCGTTTAAGTATATACGCTTCACAAAAAAAGGTTCTGAACCAAGCCTTTCTTTGATCAGCGGGAACTTGTTCTTAAGATATTCCGGGATCCCGGGAAAGATAAAAATATTTTTGAATAAAACAATCGGGAAACGCGTATCCTCACGGGCAATGATCTCAGAGCCTTCGGGCACTTCCGCCATTTTCAGCACCCATTCGTTAAGAAGGTCCTTGTACCTCGAAGACAGTATCCTGAGAAGTTCCGGGTGTTCGACAAGCTTAACGCCAAAACCAAGAGCCACCCCTTTCATTGTAACATCATCATGTGTGGGCCCCACCCCGCCGGTTGTAATGACATAATCATAGCTTTCAGAAAATTCGGCAGTCTCCCTGCCGATCACCTCTATTGCGTCAGGTATGACAGATATGCGCTTTACTTCTACCCCAAGGGCCCTTAATTCAGTAGCCAGATAGAAAGAATTTACATCCTGCACCTTTCCTGACAGTATCTCGTCCCCGATTATTATTATACCGGCTGTCTTTGCGGCCCTTTGAATATTCTGCATGGAAATAATTTATCAGAAATAGAAAAATTATGCCCGAGCGGCTGTTTCGATCCCCCCCTTACCAGCCTTTGCCAGAAAGCCCCGCGATTTATCACGGGGAGGCTTCACTATTAAAAAAGAGTTCATGGTAAAATTAAAGCAGCAGATCAAAAATAAAACTGATATTAAGTATAAAAATTTGTACGAATATTAACAGACAATGAAAATAAATAATATTTTCGGAAAACCACTAAGACCCTGGATAATAGCCGGCATTACTATGCTTCTGGCGGCAGTTATCCTTATACTCGCGAGCCAGTCCTTTAAATCTGTTGAAGAGACCGCCTTTTACTGGTTTAACCTGCTCCTCGGGTCAATGATCCTGATTATCCTCCTTGGTTTTTTCTATGCTCTGGCCCAAACATCCGGCACCAGCAAGGTACTGGGAAAAGAGGTCCAATTAAAAACAGCGGAATTGACGAGGTCTCATAACCAGCTGGAAATGGTTTCGCAGATCGGAGCTTTGGCTTCCTCCACCCTGAATCTGGAGAATGTTCTCGAGGGCATACTGCTTGGCACACTGGAGGCCTCCGGCGCCTCGGTAGGCATGATATTTTTAAAGGATAAGAGCACCGGACAGCTGAAATGGGGTTCTTCCATAGGCCTGTCCGACGCCTTTGTGTCAGAGTACAGGGAGCGGCTCATCATGCCCGGTGAAGGTTTGACAGGCCGTATTTCGCAGACCGGCGAAACGATCTATATACCCAGGGATTCCTCTCATGATCCTCGCATCACCCGCCCGGTCGTTAAGACAGAAGGCCTTAATTCTTTTATCGGGGTCACGCTGTTCGCGGCCGACGAAATTGTGGGAGTAATGAACATTTTGACACGGCCGCCCAAGGTCCTTCATGAAGAGGACATCCTTTTGGCCACCGCGGTCGGAGCGTATGTAGGTTCTGCGATACGCAACGCGCAGCTTTTCAACGAGATCAGGAAAAAAGAAGAAGATATGAGGCGGTTCAAGTTCGTCAGTGACAATTCAAGTGACGCGCACTTCCTGATGGGCAGGGGCACGATGTTTCAATATGTCAATAAAACCGCCTGTGAGATGGTGGGTTATTCCGGGAAAGAGCTGTTAAAACTCGGGTTTCCTGACGTCGATATTATTTATGATAGGGCAAAATATCAGGAGCTGTTCGATCTGGCTCAGAGGAAAAAGGTGCCGCCCATTGAAAGCATAAACAAGAGAAAAGAAGGGTCTGTCTTCCCCTCTGAAATTACTTTTACCGGATATGAAATTGACGGTAAACCTTACATGTTCGCCGCTCTTCGCGATATAACCGAACGCAAAAAAGCGGGGGAACAGCTTCTAAAAGAGAAGGTCTTCACAGAATCAGTGATAAACAGCCTTCCGGGCGTCTTTTATCTGATCGACGGCAATGGAAAATTCAAAAGATGGAATAAAAGAGTGGAGATCATTACCGGATATTCAGGAGCGGAAATATCAAAGATGACACCCTCTGATTTCTTTGCTGAGGAAGACAAAAAGTTTGTCGAGGAGAAGATACTGGATGTGTTTGCCAAAGGTGAAGCCAACATGGAAGCTGACCTGCTGTCAAAAAAAGGCAAAAAGACGCCGTATTATTTCACCGGGATACGCATTACAACAGATAACATACCCTATCTCATCGGCGTGGGGATCGACATTAGCGGAAGAAAGAGCGCGGAGGAACAGACCCTGCAGTCCCGGCATGACTGGAAGGACACCTTTGACACGATCACTGATATGATCACCATCCATGACAAGGACTTCAATATCATCAGGGCCAATAAGGCCGCTGACAAGATACTTGGACTGCAGCTTTTAAAAACCGATGAAACAAAATGTTTTAAGTATTATCACGGCACAGACCATCCGCCAGAGCGCTGTCCCAGCTGTTCCTGCCTTAAAACAGAAAAGCCCGCTACTTTCGAGGTCTTTGAGCCGCACCTTAACAGGTACATCGAGATCAGGGCGATCCCCCGGTTTGACAGCAGAAATAAGCTTTCAGGATTGATCCATATTGTCAGGGACATTACCGAGCGCAAGAAAATAGAAGATGAAATAGAAACCGCGAAAGCGGCCTGGGAAATGACCTTTGACAATGCAAAGGAACTTATAATGCTGGTCGACAGGGAGTTTACGGTCACCAGGTTCAACAAGAGCTTTGCTGAATTTGTAAGTAAACCGTATGATGAGATAATCGGACATAAGTACACCGATTTTTTCCCGTCTGTTATAATTAACAAGAAAAAAACAGAGCTCTTAACCAATATCGAAATACAGACGGAAACAGGGCACTGGCTGTATTTGAGCTGTTATCCGATCCATGACGAAAATGGTAAATTCCTCCACACGATCATCATGGCCACTGACATCTCAGAACTAAAAAATACACAGCAGGGACTTATACAGTCCCAGAAAGAGCTCAAAAAGAGGATCAATGAACTTGAGAAGTTTCACAAAATGGCGGTTGGACGAGAACTGAAAATGATAGACCTTAAAAAAGAAATAAAAAGCTTAAACAACGTTCTTTCCAAACGCGGGCAGTCATGAAATCGATAAAACACAGGCACATTGACCGCGAGTCTCTTGAAGACCATATAAAAGGCTGGCGGCCCCTGATAAATTCCCTGCCGTACCCGCTCTCTGTCCACGATACGGAGTTTGATATTGTAATGGCTAATGGTCCGTTCTTTGACTTCTTTAAGAAAGCAGGTGATATAGCGGATATGAAATGCTATCAGCTGTTCCACTGCTCGGATACGGCCCCTCCTGAAAGTTGCCCGATGCAGAGAACTCTAAAGACCGGAAAGCCGGAAATATACGAGATCCTGGAACCATCCCTTGAAAGATATCTCAGTGTAATGACATCTCCCGTGCGTGATAAGAACGGCCGGATAATAGGGGTAATTCGTTCGTTCAGTGACATAACAGAGCTTAAGAAATTCAAAAACACCCACGAAGAAATACAGAACAGCAGGGACGCGTTTTTCAATATGCTGGAGGATCTCACAGAATCATACATGGGACTTGAGGAACTTTTTATAAAGCTCACCACTGCAATGGTCAACGCCCTGGACGCCAAGAGCCCCTGGACAAAAGGCCACTCTGAGAATGTAGCGCTATATGCCGGCCAGATCGCACTGGAAATGGGTTATAATGAGGGCCAGACAAAAAATCTGAAACTGGCCGGATTACTCCACGACATCGGAAAGATAGGCACTTACGATTATCTTCTTGACAAACCCTCAAAACTGCGGCCCGAAGAGTATGAAATTGTAAAGAAACACCCTTCTCAGGGAGAAAAGATCCTGGAGGGCATTAAACAATTAAAGGACGTGATCCCCCTGATAAGGCACCATCATGAAAGATTTGACGGCAAGGGGTACCCTGACGGACTCAAGGGCGAAGACATACCTCTGTGCGCAAGGATACTTCATGTGGCTGATTCTTTTGATTCAATGACAGAGGACAGGCCTTACAGGTCCAACCCCGGCTTAGACTACGCTATAGCCGAGCTTAAAAAACATTCAGGAACGCAATTTGACCCTGGAGTAGTCAAGGCTTTTTTAAGGAGCCTTAAAAAACAGAAAAAAATATAAATGAACAAAGAGTGCATACGCCTTTTATTCATGGAAGATTCTAAAAAATCAATAAAGCCAAGGGATTACAGGAACGACTTAAAGCTTTACTTTAAGGATTAAGGTTTTATTCAGACCCTGCTTTTTTGTTCTGCTCCCACCACTTCTTCCATTGCTGGGCATCCAGCCTGAAATTCCTGCCTGTTATATGCTTGAGAGCATCTGCTGAACTGTCTCTGACTTTCTGATCATCGTCACTCAGGGATGAGATCAGGGCTTCGATCCCCCGGGGGTCCTTCATGATCCTCAGCGCCAGAACAGCACTCCTTCGGACAATCGCGCTCTCATCGTTCAGCGCTTCAATAAGGTGCTCCATGGCTTCGGGATCCCGGATCCTGCCCAAAGCCAGGGCCGCGTTCTTTCGAGCGTAAGCATTCTCATCTTCATTAAGTACAGTTATCAACGGTTCAACCGCGCGGCTGTCCTTGATACTGCCTAAAGCTGTCGCCGCATTAAGCCTGACATAAGGGTTCTCATCCTCGAGGGCCGCGATAAGGGACTCCACCGCTTCAGGATCTCTCATCTTGCCAAAGACTTTCGCGACAGTTGTCCTGATGACTCTATCCTCATCTTTCAGGGCCTCAATAAGGCGCTCTACTGCCAATACACCCATCCTGCCAAGGGCGTAAATCGCGTTTACCTGAACGGACCTGTTCTCATCTTTTAAAATTTCCAGCAGGGGCCCGATCGCCCGGGGGTCTTTGCTCTCTCCCAGCGCCCATACAGCTCTCCTTCTAATACCAAATTTTTCACTCTGCAGGTTCTGTATAAGTTTCAGGACAGGATCAAGCGTGAAACGAGTTTCTCTATATTGGTTTTCTCCGGGATAGCTGTATGCGGAATAACCGACACCCGGCAGACATAAAACAGAGGTCAAAAGTACTGCCACAATCTTTACCAAAAATGACATCCGGCTATTCATAAAGTTATATCAGGCAGGGTTATTTGTTTTCAGCAGGCGTGCTTTTTTCTGATTCAAGCACATCCTCCCTGACCTTTAAGGTCTGCTCGAGCATCATTATATATTTGATGTATTTAGCCCCGAACTTCATCAGTTCCACCTCGTCATTCCTTAACTTTTCAACGGTCTCATCGTCAAGCTCAAAAATGTCCAGAAACCTGCTGTCAAATATAAATCTTTTAAAGCCGTCAATATCATAACTCGCCAGAAAGAATTGCGCCTGCTTCCTGCCGTCCAGGCCGGGCCGGCCCGGAAGATTTTTTCTTAGCTGGACGCTCTTCCACTCCCTGTTCATCTGATCGTAAAGGTCAACCTCCTGATCGGCGCGCCATGACTCCACTGTCCACTCTTTGTCCTCATTGAAACCAAGACAATGGGGTTCATTAATAAAGAAATAGAACTCTTCGTCCTCAGGCCCCTTTCCGCTGTCTTTCCTTAAGGTCCCCTGCCCTACGGGATAGTAACGGCAGTTAGCAGGCCTGTCAGTGTATATCGTACAGCCATCAGGTGTAACAAACTGGCATGCCCTTTCTTTATCATCCTTCATTTTAAGCATGGCGTACGGATGCGAGGATTTTTCATCGACCTTCATATAAGTGTATTTTGACAGAAACTCATCTGACGTCAGCCCCAGCCTGTTCTTAATTCTCAGGACGTCATAAGGCGTTAGCAGGATATCTATATTGCTGCAGCATAGGGTAAAACACTTGATACCCTTATGGCATTTAAATTTAAATTTCGATTTCAGGGAAAGTTTGGTGGTAACTACCGGATCCAGTTTAGACATTCTAGTCTCCTCATTTTTGTGTCAGATATGTTCTGTTTAAAATGCAAAGTTCGCTTGAAGCGAACGAATTATAATAATAAAAAAGTCCTTACATTAGTGTTACCTCTGGTAACACAACGTAGGGAAGGAATCTATTATTAATATGCGTTCACTAATGCTCACTAAACGTTCAGGATTCCCAGTGGTAATACCACAGGGAAGATCAATAAACCGGGATACAGCTTAACAGAAGCAAATAACAGTATTTTAGATCTATATTATAACAGTTTCATTGATTAATTTTCGTCGGGTTTTTCAGGGCAGTTATTTCTGATGGCACATCTGGCATAATTCAAACGCGCTCCCGGCACTAAGCGCCCAGAGCCTCGGATAGTCAGACGCGTGCGGATTATGGCAGCTCGCGCAGGTAAGCTCTTTGCCGTTCCTTAAGGGGTCAGGCTTTCCGCGCGTAGGGTGACTGTCCCCGTAAACATACCCTGCTATTATATGCCTGCCTGAAGCATTCTTCTGATGGCAGCTTGTGCACAGGAACCAGGTCGGCTTCAAAAGGTTAAACGGGTTGTCCGAAGCATGGGGGCTGTGACATATGGCGCACTTGCCGGTATTGACCGGGCCGTGGATAAACTTTTTGGCCCCCCAGTCCCTGCCCTGCTCAACATGGCAGCTAAAACATACTTCCGCATCCGGTTTCTTGACCATATACATGGGTTCAGTCTCAGCATCGTGACAGCTCAGGCAGCTCCATACAGAGGCAGGCCCGTGAACATACGGATATGACGTTATTTTGCTGTGGCATGAATAGCAGGTCGACGAAGACGCGATCGCCTGTTTATCACCTTCTTGCAGCGCGGCCTTGAAGGACGCCGGGTTTACGGGTTTTTTGTCGGCATCAGTGGGTACCAGCACATGACACTCAGCACATTCTTTCCGCTTTTTCGAATGAAAATAATCCTTCTGGAAATCCGCGGGCGCCTTTTGATACGCGGCTTCAAGGTCTGAACGCCGGAAAACGCTGAATTCAACACTGTCTATTTCCCTTCCTTTTTTAAATGCTGTCACGTCAATCGCGTTAACGCCAGGGCTTAACCTGACTGTAAAACATTCGAACCCGCTGTCAGGAACAATGCTTATCCGCTCCTCATCATTAACGCGTACTTTTATCATGTCCGCAGAACCCTGCGGCAGGCCGAGAGAAACGCTTAGCAGGTCAAGCTCCATTACGGTCCTGTCCGGAGGGTAATTGACAGTCAGAACGCTTCTGCCGCCCTCCGCGGACATAACAAAGGTGAGGAGGAAAACAACTGAACAAACAATTTTCTTCACTTTTATTTAGACATTGATGAGGGAAGAATTTTCTTTTTGACGATCTTGTCAAGGGCCTTTTTATACATCTTTATCGCGCTATCCTTTTCACCCTTAAGCTCATAAGCCATGCCAAGCTCATAATACGTTTTTTGCGGGTAAGGGTTCGCCTTCGCGGCATCGTTAAGAATCTCAATGGCGCCGTCAAGGTCCCCTTTTAAAATAAGGGCTCCGCCAATACCTGTTTTCGCGTCATGTGATCCGGGTTCAAGCTTTATCGCCTTGTTAAAGGCATCTAAAGCCGCGTCAGCCTCTTTGTCCTCCAGGAGCAAAAAGCCAAGAAGTATATAAGACTTGGCTATATCAGATTTGGCCTCGATCGATTTATTTAAGGCATCTATCGCCTGGTCATTAAGTCCGGATTCAGTGAACTTAAGCGCGAGATTATATCTCCTCTCTGCTTCAAGCGCTGATTTATCTTTCTTCTCTTTATGCGGGTTCAATATGCCGTTCAGTTCCTCGTCGTTTATCTCTCCAAGCAGGCGCCGGACATAGCCTTCAACAGCGCTCCTGTAAGTGACCGCGTGTCCGGGGATGTCATAGCTGAGCTTGCCCTCTTTGTCGATAATGACGGTTGATGGATATACCCTTATGCCATAATCTCCATATACCTTTCTGTCTGTGTCCATCAGCACCGGGAATTCAACGCCTGCTTTTTTCACTGACTTAAGCACATCTTCTTTTTTTTCGGTATCCGCAACCAGAGTAACGACTTCTACTCCTTTTTCCCTGTAACTTCTGTATAGTTCCATGCCGTCTTTCAGCGCCAGAACCGAACGCTTCTGGTCGGGCCTCCAGTAGATCAGCACCGTCACTTTTCCCCTGAAATCATCGATCGAAACGGTCTTTCCTTCAATTGATTCCAGGGAAAAATCAGGCGCGGACCCGCCCATCGGGATGCTTACGGCGTCCGCGTGAGCATACGGGTTGAGTAAAACAAAAAGCGAGAAAAGTATAATAGTGATCTTCATTTATTCACCGCCTTTTTTACTCTATCATATTTTTTGAGCTTATGGCATCCCGGGGTGCAGCTCCCGCCTGTTTTTGTTTTCTCATAATTAACCGGCAGCTCCCAGGTCCCGAAAGGAACGGATTCCCTGATATGTTTTGGATGATTACTGGCATGCGTCTTATGACACGAACGGCATGTCCTTCCTTTCTCCGGTTTATTAACGTGCTTGAAATGGAGGTTCATACTGCCGTTACGGAAGTTGGTCAGCTTGGTTGTCTCGGGGTCAAGCACAAGTGATTTTTCATGACAGCTGAAACACAGAGCGTATTGGCCTACATCAAAAGGTATATAAAAAGTCGGTGGATATGCCTCTCTTAACATCCGGAAATTATCCGAGCCGTGCGTATTGTGACAGCCGGAACAGTCTTTCTGCCGTATTGGTCCGTGGTGGTTTTTCTTCTCTTCCAGCAGTTTTTTCATGTTCGTGATGAAAGTCCCGTCAGCCCTTTTCTGCACCCTGTCATGACAGCCCAGACACAGGTCCATCGGGGGCAGAGCGAGCATTTTATCTATATCGGAGACATGAGCGTTATGACAGTTCAGGCAGGACTTCTCTGTTGAAAGCGCTCCATGCTTGACAGAGGCGGCACTGACCCATTTTTCCATTTCTTTATGGCAGCCAAAACAAAGCTCCGGCGCTTTCTTGGCCAGCATGAACTGTTTCGCGGCTGAATGGGGGTTATGACATTCCGTACAATCTTCAGTAACAGGTTTGTGTTTGACCTTTCCCTTCTGAAACGCCTCGGCCTGGTCCGTATGACACATAAAACATAGCGCAGGACCTTTGGCTTTAAGGTTGTTTTTATAGTTGGCTGTATGGGGTTCGTGGCACGCGACACACCCGCCTACGGCAGCCGGTCCATGCACAAACTCGCCGGCCACTATCTCATTGTCATGACATTCAAAACATATCTCTCCCCCTTTTGATAAAAGCTGGAACTTATAAGGAGAACCGTGCGGGTCATGGCAGGCCACGCACTCCCCGGTTTCTACGGGCTCGTGCGTAAATTTTCTTGTCTCGAACTGTTCATGGCATTTGAAGCAGACACCCGCGATATCCTTATCCTTGATGGCGCCGAACTTATTCCTCCTGGGACTGTCCTTGTGTTTTTTAGATTCACCGTGGCACACGGCACATTCGCCGGCGGCCACGGGCCCGTGAACGTATTTATCCTTACCCATATCAGCGTGGCACCTGGATGTAATACAAGACCCCTCTTCCGCGGCGCTTAGCGGGCCTCCGAAAAAAATCAGGCTGAGAAGAATGGCAAAAAAACATGAAATGACCGCGTTTTTCTTTTTATTCATCTGGCCTCCTGGAATATTATTTGTTCTGTAAGAAGAGGTTAATTATAAATAAAATTTATTAACTTATTCAAGTATTAAATAGTCCGGCCGTTTTTTTCGACAAAAATGGAAGGTAAACAGGGGGCTTACTTCACGATTATCCCGGCATAACCCACTACATAACTGTAGTCTCCGCTGGTCTCACCGGAGGTCATATATTTGACAAGGGAGGCCTCGCGTGCCTGAAGCTGTTTCGCGGCGTAAAGCATTGCTGTGGCAGGGGCAAACCCGCACATGCTTATCCCGTTCTTTATCACGGTCCTGTAAAGCCCCTCAGGGTCTAAAGCGATGATCCTGTCAATGGCTTTATTATCCTTTGTCCGAGCCATGGAGTCGGACTCATAGTGGGTCATGTCCGAACTCGCGACAATAGTGACCGGATATCCGGCGTCCTGAACAGCGTCTGCCACTGCCCCGCCGATCAGCCTGCAGGAATCCAGTCCCGAAACATCGGGAGTCATCATGGTAACAGGAACTATCCCGGCCTCCGGGAAAAGACGCAGGATAAAGGGCAGCTGCACTTCAAGTGAATGCTCCATCAGGTGAGCGGAGTTGTCAAGCTCGATGATCTCAGAGTTGCCCAGTATTTTTTCGGCAAGAACATTGTCTATCTTTAAGGTGCCTGTGGGGATATCCCATTCACCATGGGTCATTATCGAAACAGGTCTGCCCGCGCCTGTGTGGTTAGGTCCGATCAGTACAAAAGTGTGGGGGGATTCGATCCGCGAGTACACCGCGCCCGCGACAGCGCCCGAGTAAACAAGCCCCGCATGCGGTGAGACAATGCCAATGGCTTTTTCTTTTGCAGCGGACGGATCAATACACCTTTTAACTTCTTCCAAAAGTCCTGCTGAAGAAGCAGAATAAAATTGTCCGGCTACCGCGGGCATGCGCCTCATTTGAAAACTCTCAGCCCCTTAATATTGATTTTTAGAACTAATCCTCGTCAATATAATCACGTCTGGGGCTGTAATCCTTGAATTTTGTAAGCTTATCAATGAAAGTCAGATTAATCCTTTGAGTGGGTCCGTTCCTCTGCTTTGCTATGTCCAGATCAGCAACACCGGCCTCGGCATCCTTTGCCTTGTAATAATCAGCCCGGTACAGGAACAATATTGTATCGGCATCCTGTTCTATCGCGCCGGACTCCCTGAGGTCGGCAATAAGAGGATGCCTGTCGTCCCCCCTCTGCTCACAGCTCCTGTTAAGCTGGCTTATCACGATAAGAGGCACAGACAGGTCCTTTGCCAGCGCCTTGAACGAACGCGAGATATCGGATACAACCTGCTCCCTCGCGATATAGCTGCCTTCCCCTCTCATAAGCTGAAGGTAATCCACAATTATAAGCCCCAGACCATGCTCCGCTTTCAGCCTGCGCGCTTTCGCCCTTATCTCGAGCACTGTGTTGAACGAATCATCTATAAATATCGGCGCCTCAGCCAGCCTGCCCGCGGCATTGACAAGTTTTCTGTAATCCTCCCTGGTATGATATCCCGATCGAACGCTTTGGGAATTAACCTCTGCCTCGGCGCACACCATCCTCAAAACTATAAGCTCTTTTGACATCTCAAGACTGAAGAGCGCGACCGGGACCTTAACGTGGATCCCTACGTATGTGGCGATATTGAGACAAAAAGCGGTCTTTCCCATTCCAGGCCTTGCCCCGACAACTATCAGGTCTCCGGGATGAAAACCGGTCGTCTTTTCATCAAGGTCTCTGAACCCTGTCGGCAGTCCTGTTATAAGCTCTTTTGTGTTATAGAGCTTATCGACCATTTCGATGGTGTCCTTTAATACGTCCTTAACATGCACGAAAGAGCCTTTAACCATCTTTTCGGACAACGCGAACATCTTTGTCTCCGCCTTGTCAAGAAGGTCATTCACTTCAACCCCCTCATCATAGCTCATGGTAACAACTTCAGTAGCCGTTCTGATAAGGTTTCTTACAAGAGATTTTTCCTTAACTATTTTTGAATGGTATTTGATATTGGCAGATGTGGGGATCTGGTTCACGATAGCGCTGAGATACGACGCGCCGCCTATTTCTTCAAGCTGGTCCTTTCTGCTTAACTGCTCTGTGAGAGTGATCAGATCAATAGGCTCGTTCTTTTCATAAAGCTCCCGCATTGCCAGGAAGATCTTCTTGTGAGCATCCTTATAAAAGTCTTCCGGAAGCAGTACCTCGATCACGGATGCAAGCGCCTCATTTTCAAGCAGTACGGCGCCGAGGACAGACTGCTCCGCTTCGATGTTCTGGGGTGGTAATCGGTCAAGGGTTGCTTCAAGCTGTTTCATGGTCTGTGACTCTTTTCCGTCCCTCAAGATGAACCGGGATGGAAGCTGATAATTAGCCGGTTTTTACACCGTCTGACCTGCTTTACTCTTCCTTCCTGGCGGGGCAAACCTCCAGACTTACTTTTGCCGTGACTTCCGGATGGACCTTCACAAGCACATCATATGTGCCAAGACGCTTTATCTGCTCGTCAGGTATAACGATCTTTCGCTTATCAACTTCTACCCCCTGCTTTGAAATAGCCTCGGCAATATCCCTGGTAGTTACAGAGCCGAACAGTTTGTCATCCTCTCCGGCGTTGACCTCTATGATCAATTTTATGCTGGAAATTTTCACTGCGAGTTTATCCGCGGTATTCTTCACATTTTCAGCCTTTTTTAGAATTATTTTTTTCTCGTGTTCGAATCTCTTTATGTTTTTCGGGTTTGCCTCAACTGCCAGATCCTTAGGAATAAGATAATTCCTCCCATATCCATTCGCAACGCTTACCACACTGCCCATTATGCCGAGGTCGTCAATGTTTTCCTTTAAAATAACTTTCATGAGTAAATTTTTCTCCCTTCTAACTGAAACTCTGGATTTTTCTGAACTCAAGGTTTTACATCAATTTCAAAAATACTAACAGGATTCGCAGACCGTTGTCAATCATCAGGAAGTAGAGAGATTTTACATTTTAGATTTTACATTTTAGATTTTAAATTGTTTCTTTCTACCTGCCTGCGGAGAATATCTTGCCCGGATTCATTATGCCTTTAGGGTCAAAAACCTTCTTTATCCCTTTCATAAGCATTATATTCTCAGGAGAAAGCTCCATTCCCAAATATCCCGCTTTTGTCAGACCTATGCCGTGCTCTCCGGAAATGGTCCCTCCAAGCGCCAATGCCGCCTCAAAAACCTCCCTGACAGCCTTTTCCGCCCTCTGGTACTCTTCCTTATCGTTCCTGTCGGTCATTATATTCACATGGATATTACCGTCTCCGGCATGTCCGAAATTCACTATCTTTACGCGGTACCTGTCAGATATGTCCCTGAGCGAACGCAGCATATCCGGGATCTTACCCCTTGGGACCACAACGTCCTCATTGATCTTTGACGGGCTAACGCGGTAAAGGGCCGGAGATATCGCCCTCCGCGCCTCCCAGAGCCTCTGTTTTGAAAAGACATCGTCAGCCACTTTAACTTCCGCGCCCAGTGAACCGCAGATGGAAGCTATTTCCTCGGCTGCCTCCGGCACGGAGATCCCGGGTCCGTCCACTTCAATTAACAGCAGTGCCTCCGCATCCCCCGGCAGACCAAATGGTTTGTAATCCTCAACAGCGCGGACCGTCTCGCGGTCCATGAACTCCAGGGCCCCTGGAATTATTTTTGCTGATATGATCCTGGAAACCGCTGTAGCGGCTTTGTCCATCTGAGTGAAAGCGCATAGAAGGGTTACTGTCTCTTCGGGAAGCGGCAATACCTTTAAAAAGATCTTTGTTATAAAGGCCAAAGTCCCTTCAGAACCGACCACGAGCCTTGTCAGGTCATAGCCGACCACCCCTTTATATGTCTTTACCCCGGTTGTGAGCACACTGCCGTCAGGAAGCACAATCTCCAGGCCAAGGACATAATCCTTTGTAACGCCATATTTTAACGCGCGCGGACCGCCGGCATTTTCAGCCACATTACCTCCAAGCGTGCAAAAATCCATGCTCGAAGGGTCAGGAGGATAAAAAAGCCCTTTGGATTCCAGCATGTGCTGTAAGCGCGCATTGATGACCCCGGGTTCTACCACTGCTACAAGATTTTTGTCGTCTATTTCCAGGACCCTGTTCATTGCCTCAAGTGAAACTATCACAGAATCCTTCAGTGGTACGGCCCCTGCCGTCATCCCGGAACCAGCGCCTCTGGGTACAAGCGGAATACCATGTTTAAACGCAAAAGCAGCGGCCCTGGAAACCTCATCTGTACTGACGGGCCTGACAACGGCAAGCGGACGCCCCATTTTACTGGAGGCGTCAAAACCGTAACAAAAGAGGTCCTCCGGCTCAGTTAACACTCTATGGGGTAATATATCTTTGATATTTTTCATTGCGACAGATTTCCAAAGAGTATCAGTTTGCAGGACCCTGACACCGGTCCAGTTACCGCGCGGAAGGGGTTATTTTTTAACGCGCATCTTTGCGCCCTTGACTTGATCTTCGATCACAGGCATAGCAGACTCTAATATGTCATCTACAACTGACTCAATAAACGTTTTTTCATTATCTTTCAGATCTTTAAATTCAGCAGCGACCTGATAGAGTGTCATGGTCCTTCTGTTCTTCCGGACCGTTCCTTTCATCAGGACACTGAGGGTCTTTGCCGGAAGTATGCCTTTTTTATCTTCGCGGGTCAGCTGGAACCTGTAATAGGAGTTCATGTTCAATTTGTTGGTCGTCTCAAAAAACATGCCTTCCGTGCTGATCTTCAACACTTCGATCTCCGCGCCGCCGACTATACTCGCGGACAGCTTACCCTTTGCCTCACATCCCTCAAATTTTATTTCCATCGCCTAAACTACCTCTGCGAGGTGCATTGATACTACCTTTGAAACGCCCGGCTCCTCCATGGTCACTCCGTACAGGTAATCAGCCGCCTCCATTGTCCTCCTGTTATGGGTAATCACAATGAACTGGATCTCTTTAACGAGTTCCTTTAACAGGGCCGCGAACCTCTCTGTGTTTGATTCATCCAGCGGTGCATCCACCTCGTCAAGAAGACACAATGGTGTGGGTTTGATCATAAAACCCGCGAAAAGCAGCGAAAGCGCCGTCAGGGCCTTTTCACCGCCGGAAAGAAGCATCAGGTTCTGAAGTTTTTTCCCGGGGGGCTGGGCAACTATCTCAATGCCCGCTTCAAGGATACTTCCCTCGGTAAGGATAAGCTCTGCCCTGCCCTTGCCGAAAAGAACGGTAAAGACCTCCTTGAATTTTTCATTAAGCGCTTCGAACGCGTCCGCGAGTTTTTTCTGGGTCGTCCTGTTTATTTTTGAGATCGTTTCCTGAAGACTTGTTATGGACTCGATAAGATCGTTCTGCTGTTTTGTCAGAAAATCATGCCTGGTCTTCAGCTCTTCAAGCTCCTCAAGAGTACCGAGATTAACAGTCCCCATACCCTGAAGTTTCTCTCTCAGAGCATTAAGCTTTTCCTCTTCCTCAGGCAGCAGAGGCCCCAGCCGGCTCAGTTCGTCTGTATCACTGTCCATGTCAACAGCGTATGTCCTTTTCAGATCCTCTTTTATGTGGCCCAGCCTGAGAGACAGCTCGGTCTTTTTCACCTCCGCGTGAGAAAGTTCTTTGCGGACGGACGTCAGGTCGTCGACAAAGGCCTTTTGCCGTTTTTCCATCAGCCTCAGCTCTGCTGTTTTTGACTCGATCTTCTCCCTGGCACTGGAAAGTTCTTCCTTCAGTTGACTTATCACTGCCACAGATGATCCAAGAGCTCCTTCTTTTCCCTTTATCTCGTTCTCTTTCCGGGCCCTGTCTGTCTCAATATCAACACGCTCTTTTGACATTTCCTCTTTCTTCTTCTCTATCGCGGTCAGGTCAGAATCCAGCCTCTCCCTCTCCCTGGAAAGCGCGTCCAACTGCTCCCTGATGGCGGTCCGGGACAACATCGCCTTTGTAAGCTCCGCACGCAGGGTTTCAAGCCGGAACTTCTTTTCCGTGATCCTGTCCTGCACGTCTTTGATCTCATCTTCTATGGAACGCCTTTGGTCCTCAAGAACGGCACAATCCCTGTTCTTCGCGTCCAAAGCATGTATGGAGCTGTCCTTTTCTTTTCTCTCTTCCTGTACTTCAGCTGACAGGAGGCCGAGTCTTCTCTGCTCCTTTCCATTCTCCTCATGCAGGCCGGCTATTTTCAGCCGGAGCTCATGATACACTTTTTCAACCTCGCTTATTTCGCTGTCAATGGCCGCGAGGCTGCTTTCAGCAGAGGCTATATCGCTTTTAATGGCCGATACCTCTTTTTCCGCAGAGAGGACATGTGACCTTCTGGCCTCTATGTCTTTTTGGATCTCCCTGATTTCACGTTTTATCTTTAAAACACCTTTTTCCTGACCGCCAAAAACCACGCCTGATGGTTCAAGCACCTCGCCGTCAAGCGTTACAAAGTACCTGGGGCCTGATTCTTTTGATAACGCCTGAAGAGACGCGTGCCGCAGGTCAAACGCCGTATCCAGGTCATTAACGATGATCACATCACTCAACAGCGCGGCCGCGATCCTGTCAAAACCCTCCCTGACCTTTACAAGATCAAGCGCGTAACCCACTACACCGCCCGGCAGGGGAACAGAAGACAAGGGACGGGAAGCAGGCGATATATTCGCGGGAATAAATCCGCTCCTGTTTATTTTTTCTTTTTTTATAAGGTCCAGCGCCTTTTTGATCTCCTGGTCGTCGTCCACGACCGCGGCGCTTAATTTGTCGCCAAGTACGGCCTCAATAGCTGTCTCATGCTCCGGTAGGGTCTCGAAAATGTCGGCTACCCGGCATAATACCTTTATATTGTCCCTGAAGGCTTTTTTGCCGCCTGTATCAAGCTCCTTTAATGACTCGGCCCTGGAGCTTATAGCGGCCAGATCTTCCCTGTCCTTATAAAGAACCTCTGCCTTTGAGGTCAACGCTCTTTTTTTCCCGTCTATATCTTCAATTAGTCCCTGTTTTGTTTTATTACTGTCTTCCAGCTTCCTGTCCCTGACGCCGAACTCATCTTCAGCCTGTTTTATGGAAGCATCGATCGATGACACGCTTTCCTTAAGCACATTGATCTCCGCGAAGTTCTTTTCTTCTTTTCTGTTGAGGTTCTCAATTATCAGTGAAAGGCTGCTGATCTCATTTTTCAGGCTGCTGATCTCATCCGCCTTATTAAAGACATCCTTACGTTTGACTTCAAGATTCTGCTCTGAGTCCACGATCTCATTCTCGAATGATGAAAAGATCTCATTCCGGGAGTCCAGAACTTTCCCTGTTTCTGAAAGCTCTGTATTGATCCCCTGGCTCCTCGTTTCCAGGACCTGGATCCGCGCGCCGGTATCTTCCTTTGCCGCTGTGAGCTCATTATCACGCGCGACCAGCCGTTCAAGCCTGCCCGTCAGGTTCTCACAGTTACTCTTAAGGAGAGTGATCCGGCCTTTTTCTTCTACAAAGTTCCTCTCCGCGCGACTGAGCCTGTTGTGAAGTTCGTCAAGGACTTTTTCCTCTTCAATGAAAACGAGTTTTTTCTCTTCCAACGCGGCTTCTGAAGAATGAATATCTGTTGAGAGTTCGGTCTCTTTTGATTTAAGTGTTTCCTCTGACGACGTAAAATTAGCGAGTTCATTGTCAAGCTCCGCCGCATCCCTGACAGCCACCTTTAGTTCAATATTTTTCGCCTCATCAAACAGCCGCTTGTACCTCTCGGCGCGCTTTGCGTGCCTGTCAATTGAATTGATCTGACGTTTAACCTCCGCGACTATGTCCGCCAGGCGCTGGAGATTGGACAGGGAAGCCTCAAGCTTGCGAACGGCCTCTTCCCTGCGGACATTGTATTTCATGACACCGGCCACTTCCTCTATTAAAAACCTTCTCTCATGAGGCTTTGAATTTAGTATGGCGTCTATCCTTCCCTGCTCAAGCACGGAATACGTCTTCAGTTCAAGCCCGGTATCAAGAAACACGTTCCTTATGTCCTTAAGCCTGCAGGGGACCTTGTTCATGAGGTACGCGCTCTCACCGGACCTGTAAAGGCGCCGCGTGACCGAAATTTCGCCCGAATCGGGAGAGCTGCCGTTGCTGATCCCGGATATATAAAGTGTTACTTCAGCCATGCCTTTGGGCTTTTTGGAGGCACAGCCTGAAAAAATGACGTCTTCCATGCTGTCTCCCCGGAGGCTTTTGGCGCTCTGCTCTCCAAGTACCCACTTAAAGGCGTCAACTATATTGCTTTTGCCGCAGCCGTTCGGCCCGACAACAGCAGTGGTTCCGGGGTGAAAGTTGAAAGCGGTCTTTTCGGAAAACGACTTAAAGCCTATTAACTCAATTCGTTCAATTCGCATATTACAAGAGATGCTCCTGGAATCAAAAACTTGATGCTGATACTATATACCATATGTCTTTTTTCTATCAAGTCAATCACGCTGAAAAAATGCCTAATCATCCGGTTGACAAAAAAAATTTTATTTAAAATTTGATATACTATAATCAGGAAAAGGACTAATGTTAAGAAGAAACAACACATTTTTGTTCGTATTATTTCTTTGTTTATTTATACTGCCGGCTTCCTCTTACTCAACTCAGTCAATTTACACAATACAATCAGGGAGTTTCATAACTTTGCCGCCTGCCGAAAAAGAGTTTAATCGTGTCGCGCAAACACTTGACAGGAAAGACCTTGACTTTCTAAGGATCGAAAAAATCGGCAAATACTTTTCTGTCAGGCTCGGAAAGTTCGACAATCGTGTTCCGGCAGAAAAACTTCTGCGGGCAAACAGGGCTCACATTGGATCCGCAGTTGTAATGAAGGCATATTTTAAAAACGAAAGAATTGTAAAGTCATACAGCGGGGATGCGCTTTCTGTAACTAAATCGCCCGCGCCGGAAGCTATTCCACGGGATACAAATTTACAGGTCGATAAAGATGTTAATAAAGCCCCCCATCGTGAAAAAACCGGGCCCGGGAGGGAGTTATTCGAAAGCATATCAGGTAAAGTGAACAAACGGAATTACGGGGATGCACTGAAAATTATTAAAACGAATTTATCAAAATGGCCGGACAGCCCTGAACTTAACGGCTGGTACGGAGCTGTGCTCCTTAAACTAAACAAGCCGTCCAAAGCGCTTACACAGTTAAAAAAGGCCTCGGCACTATCACCTGATACTCCGGATTATCATAATGGAATCGGGTACTGTCTGTTTTTTCTTAACAAATTCAATGAGGCCGTTTCAGAGTTCCAAAAAGCAGTAAAACTCGCGCCTGAACATGTTGATGCTCTTACGGGTCTTGGAATAGTTTATACAAGAATCGGGAGCAAAAAGAAAGCCATGGAATGTTACAATAAACTTAAACGTCTCAATAAAGACTCAGCCGAAAAGCTGCTAAAGCTAATCAAAAATATTTCATAAAAATACAGCAGGTCATTTTTTCTTATCAGACCTCCCATCCAACAGGGCCTGGAAGGCCTGTTCACGGAAAACAGGCAGACGCGGTCCTGATGACTTACTCTCAGACAAAAGTTTCCCTAATGCCTCTTCGCGAAAAGCTGGGAACTGAAACTCAGGCGCTGAGTAAGATGTAATACCGGTCTTTGAAGCGTTAGGCTGTGTGCTTTTATAGTAGGCTGCAAAAAAGAGTACAGCTATACTGACAATGATAATCGGCAGATAAGTCCAGATTTTTCCGGGGCCTCTTTTTTTAGCTTCGATCCCACGACCTTCCGGTGCTGCTCCGGTTGCAGCTAAAACAGGTTCTTCTTCCCGGATAACCGGCTCAGCACTGTCCGGGTCAAATATTCCTTGAGAAACAATATCTTTCTCTCCTTCTTTACCCGAAACCCTTTCTTCGCTTATGGTTTCCTCTACCGCTCCCCGGGGTTCAGTCTTGACCTGACCGCGGGCGGTCTCTTGATTAAAATAATCTCTTTCCTGAGGCCTTTCCTCTCCTGCCATGGATTCCGCGACTTCATCTTCTGACTCCAGACCACTCTCACTGTCTTCGGGAACACCCATATCGTTATTTTCCGGATCTTCCGTCTCATCACCCGTAACATCAGGCTCAACTGCTTCGGGCACAGAAACAGCGCTTTCTGTTAGTGTATCTTCATGTTCAACATCTTCCAAAGACAGCTCTTCTGCAGCCTCATCCTGTATCTCCGGATTACCTTCAGGGTCATGAGGTTCAATATCAAAATCCCCGCCTGACGCGGCATTAACCGTCTCTTCCCCGGGGATCTCTTCAGAATCCCGCTCCTGTCCCTCAATCCGTCCTGCCGGCTGTTCATCAACGGCATCAACAGAATCCTGGGCAGCACTCGCGCCTTCTTCAGAAAGGACATTGTCATATTCACTTCTTTTTTTCGGGTCAGACAGCGTCTCATATGCCCTGTCAATATAAAAGAATATTTTGGTCAACTTTTCTTTTAAATCCTGTGTGGACTGTGAAAAATGCCTGTCTGGATGGAACATCTTTGAGACGATGTAATACGCGCTGTTTATGTCTTCAGGGGACGCATCCCTGTCAACACCCAGAATATCATAATAACCAAAGGCGTCGCATTTGGCATATATTTTCTCCACCTCATGCAGAAAAACTTCGGTAAGAGGTTCATCCGGTTCACTGATAATCTCTTCAACGGCAATATTAACAGGTGCTTCGTCCTTACCCTTAACATTAACCAGTCCTATATTAAGAAGAGTAAAGATGGTCCTGAGCGTCTCAAAATCGCCCGTGGGAGACCGCGACAGAATTTCCCTGATCGAGTCCCGCCCGTTAACAAGTGAAAAGATTTCTTTATCCGCTGGATCCAGGGCAATGTCCTGGAATATATTCATAGGATTTGAGGAAATGTTCAGAACCGAGTCTATCGGCGGGCACATTTTTTCTATGTATATGAAGTTATTTATTCTCTTGATCCCCTGATATATGAGATTTGCGGCACTGATACGAAGGGTTATAACCTCGTTTGAGGCAAGCGGACCTTCGAAAAATTCGAATTTACCATCCAGGATGGTAAACAGACTGAGAATTATCTCCTCGATCTGGTGACGCACAACATCAAAAAGTTCTTTCGGGGTAATCGCGCCGATATCAACGAGAACTTTTCCAAGCCTCTTTCCTGTTTGCTGCAACACGTTCGTTGATTTGAGATATTGCTCAAGGGTGATTTTTCCTTCTTTTAAAAGAAGGACTCCAAGACGGTCATCGATATTGCTGGACGTAGCAAATATTACATCACCGCTCTTAAAAAAGACCCTTTTTATGATTGAATTACTTTTGATTTCCAGGATACCTGTTTTCGTGCTTCTCTGGAAACCGATCAATATGTCCGAGAGGGGATAATCGCCCAGGTAACCCCTGAAGTTATCGAGCCTTCTGAGGCCTATCCTTAGATCCTCCTTTATCTTTTTTCTCCAGACAACTTCACCGTTAAATATAACTTCCGGATCATAGGCCCTGAGATTTACTTTGATGCCGGGGACAAGATCAGAGACGCCGTTGATAATTACGCCCGCACCGTCGGCGAAGTCGATAAGCCTGCCTGTATACGTCTCTTCGCCAACCCTTAGCTCACAATCGGATTGGCTCTTGTATCTAATGAAGTTTCTCTTTTCTCCTATCATGACTCTAATAAAATTATACTATAGGGGAATCCCTAAATGGTATTTTTTTTAGCCGGATCCGCCTGTGGCGGAAAACCCCTGGTTCACTATAGTAGCAAATCAAAAACCATACTTAATCTCAAAACTCTTAAACTCTCCTGAATGGTCAGACCACTTTTCCTCAACGTCTGAGACATTGGCTCCCGGAGGGCCCTTGCGGCACCATTGTACAGCTTTCTCAACCTCGTCTCTCGGCCCCTCGAAAACAGCCTCAACACTGCCGTCGGGCGCATTTTTTACCCATCCGCGCAAGTCAAGGCTGTAGGCCATATCCTGGGTGCTTGCCCGGAAAAACACTCCCTGAACATATCCCCTGATCAACAAATGCACCCTGCCCTTTTCCATGATAATATAATACTATAACAGCAGGCCCGGGGACGTAAAGTCCCAAAATAAAAGTAGCCCCGTTAGATTCTTACGAATCTGGAAACCGGGGCAGGCGAGTAGAAAGCAGATAGAGAAATTTAATATCTAAAATCAAAAATCTAAAATGTAAAGTCTCTCTACTTTCTACTTGAGTAATATATATGACTTAAATCATTGCCATTCGTAAAGAAAAATAATAAGCTTTATAATAAGCTCTAAGGAGGATACGCGATTTGAAGGCAACTGAAATAAAGCCCGATATATACTGGGTCGGGGCAATCGACTGGGCGGTAAGAGATTTTCACGGCTATGTTACGCCAAACGGTACTACTTACAATAATTACCTTATTCTGGACGAACAGGTTACCCTTGTTGATACGGTAAAACATGATTTCGCGCAGTTCACCATTGAAAATATTAAAAGTCTCACAGACCCGGCGAAAATAGTAAACCTGGTCATAAACCATATCGAGCCCGACCACGCAAGCGGTATTGACAAGGTCATGTCGCTCTTGCCCGGGGCAACAATTTATATAACAGACAAAGGCAAAAAAGGCCTGGACAGGTACTTTGATACATCAAAATGGAAGTTCCGCATAGTTAAAACAGGAGACACTCTTAAGACCGGCAAATACACTCTTCATTTTCTTGAGACCCCTATGCTCCACTGGCCTGATTCAATGATGACCTATGTAAAAGAGGCCAGGCTGCTTATTTCGCAGGACGCCTTTGGACAGCACATTGCGACAGCCTCAAGGTTCGATGACGAATTTATCGAATGCGCTTCACACTCTGAACTGGAGGATTCGGTGGTTGATTATTACGCTAATATCCTCATGCCTTTCGGCGAGCTGATAAAAAGAAAGCTCGCCGAAGTGCAAAAACTCGGCCTTGAAATAGACATGATAGCGCCTGATCACGGCATCATATGGAGACGGGGCGCCGGTGATATTATCCAGAGATACCTGGACCTGGCCGGGGGAAAGGCGTCCATGAGCATAGCAGTGATCTACGACACCATGTGGCGCAGCACAGAGCTCATGACACTTCCCATAATGCAGGGGATAAAGGACGAGGGAGTTGACTGTAAGGTGATCAAACTGAGGTCAACACCAATGAGCGCCGCGATAAAAGAGTTCTGGAAATCAAGAGGATGCCTGATAGGAAGTCCCACGCTTAACAATATTTTATACCCGACAGTAGCGGAATTCCTGACCCACCTGCGGGGTTTACGACCTAAAAACAGGATAGTAGCCGCTTTCGGAAGTTATGGATGGGGAGGCGGCGCTGTAAAAGACGCGTATGAAGAATTTAAAAAAATGAAGCTTGAAACAGTTGAGCCGGGAATACAGGTTAAATACAGGCCTTCGCCTGATGACAGGAAAAGCTGTTATGAGTTTGGCAGGGAGTTTGCAAGAAAAACAAAAGAGTACCATCTAAAGTTTAATTGAATTACAATAGGTTGGATGTTTCAATATAAAGTTTACCCCGTTAGAGAATTCACTCTAACGGTATATGCGCTGACGGTAGCATTAAACAACAGTCAACTTTGTAAGGTAATTACCACCGGCTTTGTCGGTGGCTTTCTCTAACGGGGTAAATTATTAAGACATCCTATGATGTCTGTGTAATCAAGTATAAAAATTTATACTAAGGGGGGCAAAATGGCTGAGAAAGGATTTTTTTGCGGGATCAACACACCAAAGGACCAGGCAAACCTGAGTGACATGGAAAAAAAGCATATCCCTGTCATTGACGCTCCGGACGAGGTCAAACCCGGAGAGCCGTTCAAGGTATCTATCAAGGTCGGTGAGATGCCGCATGTAAGTGAAGAGGCCCATCATATCCAGTGGATAGACGTGTATTTCGGACAGAACTTTTACACACGGGTCGAACTAACACCGGTATTCACCCGTCCGGAGATCACGGTAACGCTCGTCAGGCAAGGCAAGGGGACCCATAAGACAGGGACAATGCGCGTTGTCGAACGCTGTAATATCCACGGTCTCTGGGAAGCTGCAAAGGAGATACGGGTCAAGGAATAAAAAACGTTATACGTTAAACGTTATTCGGGAAAAATAAAAAAAGTTTCCTGGTTACGAGCATCGTCTTTGTTTCCCGGTTCTGTGTAGTTTCTATATGGAAATATCCGAAGAAAAGATAAGAGACATTCTGGACAGCCTTGAGTGGCTCATGGACGCGCACGACAGTTCCGCGGAACTGGTTGAGTTAAAGGGCAATACAGCGATAATACAATTGTCCGGACAGTGCGCCGTGTGCGACACTAACTGTATAGAGGACTCCCTGTATCAGGAACTGCCTGAAGCTGAATTTATCTTCCGCTGACAGGAGGGGGACATATCACCTTTCAAAAAAAAGATAATCGGTCTTCTGGAGAAAAGAGAATATGGAAAACTGGCCGGGCTTTCTCCGAACGCGTCTAAGCTTTTTTCCGCGTTGATCTCCCTCTCATACGATAAAAAAAACACCCTTGCCTGGAGGGCGATCGAAGCCATAGGCGTAATAACCGCCCGGATATCGTTGTCAGACCCTGCAACAGTCAGAAACCTCGCCGGCCGTCTGTTATGGACGATAAGAGACGAGTCAGGAGGCATAGGCTGGAGCGCGCCTGAGATACTGGGAGAAATAGTGCTGAACAATCCGGACCTGTGCGCGGACATTGCCCCGGTGATCGTATCCTTCCATGAAGAGGCGCCGCTTCGTACCGGCGTACTGCGGGCAATAGGAAGAATGGGCAGATCAAACGCGGAAATGGCCGCTTACGCGATCCCCGTTGCCCTGCCCCTGTTAAGCAGTCCTGATCCTGTAACACGAGGCTGCGCGGCATGGGCGCTCGGTCAATTAGGCGCTTCGGAAGCCGCGTCTGAATTTGAAAAACTTGTAAATGATACTGATACTTTCACATTCTATGAAGACGGGGAATTAAAGGAAAAGACCGTTGGGGGGATTGCGGGGGAGGCTTTAGAACCTCTTTAGGGGGTCAGGTCTTGTATTTTAACATTATTACTATTTCTCATTGACCAACCTGCTGATTGACGCATAATGCATTCCAAGATAACGGGCTATCTCCTTTTGGCTGTATCCGTATTTATATACCGATTTCCTTATTTTACTGTTTCTCTTGCGTTTATTTGATAATATGTCTTTACTGAAAATTTCATTAAGCCCTGGTCTGCTTATGTATCTCTGGCTCTTTGGTATCTCCTGTATGTCTTCATACCCTCTTAGGTAGTTTAACAGGGTTTTGACAAAGTCTTCTTCTCCTAATATACTCTTCGTCCTTATATCTTTACATATCTTGTCCTCATCAATTCCGGATATCACAAAATCTCTATATTGCTTTTCAGCCTGTCTTTTTTTTCTTCCAAATTGGCTCAGTATCCAGTCGGTCGTCAGGCAAGGATGCGGCTTCTGTCTACCTGCAGTCGCTTTATAACTGCTCCATTTCCATTGTTCCGGTTTCTCAACCAGCTTTGCTCTTACGGGGTTTAATACTGCATATCTTAATACTTCCATCAGATGGCTGTCTTTTTGTATTAATACTGCCTTGTATCTGCCCTGGAATAAATGCCCTACTTTATTATGCTCTTTGTTAAATGTCTGGGTGTAGATCCCGTTTAGCTGTCTCATCCCTTTCGAGAGGTTGCCATCGGGTGTTTCGACTACCAGATGATAGTGATTTGTCATCAGACAATAAGCATGGCAAAGCCAGTTGTAGCGCTTGTTTACTTTTTGCAGGGTTTCAAGAAATTTAGTGCGGTCGTTGTCTTCTTTAAAAATAGGTCTCTTTGCATTGCCTCTGGAGGTTATGTGATATACTGCTCCATCGTATTCTATTCTCAGCGGTCTTGCCATATATCTATAATATCCATTATATCATTTAAATGTTAAATTACAAGACCTGACCCCCTTTCTTTTTGAGCCTTTTCTGCTCGTACATCAGCTCATCCGCCTCAGTGAGAAGATCATCAATAGAGCATGGTTTTTTCGGGTCATAGTACGCGAGACCAACGCTCATCGACAATCTGTATTCTCGTTTGTTCTTTTCCAGAAAGATCTCCAGCTGCTTTTTCAGGCGGTCCCTGATCTTCTCAGTGCTATCTCCGGTGCTTCCCACAGGAACAACTACAAATTCGTCCCCGCCTATACGGGCTATGATGTCAGACTCGCGGTAATTTTCCCTGAGGACATTTGCAACGTCCACAAGCGCCCTGTCCCCTTCTTTATGTCCCAGACTATCGTTGATCCCCTTCAGGTTGTCCACATCCGCGTAAAGTATGAACATGCCCTTTTTTCCCCTGTTGGCCATCTTAAAAAGCTGTTTGGCAAAAGTCAGAAGCCCCCGCCTGTTGTAAAGACCCGTAAGCTCGTCTGTGAGCGATAAGGCCCGCAGTTCTTCTTCCATTCGCTTGCGTTCGCTGATGTCACGGTCAATAGCCAGGATATAAGGTCTGTCGCTGATCCTGATCATCTGGGCTGATACTTCAACAGGAAAGGTCGATCCGTCTTCCCTTGTGTGCTCAGCGTCATAAGTCACCAGCTCTCCAGCCATTAAACGCCTTATTACTTCCCTGACCTCTTTACTGGTTTCCATATCTTCAAGAAAGGATATAGGTTTTCCGATCAGTTCCTCAAAAGTATATCCGTGCATCGAACACGCGGCATAATTTGTATCGACTATGATCGGCCCTTCGTCAGTGGACTTCAGCAGAAAAATGCTGTCAGACGCCTGGTTAAAAAGCGCGCGGAAACGTTCTTCGCTTTCTTTAAGAGCCATTTCAGATATCCTGCGCTCGCTTATATCTTTTGAAACCACTGTCACCGCGGATATGCTTCCATCACTTTTTTTAACAGGGCTGAATGTCTGCAGGAAAAACCTGCCGTCCCTGTCACTCTTATATTCATACTGGCCGGACCCTCCTGTTTTAAATACCCTGTCTATCTTTTCAATGAAAGTTTTTGTCTCTTTTGGAGAATGAAGCTCACCGAACGCCATACCCATGAACTGGTCGCCCAGCAGGCCTAATCTTGACAAATGCTTTTTATTCATAAAAAGGTACCTGTAGTCCCTGTCTACCAGATATATGGAGTCTTCAGCAGAATCGACCAGAGAGCGAAACCTCTCATCCTTTTCCATGAGCGCATCCCCGGTCCGGCCGCGCGGAGATCCGGGCAGTTCATGTTCAGCTATCTTTTGACGCAGTTCTGAAAGCTCTTTTAAAAGCTGTTCTCGGGTCTTGTCTTCATCTTTCATAACGAATTCTTAAAAAACTGGATTTGACTGCTACCGTCAAAAACGGTCACGGCTTAAACATACATAATTATATATCAAACCATTGTTTTTACGGAAAAAATCATGATAATGGCCGGGCACTTTGCCTCGCATATGCCGCAGTCTATGCTCATTCCCGGGATCAGTCGCCAAGAACCACGTATCTGATATATTCCCTGGTGGCGTCCAGCACCCTGACCCTGAAATGCCTGAACTCAAACACATCTGATTCCCCAAGGTCATAATTCAGTTCTTTATAAAACGCCGGGCTGAACATGTCTTTCCTGTATTCCCTGTAGGTAATATGAATAACATTGCCTGAACGTCCGCGGTAGACAAGTTCTTCCCTGAACGACCCGTCTGAGGCGTATTCAATACGCTCCCAATGCTCTCTTGACTGAACATCACCGACAGGACGGGAGCCCCTTACATATTCAGTTCTTTCAAAAATTATCATGGGAGAACTTATGGTGGCCTGTCTCGCGGTGTTAACAGAATAGTTTTTCGCGTACCTCACCTTATCGGTCGATAAGGTCGAACACCCTGGAATAAAAATCATGCAAAGAAATACGGCAATAACACCTCTTGCGGTCATGTCGCATTCCTCCCGTACGGATAAGATCACAGCTAATAAAAATCTTTCAGGGTATTGCTGAGCCTTGACATATCAAAAGACTGCCTGACAAGTGACTGTCCCCTGATCACAGGTATCCTCTCCTCAAGTATGGGACGGTCATTTTTGTAAATTACACCGACCGGGATCCTGTCGCCCCATTCAAGCGCTTTTTTGAACGCCCCGACCCGGTCTTCAGGATCGTGTCCAGTCTCTATGTGATAAACCCTCTGTTTGTACCATTCAAAGGTATTGGTCTTATTGAACGTAACACAGGGCTGAAGAATATCCAGTAAAGAAAATCCCCTGTGATCGATCGCCTTTTTTATCAATTCCTTCAAATGCCCGGAATCTCCTGAAAACCCCCTCGCCACAAAACTGCAGTCAAGCGCGACTGCCAGCGCCATTGGATTTAATTGTTCTGACAAGACCCCAAAGGGCTGGTTTTTGGTCTTTACGCCCTCCATGCTCGTAGGAGACGCCTGACCCTTGGTAAGGCCGTATATCTGGTTGTCATGGACAAAAAGTTTAACATTTATATTGCGCCTGACAGCATGCATGAAATGGTTGCCGCCCTCTCCGTAACAGTCGCCGTCCCCTGCAAAGGCCAGCACAAGCATTTCATGATTCGCAAGCCTGATCCCGGTCGCGACAGGCAGGGTCCTGCCATGAAGGCCGTTGAACGTGTTGCATTTTATATAATGAGGGAATTTGCCTGACTGTCCTATCCCGGAGACAATGGTAAGCTGATGAGGCTCAATGCCGAGTTCTATCACGGCATTTTTGAATGCCGCGAGTATTCCAAAGTTCCCGCATCCCGGACACCATGCCGGGGGCAGGCCTCTATAATCCTTTAATGTGATCATGGAGCTCATTCAGCAGGCTGTCCGCTTTAAACGGCCGCCCGTCGTATTTGTTGATCTTCAGAGCAAAATCAAATCCGGTCTCGGTCCGTACAAGGCGCGCGAACTGGCCTGTAGCGTTGTTTTCCACGCATACAGAGAGCTTCGCGTTATTCATAATCTCAAGGTAATCAAATTTATCCGTAAGGGGAAAAGGATAAAGCTCGCTGAAATGCAGCATGGCTGTTTTTCTGCCTCCTGACAGCGCGTCAACCGCCTCTTTCATGATCCCGTACGTTGAACCCCACCCCGCAAGTACTATGTCAGGCCGATCGCTTCCATATAAGACCGGGGGAGCTATCTCATGCTGAATAAGAGGCATTTTCCTGAACAGTCTTTTATCAACCATTTTGATCCTTGTTTCAGCATCTTCTATCAGGTGTCCCTCCTCGTCATGTTCATCGCTGTCTGTTACCACAAGGTGCCTCGCGTCACCCGGAACGCCCAGGGGAGTGATGCCTGTATCTGTAAAGGCATGCCTCCTGTATTCAGAAAGGTTCTTGAACGCGTCTCCCCGAAGCCTGTAGTCGGTATATTTGACCTTATCCGGGTCAAAACCCTCAAACGTCCACTGAGAATCAGCAAGGTACTGGTCGGTCATGATAATAACAGGGATCTGAAACCTCTCCGCAATGTCAAAAGCCCTGTTTGTCAGATAGAACGCCTGTTCAGGCGTTCCGGGCGCGAGGATCACTCTTGGGAATTCCCCGTGTGATGTGTAAATGGCAAACTGCAGGTCTGCCTGCTCTGTTCTTGTCGGCAGGCCTGTCGCAGGCCCGGGTCTCTGGGCAAGGGCAATAACTATCGGGGTCTCTGTTATTGAGGCAAGTGAAAGCCCCTCTGTCATCAAGGCAAAACCGCCGCCTGACGTTCCTGTCATGGCCCTCACCCCGGCAAAGGAGGCGCCAAGGGCCATGTTAATGGCCGCTATTTCATCTTCAGCCTGTTCAACAACAATTTCATAGTCCTTTCCCCTGGCGGCAATATAGTTCATGATACCTGTTGAAGGCGTCATTGGATAAGCCGCATAAAATTTGCATCCTGAACTTATTGCCCCGAGCCCGACAGCCTCGTTCCCGCTGATCAGCATATACGGGTCAGCGCCTGAGCCTTTTAAAGAAAACCCGCATTCAGCGCAGTTCTTATCCGCGAAATCATATCCGGCCCTGGCAGCACTGATATTGCCTTTTATAACTTCCTCGCCTTTTTTTCTGAACGTTTGTTCGATGATCTTAATAAGGATGTCCGGATCAGCCCCCAGCATGCCCAGAACGGCTCCTATCGCGACAACATTAGCCATTATCCTGCTGCTTCCATGCTCTATCGCCAGATCAATAAACGGTATATCAAGGAAGCGCGGCTTCTCGCGTTTTTGCTTTAATGCTGATGAATCGTATATTATCCGCCCGTCTTTTGAAAGCTCTTGTTCATGGATCAGCAGGCTGTCGCTGTCAAGGGCCACAAGGATATCAATGACGTCCCTGGACGCCGCAACAGGCCTCTCTGAAATTCTGATCTGGAAAAAGTTGTGCCCGCCCCTGACGCGCGACTCATAATCCTGGTGCGTGAACACATGACAGCCGGCCCTGGAAAAGTACCGCGCGAGGGTACTGCCAATTGTCTGGATCCCCTGTCCCGCTTCACCGCCGATCTTTATTGAATAGTCCATCGAAAAACCGTTATTCTCCAGTTCCAAGTTCACGTTTCATTTCGCTCAGCTGTCTGATATGGGTTTTTTCTTCCTCTATTATTGAACCAACTATGTCCTTTTCACCGACAACGTCCCGTAGCACGTAGAAGTAAAGGAGCGTCTCCTTTTCAAAGCCCAGCGCGCAGGTTACAGCTTCCATGGTGGTTTTAACCTGTTCAAGCAGCGGTAAAAACTTGTCCTTGCCCAGGAAAAATTCCGACTCAACGATCGCCCTTAAATACCTGGACACTTCCTCCCGGTTTTTCAGGTTCAGCATCTTTTACCCTTCCTTTTAGACCGGAAAATACTTTCTCATGCACCCGCTCTTTTAACGCGAGAGATTGAAAAAGTTTGTTCAGTTTCCCGTCTTTTTCAAATCTCTTTGCCAATGAGGTATAAAAAGCATAACCCAGTTTTTCTGTCTGGACAGCCTGCTCAACTATCTCTCCCACAGAGAATCTTTCCATTTTTCCTCCCTTATAGCTGAAACCTAAAGCAATTACTTATATCAGATCACTTAAGTATCTATGATCGCTAATAAATTTCTTTATGGCCTCCGGCCCGCGAACAGGCTCGAAACACGTCTCTCTGTAACACGGGATTACGCGGCCCCTGTCCTCCTCATACACCACGCTTATGTACGGATTAAATGAAGAAAGAACGGCATCGGCAAGCTCACTGCCCGGTGCGGTCTGCAAGGTAAGTTTAAGCATATTAAACCAGGCATTAAGCGCTGAATAGAAATACCCTGAAAGGATACCGCTTTCCTCAGCCTTCATGGAAAAAACCTTTAACATACGTTCGGCCTTTTCATAATACTCTCTCCTGCCTGTCACATGATACAGCTTTAATAAGAGAATGATTCCCAGCGAGTTTGCAGAGGGATGAGAGAGGTCCTCAATTCCCTTAAGCCTCAATCCTATGACCTCAGTATCAGCACTAAAAAACCCCGCGTCCTCTTTATCCCATAATTTAGCTATGCATATCTCCATAAGTTCGTCAGCCCCGCCAAGATAAAACGATCTTGCTGTTGCCTCGTACGCATAGAGCAAAGCTTCTATCAAATACATATAGTCTTCCACCTGAGCCCTTACCCCTTCTGAGTGGTACAGCTCGTTGTTGATAAGGCGGAGCTCCATTATTTTCTCAAGGCTCTTCAGAGCGAAATCTCCGGCATCGGCACACCCGAGTATTCTGGATGCCTTCAGACAGGCGGTTATAAGTATGGCGTTCAATGATGTGTATATGTTCCTGTCAACAAAAGGGGTATGTCTCCGGTCTCTCGCAGCCAGCAGTTTTCCTTTTCCGCGCCTTATTATGTCATTAACAGAATGAACGTCCCTGCCGGTCTCTTTTATCTCTCCCGGTGGAAAAGGCTCACGCTTAAGCGCATTGACAAGCTTCTCTGTGTACCTGAAGACCTCTTCCTTTTTCGATACATAGAGGTCACTTACGGTCCTTAGTATTTTCTTGAACCCCGGCCTGCCGAGCCGGTCATCAGGCGGAAAATAGGTCCCCGCAAAAAAGGGTTTTTTGTCAGGGGTCAGGAACACACTTAAGGGCCAGCCGCCTCCGGCGCCCATAACAGCGGCTGCCTGCTGGTACAGTTTGTCTATGTCAGGTCTTTCATCCCTGTCCAGCTTTATGCTGATAAAATTTTCATTCAGCAGGCTGATCGTCTCCTCGTCGTTAAAACTCTCCTCAGTCATCACATGACACCAGTGACACCATGCAGCGCCTGAGCTCATAAATAACGGCTTGCTTTCCTTCCTCGCCCTTTCAAACGCCTCCTCACCCCACGGATACCAGTCGATCTTCTGACGGGCCGCGTGTTTAAGATAAGCTGACTTTTCCTTGACAAGTCTGTTCATTCCGCTTCCGACAGCCCCGCCTGAAAAACATCCGTCAGGACAAGCCCCTTTTAAATGGCGGCTCCAGAGCCGCTTCAAACGTCAGACCGCCACTACAGAGTCATCGCATCCAAAGTCATTGGGAATATATCTGTCCGCTTGCCAGTCATTTTCCCATTGGCTTGAATCTATCAGATACCTGAATCTGTATTCCCTGTCACTGCTCAGATGCAGCGTCAACTTAAAATCACCGTTCTTAAGCCTTTTCAAAGGTGTCCGCTGCTGATCCCAGTTATTAAAGTCGCCGACAAGTGTTACCATATGGGCCTTCGGCGCGGCCCGTCCTGGCAGTCTGAACGTAACGCTGCAGGCGGTGCCGGATTTAAGGTATTGTTTTTTTATAGCGCCGGCAGATTTCGCATGGGTTTTTTCAGCCGCCGGTTTTTGCGCGGTTTTAGCAGCAGCCTTTTTTACGATCTTTTTCTTCATGACATTCTCCTCCTCAAAAAACTGAACATAAAATTTTTAAAAAGCATTTTTTTAATTTTAATGCTCCCACCTCCCCTGCTCATTTTTCATTTTTCATTGCTCATTGTTAGCTAATAATTGTTATTTGCTATTCGTTATTCGTTATGAGCTATGAGCTATCAGCTGCCTTTACGCCGTAGGCGTACCACCGTCAACGATACTGTGCTCTTCCCACATAAACCAGCTTCCCGTATCAGAAAGGAAAAAATATGTATTCGCGAATATATCGTAATGCTCCTGCTCTTCTTTAATAAGCCTTTCAAACAGAGCTCTCTCCTTATCCGTCTTAGCGCCTGTTGCCGCTTTTTTGTAAAATTCTATCCCCTCTTTTTCCATCCGCATCGCGATCTTAAAAGCCTCCAGTTCGTCCGTTGTAGCCTCGACTTTCCGCATCATCTCTTCTTTCATCGACTCGAAGACCGTCTTGACGTTCTTCATCGGACTGACATCTTTGCTCCTTATGTCCATCCCCTTGATTATCCGCGACAGCATCTCAAGGTGTCTTTTCTCATCCTCCATTATGGTCAGGAACATCTTTTTGCCTACCGAATGTTTTGCCTTGCCGGCTGCTTCTCTATAGAATTTTATTGCGTCTGACTCCATATTGATGGCTATCTCAACAACATTCATTACATTCCTCCATTGACTATTAATTAGTGGTCACCCTTCGGGCAAGCACAATGTAAGGAGTTACTATTATTAGATTCGCTCACTTCCACTCGCTATTCATTTAGTATGCCTCTATAAGATCAACTCTTAGTCTTTTAAGATAATCGACATGCTTGAACTCCTGCTGCATCATCTCCCCGAACACGATCCGCGCGTTCGGATCTCCGGCCTTCTCAGACATCCGGCGGTACAGATTACAGGCCTTACCCTCTATTTCCATAGCCAGGGTTAGCGCCTCCATCTGGTTCTTAAATTCGTGCTTCCGCACTTTCGCTTCAAGGTCTTCCACCGGAATGCCTGACTCGGTGACTGGAGCCTCTATCAATCTCCTGAACTCTTCGAAGCTCTTCATATCCGTGTCTCCCTGGATCGAACTGTGAAGGAACAGGATGTAATCCATATGTTTTTCTTCCCATTCCGATAATTTTTTGAACGCGCTTTTAGCTTCGTAACTGGCGGCCTTTTCCGATGCCCGGGCATAAAATTCCCTTGTCCCTTTTTCCATTACAAAAGCTTCAATAAGGGATTGAAGCAGGTCCTCTTTGCCGGTAACCATAACTTTTTCTCTCCCTTTCAATGCTCCGTGCTATTCCCTTAAGGAGAGGTCATAGAGAGCTTTCAGGTCATATATAAAAGACATGTATAAAAAAGCCCTTTTTCTATATGTTATTGATCTTCTATCAAGTGTATCAAATCCATATGGAAAGTCAATATAACGCTAAGGTCGGATGAAAGAGGTTTTTTACAAAAAAGGTCAATTATCCCTGGTCACCTGGAAAACCACAGAAAGTACAACCCGAGCCACATAACGCAGCCAGTGAACGCAAGGATCTTCTCTGATATATTCAGCCTGTTCGATCTTATTATGGAGTAAAGACTGAGAGGAGAACTGAGAAAACACGTGGTGATGTAGACCCACCGGGACAGTTCCCGCTTTTTGGGAGGATCAGAAAAAACAGCACAGAACGGACACTCGATCTCGCCTTCAAGTCTGTGTCCGCACCTGGCACATCGAGTGATACCCAGGATCTCATCTGTTCTTTCTTTGTTCATGCAGAACGGGTCACAGGGCAAGTTCAAGCAAAGAAAGAGGATTGGTACTTATATTCCGGACCTTAGTACTAAAGTGCAGGTGCGGACCGCTCGCCCTGCCTGTCGCACCCACAAGACCCACAATTTCACCCTTTTCAACTATATCACCGGGCCTTACGTTGAACTTTGACATATGCATGTAAATGCTGAATATCCCCTGTCCATGGTCAAGCACTAGTGTATTCCCGCCGAAAAAGAGGTCATCCGCCAGAACGACCCTGCCTCTGTTAAAAGCCTTTATTTTGTCTCCTTTTTTGCCTTTTATATCCACTCCCCTGTGTATGCTCACCTTCTTTTTATTCATGACGCGCTTTACGCCAAACGCGGTTGAAGTCTTATTGTCCAGCGGCAAAATGAATTTTCCTTCCCAGAGTTTGTCAGAGATACCATCCCATACAGCCTTTAATCTTTCAGCTTCTGTCTGCGCCCTTTTGAGGTCTTCAGGGCCCAGGAAAACTTTACTATCAGGCAGGGTCAGATGAATTGTGGGAAAATCGGCCTTTTTTACATGCAGGTTTATGCTGGCCTTACTTCCTCCCACAATGAGTTTGACAGCCCTGGTCCCGGGCTTTGTCTCAAGTCCGATCGATCCTATGGCAAGAGAACAGCCCTCGCCGCAGTCACTGAAGTAGAAAGGTTTCTTGCCCAGGAATGCCTCGGGCGCCTGCCCGGCATCCAATCCCGTCACCTTGATGATAAAGGCGTCACCCGGATAGATCCCAGCAGGGCTAACCTCTGCCTGAAACGCGACTGCGTGGTCATAACCAAGAAATGTCAGCAGCAAAAAGCACAAAAAAGCGTTGACCACTCTCATATTATTAATATGGAACATATCAGGAAAAGTTTCAAGGTCAGGCAGTGTTAGGCGTGTCGCATAACAGTGCCTTTATTGGTTGAACGGCAGTGACCCTGAATTATCCCCCGGACCTTCCACCGGTTTCCCGATGCCCGGTCTTCCACGGCCTTGATGCTATTGCAAAAGCGGCAATAAGCGTCAACAATATCCAGTCGACCCCGATAGAAATAAGGGACGCCCAGGAATAACCGCCGTAAGGCTCTTTTAATTCCTTTGACAGGTCCCATATAAGTGTTATGACCAGAACAAGAGGAACAAAGTATTTTATCAGTATGTCCCACCATAGACCAAGTTTTATACTTGATATCTTATTGAGATGCTCCCTTACAACGTTCAGCTTAAAGAACCACCCCACCAGAACGCACTCTGCAATGCCGACCACTATCAGGCCGTAATGCGTTAAAAAATGGTCAACGATATCAAGCCAGAAAAGTCCTGCCTGGGTCGTGAACATTATCGATCCCAGAAAACCTATAAGACAGATAACAGTTATAAAGATCTCTCTCCTGAC
Organism: bacterium BMS3Bbin08; assembly: GCA_002897775.1. Lineage (GTDB taxonomy): Bacteria > Nitrospirota > Thermodesulfovibrionia > UBA6902 > BMS3Bbin08 > BMS3Bbin08. Next base: position 161,533 of record BDTR01000029.1, on the reverse strand, counting down.
CGCGAATTTGTCCACCATTGCAGCTGTAAATGCCTCAATTATGGAGATAGAAGACGAGATGCCGGCAACAACAAGGCACAGGAAAAATATAGCGCCGAACAGATTCCCTCCGGGCATCAGACTTACCGCCTTTGGATACGCTACGAACGCAAGCCCTATGCTCTGAGACACCACCTCGGAGATGTCCTTCCCCTGGGAAACAGCCATGAAGCCAAGCACGGAAAATACGGCAAACCCGGCAAATATGGAGAAACCGCTGTTTATAAAAGCGGTTAGAAGGGCATTCTTTGTGATGTTCGTTTTGGACGGCAGGTAACTCGCGTAAGCGATCATTATTCCGAAACCAAGGCTCAGGGTAAAGAATATCTGGCTGTAAGCGTCTATCCAGACCTGGGGTTTCGAGATCTTTGAAAAATCAGGGGTGAGATAAGCCTTGATGCCCGTCATCGCGCCGTCAAGCGTAAGTGACCACAGCACAAGTATCGCGGTAAGCGCAAAAAGGAGCGGCATAAAGATCTTATTGGCAAGCTCAACACCCCTCTGAACCCCCCTGTAGAGAATCGCCCAGTTAATGAACCATATCACAACAAGTCCAGCTAATATGGGGAACTTTACGTCTCCTATTTCGGACGGCCCGCTGCTGACTTCAAGAAACGTCTTGAAGAAATAAGAGTCCGGGTCATCACCCCATCCGAGACTGAAAGACAGGAAGAAGTAGTTAAGACACCAGGAGATAATAACCATGTAGTAAAGTACAATGCCGAACATAACAAACGTGACCGCCCACCAGCCGAGCCACTCCCAGCGCCTGTTTATTTTCGCGTAAGCAAGCGGGGCTGACCCGATCCGTTCATGACCGACCGCGAATTCGAGTATTAAAAGGGGGATGCCCGCGGTGAGAAGGGCCACAATATACGGGATAAGAAACGCGCCTCCTCCGTAGTCATACGCCATATAGCTGAAGCGCCAGATATTCCCAAGCCCTATCGCGGAACCGACTGCCGCAAGCAAAAACCCGAGTTGAGAATTCCATTGCTCTCTCTTCATGCCTTTTAATCCTCCCGGGCCGTGCTATTTGTCGTTTATCTGAAAGGTAAAGCTGCTGTTCTTACTCGTAATACGTTGCCGATGCCGTCTCAGACTCCCACACGGTCACGGATGACATAGTAATATTACCGCCCTCTGTTTTTTTCCCGATCGAATCATACAGCCACTTCGCGATGTTCTCTGAAGATGGATTGATCTCTGTGAACGGAAATATCTCATTAAGAACCGCATGGTCAAGCGTTGAAACGACCTCATTGCTTATTCTTTTCAGATCATGGAAGTCCATGCCCAGGCCTATCTCATTGAGCTTTTCGGCAGCCACTACGATCTGAACCTTCCAGTTATGGCCGTGCATATTCTCGCATTTACCCTTATACTCTCTGAGCTGGTGCGCGGCAGAGAATTGTGTCTCGATCATCAGTTCGTACATCCGTCTCCTACTGAACGCCTGATTCAAAATTCCCGGGCAGTTATTGAGTTACTCAGTCATTCGATGAACTACCGGGTCATTAAGTCAATAAGTAATTATGTCATTAAAAAAATTACTTAATAACTCAATAACTAAATAACTAAATAACTTGTTTTTCCCAGGGTTATTGCCCGTCCTTGAATTTAAATATAAGCTCGTCTTCCCTTGTAAGTCCCTGCTTCCTGGCAAGCTCCTCTATAAGGTTGGGGTCTTCCCTGCCCGCCTCGATCTGCTTTTTTGTTTCCTCGTTCTGTTTTTCCAGGCCTTTTATCTCGGCCTGCACGTCTTCTTTGACAGCCTCCAGTTTAATGTATTTCAGCAGGCCGTTCTCACCGAAAATAAGAGTAATAAAAAGGTAGATTATAATTAAAACGCCAAGAGTAAAAAAAACGCTTCTCTTCACCCTCTTTTTGGCTTCTACCTCTTTTCGTCTTCTGTTACGCATAAAGTTTCACAAATACTAATATCAAAATCCTAAGCTCTAAACATAATAAAATTATCAAGAGTTAATTTTTTGGAGAATTCGAATTTGAGATTTGTTTAGGATTTTGAATTTAAAAATCAGGATTTTCCTGTCTCCTCATTTATTTAAGTTGTAAAAAACCTCTTTTCCTTTATAAACCGCTGTATCTCCGAGTTCTTCTTCTATCCTCAGAAGCCGGTTATACTTTGCGATCCTGTCCGTTCTTGATAAAGAGCCCGTCTTGATCAACCCTGTGTTACAGGCCACCGCCAGGTCGGCCAGTGTCGTATCCTCCGTCTCTCCTGACCGGTGGGATACAACAGCTGTATATCCCGCCTTCTTTGCGAGACTGATAGCGTTCAGGGTCTCTGTCAGGGTCCCTATCTGGTTGAGCTTGATCAATATTGAATTGGCAATGCCTTTTTTGATCCCCTCTCTGAAGATCGCCGGATTGGTAACAAAGATGTCATCACCGATCAGCTGGATCTTTTTCCCGAGTTTTTCGGTCATATCCCGCCAGCCGTCCCAGTCACTTTCAGAAAGGCCGTCCTCTATGGTCAGCACCGGATACTTTTTCGTCAGTTTTTCGTAGTAGGTTATAACCTCGTCAGAACTGATCTGCCTGCCTTCAAAACTGTATTTGCCGTCCTCAAACAGTTCTGACGCCGCGACATCCAGTGCGAGATAAACATCCTCCCCTTCCCTGTATCCAGCCTTATTAATACTTTCAATTATCAGGGAAATCGCTTCTTCATTTGATTTTAAGGAAGGGGCAAAGCCGCCTTCATCCCCCACAGATATACTGAGTCCCTTTGATTTAAGGACACTTTTAAGGCTGTGAAAGATCTCTGCACCGGTCCTCAGAGCTTCATGAAAATTCGGGGCATTGACAGGCATGATCATAAACTCCTGGATATCGAGATTGTTATCCGCGTGGGCCCCGCCGTTTAAGATATTCATCATTGGAACCGGAAGCTCTTTTGCATCAACGCCGCCTATATATCTGTAAAGAGGCATATCAGCCTCCATGGCAGCGGCCTTTGCAACAGCCATGGAGACGCCGAGTATCGCGTTCGCCCCGATCCTGCCCTTATTGTCAGTACCATCGATCTCGATCATAAGGTTATCAATATGCGCCTGCTCGCCGCCTTCGATGCCTTTAAGGCGGGGAGCTATTTCTTCGATAACGTTGCGGACCGCGTTTCTTACCCCTTTGCCATTATAACGCCGTCCACCGTCCCTTAATTCAACAGCCTCCCTCCGGCCCGTAGATGCTCCTGAAGGTACAGCGGCCCTTCCGTGAGCTCCGCTTTTTAGTATTACGTCCGCCTCCAGTGTGGGATTCCCCCTGCTATCAAGTATCTCTCTGGCAACAATTTCCGCGATCTCGCTCATTTTTTATCCACCTTATACTTATATTTTTTTGTCATGAGACTCATTTATGAGTAAACCCGTTCGAAATATATTTTCTAAGAAGGATCACCTTGTATTTTTTTCGCTTCGCCTGAAACAGCGCGACTTCTTTCTAACGGGGTGAACAGAAGTTTTTTCCCCTTATATGCCGCCTCTATAAATGAACGGAAGACAGGGTGAGGTTCAAGCGGTCTGGATTTGAATTCCGGATGGAACTGGCACCCGAAAAACCATGGATGGTCTTCTATCTCCACTATTTCCACCAGTTCCTTATCAGGACTTATACCGCTTATTTTCAGGCCTTTATTTACAAGAGTATCTTTGAAAGAGTTATTAAATTCATAGCGGTGTCTGTGTCTCTCGGATATATCCTTAACGCCGTACGCCCTGAACGCGTTAGAATTCTCTGACAAAACGCAGGGGTACGCTCCAAGTCTCATTGTCCCGCCCTTGCTCGAGGTAATATCCCTTTTCTCGACTGTCCGCGTCCTGAAGTTATACCATTCCTCGATCAAATAGATGACAGGATACGGGGTGTCCCGATCAAATTCAGTACTGTTCGCTTTTTCAAGGCCGCAGACATTGCGGGCATATTCAATAACAGCGCACTGCATGCCAAGGCATATGCCCAAAAAGGGTATCTTCTTTTCTCTGGCGAACTGTACCGCCTGTATCTTCCCTTCTATGCCCCTTTCACCGAAACCTCCGGGGACAAGTATCCCGTCAACATCGGAAAGAAATCTTTCAGCGCCTGATCTCTCTATCTCCTCTGAATCTATCCAGTGTATGTTCACCCTGACATTATTCGCTATACCGCCGTGGATAAGCGCCTCGTTCAGGCTCTTATAAGAGTCCTTTAGCCCCACATATTTTCCTATCAGTCCGATAGTCACCTGGTCTTCCGGGTCCTTGAGCTTCTTTACGACATCCTTCCATTTTTGCAGGTTGGGTTCTTCCGACTTGAGCTGGAGTTTCCTGGCAACCAGACCGTCAAGTCCTTCCTGCTTGAGCGTAAGCGGCACCTCGTATATTGACTCCACGTCCGCGGCGGTAATAACAGCGTCAATATCCAGGTCACAATGGAGCGCTATTTTCTTTTTAACTGACTGCGACAGCGGCCTGTCCGTGCGGCATAATAAAATATCCGGCTGAATACCGATCGCCCTTAATTCCCTGACACTGTGCTGGGTCGGTTTTGTCTTAAGCTCACCGGAAGTTCTTATATAAGGTATCAGCGTCAGATGCACGTACAGGACATTATCCCGTCCGACATCAGACCTCATCTGCCTTATTGCCTCCAGGAACGGAAGGCTCTCAATATCACCTATCGTACCGCCGATCTCAACCATAACAATGTCATAGTCGTCCGCGACAGATTTAATGGCATTTTTTATCTCGTCTGTTATATGAGGGACAACCTGTACCGTTTCACCGAGATAATCGCCTTTTCTCTCCTTTTGAATAACGCTGTAGTAAATTTTTCCTGTTGTATAATTGTTGTTCCGGGAAATGCGTATGGAACAGAACCTTTCGTAGTGACCGAGGTCCAGATCGGTTTCAGCCCCGTCATCAGTTACAAAAACTTCCCCATGCTGAAAGGGACTAAGGGTTCCGGGGTCAACATTGATATACGGGTCTAATTTCTGAAGCGTTACTTTAAGTCCCCGCGCCTCAAGGAGCGCGCCCATTGCCGAGGACGCTATCCCCTTCCCAAGGGAAGAAACCACACCGCCTGTTACAAAGATAAACTTAGCCATTCTTCAGCCTTTCTAAGATCCTCTATCGTATCAATACCAAATGTATCATACGGAGTCTCTTTAACCTTGATTTTTATTCCGGCGGCAAGCGCTCTTAACTGTTCGAGCTTTTCACTCATCTCCAGCCTGCAAGGTCCCATGCCCGAAAAGTTCATAAGGACATTTTTTCTGAATCCATATATGCCGATATGCTTTAAAACCTCAACATGCGCGTTCGTGAACGTTATGCTTCCCATCCCCTTCCATTCATCCCTGTAATAAGGGATAGGAGACCTTGAAAAATACATGGCAAACCCCTCATTATCAACAACAACTTTGACCACGTCAGGAGACAGGATCTCCTTGACGTCCGCTGTCCTTTTTGCAAGGGTGCTTATCGAAGCATTCGGGTCCTCATTCAGAAGCTCTACTACATCGTCCACCATTTCCGGCTTTATAAAAGGTTCGTCTCCCTGTATGTTGATGATCATTTCACAGTCTATGTCCCTGGCGGCCTCGGCAACACGGTCAGTTCCGCTTAAGTGACCGGAAGATGTCATGACCGCGTGTCCACCAAAACCTGTTACCGTATCAAAGATCGTTTTATTGTCTGTTGCAACAACGATCGCTTCAATATGGTTGGCAAAGGCTACCTGCTCGTGAACATGCTGGATAAGCGGTTTTCCTTTAAGGACAGCGAGGGGTTTACCGGGGAAGCGGGTTGAATCAAATCTGGCCGGGATTATGGCAACTACCTTAGGCATTACTTAGTTTACACATTCGATTTTAAAATGTAAATTCCAATTTTGAAATACAGGAAAAATTTTATCCACTTAAAAAACGTCCGCACATTTGGTTATTTACAGAGCCGATGATATATAATAATATAGAACTTTACGGACAAGCCTCTCTCGCCTCGATTCGGCGAAGCGGGCCAAAAGCGGGCGGGCCCGCGGTACATTTTTATCCGCTAAGTGAAATCTCGCTCGCTCGCCTCGGGCCGAATCACTACCTCTACGGAGGACGGGCACCCCTGGTAAACCTGCCTACCGGTAGGCAGGCACGCGGTTTTCTGCGAAGGCGGACAAAAAATCAGGAGCAATTGATATAAAAATGCCAAGAGCTATCGCACTTTTTTCAGGCGGCCTGGACAGTACACTCGCGATTCTCACCATGCTCAGACAGGGTGTCGAGGTCACGGCCGTAACATTTTTGAACCATTTCGGCTGCGAGATAAGCGACCGGTCATCATGTTCAAAAGACCCTTTTTCCGCCGCGGAAAAGTTCGGTTTTGAGGTGAAGCTCTCCCACCTGTCAGAGAAATTTCTTGAAATAGTCAAAAACCCCAGGTACGGACACGGCAAGAACATGAACCCCTGTATTGACTGCAGGATCCTCATGTTAAAAGAGGCCAGGGAACTGATGCGCATGATTGGCGCTGACTTTATAATCACCGGAGAGGTCCTGGGTCAGAGGCCGATGAGTCAGAGGAAGAACACTTTCCCGATGATCGACAAACAGGCGATGCTTAAAGGGCTTGTATTAAGGCCGCTCAGCGCCAAACTGCTGGATATAACTGTCCCTGAGCAAAATGGGCTTGTTAAAAGGGATGAACTTTACGATATCAACGGACGTTCCAGGAAACCGCAGATGGCACTTGCCAGGGAGTTCGGGCTGACAGACTATCCCGCGCCTGCGGGCGGATGCCTGCTAACAGAACCGAATTACGCGTTCCGGCTGAAGGAACTCTTAACTTATACCAGTGATCCTGGATTTAAGGATATAAATCTTTTAAGATCAGGGCGGCACTTCAGGTTTTCTCCGGAATGTAAGATAATTGTCGGCAGGCATGAAAAGGAGAATGAGACCCTCCTGTCAATTGCAGACGCTGACGACTGCATATTAAGAGTAGAAGGTTATGGAAGCCCGATAACCCTGATCAGGGGCAAAAGAACAGAGGAAGCTCTGGCTGTTGCGGCGTCTTTATGCGCAAGATACTCAGATGCAAAGCATCTCCAGGCAATTGATGTGGCAGTGTCAGTGAAAGACAACAGTTTTTATTTAAAAGCACCCCCTGCGGACAGTGAGGTCCTGGACAAATACAGGATAGAGATGAAAGCGACAGCTGATGCTAGCTCATAGCTCGTAGTTCATAGACAAAAAGACCGTTAACTGCTTAAACCGTCTGAACAACTTAACGACTCAACTTCTTATCGTCTCATCCTCTTAACTTCTTGTTTCTTATTTCCCATAGTGAGTTTTCACCCTGTGGATATAGACTACTTCAGCTTTTTCATCGATACTATAAACAATCCTGTCTTTGTAAGAAAGTCTGATTGAGAGAAAACCGGCCAAGTCGCCAATCAGCTTTTTCCCTGAAGAGGGGTTCTCTATGATCTGTCTGGTGATTATATCCTTGAGTTTATTCTTAAGCTTTTGGAGATAATTTCCGGGAGTCTTTAAAAGCTTCTTCAGTGAATAAAACCTCATACGGCATTATTTTTCTTTTCCAAAGACTTTTTCCAAGGAGAGAGTTTCACCTTTTTTTATCTGTTTTACCGAACGAGCGATACTTGCCCTGAAGCCAGGTATAGATAATAATTCCAGTGTCTCCTGCAGGCTCTCGTATTCCTCCCCGGACATCAGAACAACATCACCCTTGCGGTGATGAATATGAAAAACACGATGCTTGTCTATGGTGTCCTTGATAAGATCAAAAAACTCTTTCCTTGCTTTTGTAGCGTTGATATTTGCCATAACAGCCCTCCACACATAATGTACGTTATTATGTACGTAATAACATGCAACAGCAATGATTTCAATTGATTTTTTCGTTAACACGGAGCTGAGGGGTGCGAAAAAGCTACAGCTTTTGAGCATCCCTCTCCAGTGATTTGGTACAGACCTGTCTGCCGACAGGCAGGCATGTTTTGAAACCGTTTCTTGAAACCAAGCCGGAACTGTTATTAATCTTTCACTGATAAACCAGAAAGGATTTTTTAAAATCCGTTATCAGTACTTTTTGCCTTGACAAAGGGAGGCCTTATAAGTGTTAGCCTCTATAGTTTTTTAACTTAATATGGGGTCAGACATGACTATTGACATTAGAAAAAAAGACCCGCATATATTCCTTATGAAAGTAAGCAAATGTCAATAGTCATGTCTGACCCCATTTCCTTTTAAGAATCTGTCCTCATCTTGCGAATGATCAGGGTCATAATATTCAATTGAATTTTCATCAAAAAATACTGAACGTTATGTTCCTAATGGTCCCATTTAATTATATTATAATTATAAAGCAAGATGATAATACAGGATACCGCTGGCACTCGTTCAATCTCCACCGACTTGTTAGGGTTTTTTATAATTCAAACATTTCCTGGAGAGTAGATGCGACTTTTTCGGATGTATTCTTTTTCAAATGGCCGATTCTTTTTATTAATCTTGCCTTATCTGCTGTTCTGATCTGATCAAGTACAATCTGCCCCTTTTTCCCCTGAAACTCCACTGGCTTTCTTGTGGGATACTTTTTGCTTGATGATGTCATCGGAGCTATAATTACAGTGTTGATATTATGGTTCATTTCATCCGGAGATATTACAACGCAAGGTCTTGTCTTTCTGATCTCACTTCCACGAGCAGGGTCTAATGAAACAATATATATATCAAACCTGTTAACTACCACTCCCACTCTTCCTCATCCCACGCATTTGTCATGCTCTCATCAATTATTAATACATCTTCCTGATTTTTATGCATTTTCTGGAAGGCCGTCCCCCAGCCCTCTCTTGCCAAATGAGGTGACTTAATAACCAAGCAGTCTTCTTTTGTCTCTAGCTCAACCTCACCATTAATATGACATTGATCCAGAATAACTTTAGGAATGCGTATCCCTCTGGAATTCCCTATTCTTACAACCTTTATTTTGACAGTAGACATAATTCAGCTCCTAATAAATGATTACATTGTAATTACATTCATAGTATATGCTATAAGATGTAAAATGTCACGTTTTTTCTACCCTAACCCAGGATCATCGATGCACACCATTAAGTACATCAACATGCCTTTAAACTAATCTGAATATCTCAAGACACTGCAAGCTCAAAAAGTGTCCTGTGGTACTCGTTCATGTGCAGCATCAGGTTAGAGTATGATTTTTTGACGACAAAGGCATATCACTGAAATTCTCTCCCTTTGAGCCGGAGAAACCCTCTTCTTCCACCAATGGTAATGCCCACTCATGAAGCTCTTTAATGGATTCAAATTGCGGTATCGGATTCTTACGCCATGGTTTTAACATCAACGTGGCTGCGGCAAGAGCCTCACAGCTTCGTCTTGGATGTCTCATAAGGTAGCTGTCAAATATATTTTCTTGGATTCCGTAATGTTGTCTAACAAAAAAATCCTTCCATGAGTCTTCTAACTGATTACTTGGTTGAGTATCCACGATGTTCACTTGGGCAAGATTGAATGTTGGGTTCTTTTTCCACCCTTCCAGCATCAGCCTTCGTGCCTCAATGTCGGTCTTCGGAGCACTGTAGCCGAAAATCGTTAAAAGGTAGGCTTGTTCTAAATATTGGCTGAGGACTTCCCATTCGCTTTTGATAAATGGATCGATATAGTCTTTATGTTTCACTGGATACAAAAGGCGTGAAGGTTTCAATGGCTGTCCGCATTTTGAACATACTTGTTCGATAAGCCCAGATACCTTGTCCTTATAACAAATCCCTACGCTAACATTACCATGTAAAAATGCTATTCGAGGAAGCCTTCTAAGCACCCTATTCCTACGATATGCTTGTAGCAGAAAAGGATCCCAGTTAAATGTTGCGATCAAGTCTTTATCACGCAGGCTCACTATTAAGTAGTCATAAATTGTAGGCTTATCCGGCAGGTGTAATTGAGAAAAATAATCATACACCCTGTCTTCAATATTTTTTTTAAGTGTAAGATTTTGACCAGAAGTAGCAAGCTCATCATAGAACGCCTCGAAATCTATATCCTTCAGATCTAACCCTGCCTCGATAATCGAGGAGCGAAGATCAAGCATATCAACTATATCTTTCATTAAAGGAATAGGCTTGCCAACGCAACCACTGTGAAGATAAGAGGCTCTACTTGCACCAGTTCCCAATATCACAACATGCGGTGATAAATTTACGTTCTTATCCATTTGTGGCCAGGTACTAAGTTCGTATAAACTGGGTCATTTGGCAAATCAATTTCTTGATCAATGTTAAGGTTTCTATCAGAGCCTTACAGGCACCCCTTTTGACCTCAGATATTCCTTTGCCTCTTTAATAGAATATTCCCTGTAGTGGAAGATCGAGGCGGCAAGCGCGGCATCAGCCTTACCCTCAACAAGGCCTTCCCTTAAATGCTCAAGGGTACCGACGCCTCCTGACGCCACCAGCGGTATTGAAACCGCTTCAGCGATCCTGCGTGTCAGCATAATGTCATAACCGTCCTTTGTGCCGTCCCTGTCCATGCTTGTAAGCAGTATCTCGCCGGCGCCCAGCTCTTCCATCTTCCTGGACCACTTTACCGCGTCAATAAGCCGCATCTTTCGTCCGCCATGAGTTGATATGGCCCAGACCGGCTCACCGTTATCAGGCAATTTCAGCCGAGCATCCCCTAGAAACGCGTCACTGAACCATGGTTCCTCCGGCTCGTAGCTCATGCCATCTTTAACAAGTTTGGCATCTACGGCAACGACAATGCACTGGCTTCCGAACCTTTCTGACGCCAGTTTTATGAAATAAGGGTCACGAACCGCTGTAGTGTTGATGGACACCTTGTCACAGCCCGCGTTCAGAAGGTCCCGTATGTCATCAAGTTTTTTTATTCCGCCTCCAACGGTCAGCGGCATAAAAACATCGTCAGCCGTCCTGGCTACAACATCAAGTATGATCTTGCGTTTTTCATGAGAGGCGGTTATGTCAAGGAACACCAGCTCATCAGCGCCCTGTTCGTCATAGAACTTCGCGTTCTCAACAGGGTCGCCAGCATCAGTAAGGTTCTGAAAATTCACTCCCTTCACAACTCTTCCGTCCCTGACATCAAGACATGGTATTATTCGTTTGGTAAGCATATTATTTCTCCTTACATCTAACCATTTTATCAGTAATAGACATGCACAGGAGGTTCTCCTTAAGCGGTTTTTTTCGTTCCGAATTATCGGGACTAAAACCTCGGACCCCGAAGCTTCGGGGGAGAATGTCCTGGGCAATCATATTGGCTTAATCGTTCCTGATTTTATATGATCAACTTTTTTTTGCAGCTTCTATCGCATCCTTTAATAAAAGAGACCCCGAATACAGCGCCTTTCCTGTTATAACGCCCCAGAGGTCATTGATCTTCATCAGGTTCTCAATGTCGTCTATTGATGAAACTCCTCCGGACGCGATAACAGGGATATCAAGTTCATGCACCATTTTAGCCATTGCTTCAATGTTCGGCCCTGAAAGCATTCCGTCCCTTGATATGTCAGTATAGATGATCCCGGCTGTTCCATTGGCCTGCATTTGTTTAGCAAAGGAAACGGCATCCAGCTCTGTTACTTCTTCCCACCCTTTTATAGCGACCTTTCCGTCCTTTGCGTCTATTCCAACGAGTACCTTCCCGGGGAACCTTTCACAGGCCTTTTTCAGCATATCCGGATCACTGGCAGCAGAAGTGCCGATTATTGTCCGGTCTATACCAAGGTCAATGAGCTTTTCAATTCTTTGGATGTCCCGTATTCCCCCTCCGAGCTGGACAGGGATATCTATGGCCTTTCTTATCGCCTTTATCACCTCAAGGTTTTTTTGCACACCGGTAAACGCGCCGTCAAGGTCAACTACATGCAAAAGCTCCGCTCCAAGGCCGGCCCAGTGTTCTGCCGTGGAAACAGGGTCTTCAGAATAAACAGTTACATCCTCTTTCCTGCCCTGAAGCAGTCGCACGCATTTTCCGTCTTTCAGGTCTATCGCAGGTATCACTATCATGTGTCCGAGTATATCAAAGCTATATGCCCAAATCAATTAAATGGCCATTCAAAAGGTTGCCAAAAAAGTTAAAACTGTAGATAATAAAAACCTCAAGACGGCATAAGTGGCTGTTTATTATCACAGGCAGGCATTCATCATCTTCTGATAAAAATAATGATATGGTAAAGATCATACTTCTTGCGACCGGCGGAGCGATCGGAACAGTGTTCCGCTATGCGTTGTCCGGGCTTACGTACAGGGTTTTTGACAGTGTCTTTCCATGGGGGACTCTGTTCGTAAACCTGTCCGGCTCGCTTGTTATCGGACTGCTGTGGGGTTTTTTTGAGATCGAGAGCCTGCCATCCAATTTAAGGAGCTTTGTTTTTATCGGCATCCTGGGAGGATTCACGACTTTCTCAACCTTTACCCTTGAAAGTTTCAGCATGTTCAGGGACGGAGAACTTAAACTTGCAATATCAAATGTGCTGGCCAATAATATACTTGGTATCGCGCTTGTTTTCGCGGGTTTCTTAATATCAAAGCAAATACTTAATATGATAAGATAGAACATCGATCATGAAGCTTCCTGAAGAAGGCATATTGCTGAGAATACTCATTGGAGAGTCAGACACGCTCAAAGGAAAATCCCTGTATGAGGTAATTGTACTGAAGGCACGGGAACTGAACCTTGCCGGCGCCACAGTATTCAGGGGAATAATGGGTTTTGGCGCGGCCAGCCGTATCCATTCCATTAAACTGCTCCGGCTCTCAGAGGACCTGCCTGTTATAGTCGAAATAGTCGATACAGAGGAAAACATAAATAAGCTATTGCCTTTTCTTGATGAAACCGTAAAAGAAGGCCTTATAACCATGGAAAAGGCCAAGGTGATCAAGTACAGGTCCGGCAAGAGAGACAGCTGATACGCTCAAAAAAACCGCGCATTACCATTCTTTTAAAATATCCGGCCTGTGTTTTTTCCTCATTTTTTCAAGGTCCTCTTGTCCGTATTTCTTGAGAAAAAGGAACTTTACCGAAGCGCGTATGACCTCCGGCCTGGTCTTGTCCTCTTCATACGCGATCCTTTCAAGCATCTCAAGCGTAAAGGCATCAAAGCGCATTGTAAAAGATGTGGAAAACCTGAACTCTTTTTTCTTCTTCTTGCCCGCCTTTTTCATCTTGTCCCTCTCCAAAGTCATTAAGTTAATTTGTCTTACAATTTAAATATTATTAGCACAAAAGTCATCTTCAGTCAAGAAATATATTAATTATTACCCCGGCCATGCAAAATTAATATACGGCAACCATGTCCCACCTCGTAGGTGGAACATGGTGCGATTGACAAAATAGCCTGTTTTATTTTATTATGCGATCAGACAATTTAACCTTTAATCTGGTTCTGAGAGGCTGGAAAGGAAAAACAGGTTGCACACTTCATCTTCTACATCGACAAACAGTAACACCCGCGCAAAGACCTCTTATCCCTTAAAGAAAGAAGGTTTTTTTTATGTCTAAAGAGATACTGAACAGCAAGGGCCTGGAACGCGCGCTCACGCGAATAGCCCACGAAATTATTGAAAAAAACAAGGGCACTGATAACCTGTGCCTCGTAGGCATTCAAAAAGGCGGGGTACTTCTTGCCAAAAGACTGGCCTCCCAGATCGAGGCCATTGAAAGCGGTCATATTGAAGTGGGCGCGCTGGATATCACTCTATACAGGGATGACCTGAACACAAAAGCAGAACAGCCGGTGGTCAAGGCAACTGACATACCTTTTTCAATAACCGACAAAACAGTGATCCTCGTAGATGACGTGCTTTTCACCGGAAGAAGTATCAGGGCGGCCATGGACGCGCTGATAGATTTCGGCCGCCCTGCCCGCATACAGCTTGCGGTATTAATTGACAGGGGACACAGGGAACTGCCGATCAAGGCTGATTACGCGGGCAAAAATATTCCCACTTCTTTTAATGACCTCGTGGAAGTGCATCTGAAGGAAGATAACAGCGATGACCGGGTGGTTTTACTAAATGAACAGTAAGCTTCCAGCGAACGAATCTAATAACAGTGAGTCCGCACATTAGATTTCCGAAGGGAAGATTAAATGAATAGCGAGTGATAATGAGCGAATATAATAGTAGATATTCCTTACATTCGGGTTTGATGCAGCGCAGCTGCAGAGAACACTAAATGGACAATAAAAACATTACATTTAAATCAAAAGACCTACTGGGGATAAAAGACCTCTCGCAGGAGGAGATCAGCCTGATCCTGGATACGGCGTCAGGTTTTAAAGACGTCCTTGAAAGGGACATTAAGAAGGTCCCTCCCTTAAGAGGCAAGACTGTTGCAAACCTCTTTTTCGAGCCTTCTACAAGAACAAGGACCTCTTTTGAACTTGCGGCAAAGCGGCTGAGCGCCGACGTTGTAAACTTCTCGGTCCCGACAAGCAGTGTGGTAAAAGGAGAAACACTAAAGGATACGGCCCTTACGATCCAGGCCCTGGGCGCTGATTTTGTGGTAATAAGGCACTCTTCGTCAGGTGTGCCGCACATGCTCAGCAAGATACTTGATATATCAATAATAAACGCGGGTGACGGCGCGAACGAACACCCGACCCAGGCCCTGCTTGACCTGTTCACTATCCGTTCTCACAAGAAAAAGATAGAGGGGCTCAGTGTCGCGATAATCGGGGACATCGCGCACAGCAGGGTGGCGCTGTCCAATATCTACGCCCTGACCAGGCTCGGCGCAGAGGTAAGGGTGGTCTGCCCCCCTACCCTGATGCCCGCGGGGATCGGCGAGCTTGGTGTAAAGACATTCGGCTCCATAGAAGAAGGTATCAAAGACACTGACGTTATTATGACGCTCAGGCTTCAGCTCGAACGTCAGAGCAAAGGCTTTCTGCCCTCACTTGAGGAGTATTTCACCCTTTACGGTCTTACGGCCGGCCGTTTAAAGCTGGCGAAAAAGGACGCGATGGTCATGCATCCCGGGCCCATGAACAGGGGCGTTGAGATCAGCTCCGAAGTCGCGGACGGTCCTCAATCAGTGATCCTCGAACAGGTAACAAACGGCCTCGCGGTCAGGATGGCTGTCCTGTATTTGCTCGGAGGGGTGAAAAAATGAGGACCTTAATAATAAACGGCCGGGTGATCGACCCGTCACAGGAGATAGACGGACAGAGAGATATCCTTATAGAGGGCGCGCATATTCAGGGCATATATCCAGGCGGCAAAGGCCCGAAAGCGGATAATACTATCGACGCCTCAGGCTGTATCGTTATACCCGGGCTTGTGGACCTGCACACACACCTCAGAGAACCGGGGTTTGAGCACAAGGAAACGATCGCCACAGGCACAATGGCCGCGTTAAAAGGCGGTTTCACCTCTGTATGCTGTATGCCTAATACAGACCCGGTTAACGATACAGAGGCTGTAACAGAATATATCATTGAAAAGGCCTTTAAAGAGGGTGCCTGCGCTGTCTATCCTGTCGGTTCCATAACAAAGGGTCAGAAGGGGGAATCGCTCACTGAGTTCGGGGCCTTGAGAAAATCAGGGTGTATCGCCTTTTCAGACGATGGGAAACCCGTGACAGACAGCCTTATCATGAGACGGGCGCTTGAATATTCAAAAATATTCGACGTGCCTGTGATCTCTCACTGTGAGGACCCTCAACTTTCCAGGGGCGGGGCAATGAACGAAGGTGTTATGTCCACCACCCTTGGTTTAAGGGGTATTCCGAACGCCGCTGAAGAGATAATGGTAGCCCGGGATATTTTTCTGTGTGAGTTGACCTGGAGCAGGCTCCATATCGCCCATGTATCAACAGCCGGCTCCGTCAGGCTGATCAGGGAGGCAAAGGCAAACGGAATAAATGTGACCGCGGAAACCTGTCCTCACTATTTCAGTCTGAATGATCACGCGCTGGAAAGTTACAATACGAATCTTAAGGTCAACCCGCCTATCAGGACGGAAAAAGATGTTGAGGCGATCAAACAGGGGCTTAAGGACGGCACGATCGACGTAATTGCCACGGACCATGCCCCGCATCACGCGGATGAAAAAAACAGGGAGTTTGACGCGGCGCCTCCCGGGATCTCAGGACTTGAAACAGCGTTTGCATTGGGGCTTCAGCTTGTGGACCAGGGAGTTATAGACCTGAAACAGCTTATAGCTAAAATGAGCCTGACGCCTTCAAAGATCATAAAAATAAAAAAAGGAACTCTAAACGCGGGCGCGGACGCCGATATCGCGATCATAGACCCGGAGAAGAAGTTCACTGTTGACCCGGCACGTTTTTCATCAAAAGGCAAAAACACCCCGTTCAAAGGGTGGCAGTTGAAAGGCACTGTTGAAAAAACAGTGTTCATGGGAAAAATCAGCGAATGGGCATAGGTTCCATACCGGAGAAAATGACTAATGGGCGCTAAAAAAGCAAAAGCTGTTCTGGCTCTTTCCGACGGCATGATCTTCGAAGGATGGAGCTGCGGGGCTGAGGGAGAATCTGCCGGCGAGGTTGTTTTTAATACCTCCATGACAGGCTATCAGGAGATCCTCACTGACGCTTCCTACAGGGGCCAGATAGTTGTAATGACATATTCACAGATCGGAAATTACGGTATAAACACCCGGGATATTGAATCAGGCAATCCCGAGGCCGCGGGATTTGTCATGAAAGAGTGCTTTAAATACGCGAGCAACTGGCGCTCTGAAATGAGCTTGCCGGAATATCTCAGGGGCAACGGCATAGTAAGTATTGAAGGCATTGATACAAGGGCGCTTACACAGCATATCAGGGACTACGGGGCGCAAACCGGCATTATATCGACAATTGATCCGGACCCGGAGAGCCTTGTGGAAAAAGCAAAACAGTACCCGGGTATCTCATCCTTTGACCTGGTTAAAGACGTAACTACAAAAAAACCGTATAAGTGGAAAGAATCTCTCTGGAAATGGCAGGCAACGGAAACAGATCCGGGTAAAGTGAAACCAACCGACTGGCTGAATATAACATCTCTGTTCCAGCGTTTTGTAACTCCGCCCCGGAAGAAGATCATTGTCTATGACTTTGGGGTCAAGTTCAACATCCTGCGTCACCTGGCGGATACGGGCTGTGATATAACCGTAGTGCCTGCCGCCACCCCGGCTGAGGACGTCATTGAAAAAGCCGACGGTATAGTCCTCAGCAACGGCCCGGGTGACCCGCAGACCGTCACATACGCAATAAAGACCGCGAAAAATCTTATCGGCAAAAAACCTTTACTTGGCATCTGCCTTGGACATCAGATACTCGGGCTCGCCCTCGGAGGCAGGACATATAAGCTTAAGTTCGGGCATCACGGCGGCAACCATCCTGTGATGGACCTTTCCACGCGCAAAGTGGAGATCACCTCTCAAAACCATAACTACTGCGTTGACATGGAAAGCATCAGGGACAAGGTAGAGCTGACACACAGAAATCTGTATGACGGGACAGAGGAAGGCATGAGACATAAGGACGTCCCCCTGCTTTCGCTCCAGTACCATCCTGAAGCAGGACCCGGGCCCAATGACTCATGCTATATCTTCAAGAGGTTCAGGGACATGATAGATAAATGGTAACCCCCGTTTGAAGAACTTCGCCCTTCTAATGGGTATGCCGGCAGGTTTACATGCCGCAGGTATGCAGGCAACGGGGCTTTCTAACGGGGTAAACATAAAAAAACAAGTTATTAAGTTATTTTTTTAATGACCTAATTACTTATTGACTTAATGACTCAGTAGTTTGCTTAACAACTTATTTTCTCAATTGCTGAAATTATGAATGACAAAGAAAGATACCAGATCACGACCGAAGGGGACAGGCTCGTCTTTACTACCGTCTTTTTCCGGGCGGAAAAAGAGAGCATGCTTTACAAGGGCATCTACACACGAGAGTTCTCATCCATGCTTTTCGCGTCCATGGTATGCGCGCTTGTCTATATGGCCATTGACCGGGTCAACTACGGCACAGGGTTTCTGCACATTCCTGTCATCATAATTGTGTTTGTGATCGTGTTTCTCGGTTCCAGAAAATTTCTGTTCTGTGAGAAAAATATAGAGGTTATCTTTAATAAGGCTGATAATACCGTAAGTATCATCCGTCCGGTATTTATATTCCGGAGGACAGAGAAAATGCCGCTGGACAGTATATCGTCGGTTGTCGCGGGGAGTAAAAAATTCGTCCCTGAAAATATTGACGGGATCAGGTTTGTAGAGAAGATATCGGCGCAGCACGGGAGTTTTGTGCCCGGCCTGGGTGATGAGGAAGAATACGTAACTCTTTCACTTAAACTCTCTGACGGCACTGAAAGGATCATTTACGCCGTGAGGACAGATGACGAGCCTGATATACCGCTAAAACAGATACAGCGGTTTCTCGGGATAACGTAAATCCCGTTAGATAGCTGACTGCATCTGATGGGGTAAAGAAGGAAAGCAAAGTGCCAAAAAGAACAGACATAAAAAGTATCATGCTGATAGGACCCGGCCCCATAATCATAGGGCAGGCGTGCGAATTCGACTATTCAGGGACCCAGGCATGCAAAGCGCTCCGTGAAGAAGGATATAAGGTAATACTTGTCAATTCAAATCCCGCTACTATCATGACAGACCCTGAAATGGCTGATGTTACATATATTGAGCCGCTTACAGCCGGCATACTGGAGATGATAATCGAAAAAGAGCGTCCGGACGCCGTTCTTCCGACCATGGGAGGGCAGACCGCGCTGAACCTGGCGGTAGAGCTGTCTGAAAAAGGCGTACTTGATAAATACAACGTTGAGATGATAGGCGCGCGGCTCCAGGCAATAAAAAAGGCCGAGGACAGGCAGCTCTTCAAGGAAGCAATGACAAAGATCGGACTTGAAACTCCCAAAAGCATTCTCATCAGTTCTTTTGATGAAAAGGACAAGGCCATTGAACATATTAAATTCCCGGCGATCTTAAGACCGTCATTCACTCTCGGAGGCACAGGTGGAAGCATCGCCTATAACATAGAGGAATACAATGCCAACCTCCGCAAGGCGCTGGAACTGAGCCCTGTGCATCAGGTCCTTATAGAAGAATCGGTCATAGGGTGGAAGGAATATGAGCTTGAGGTCATGCGCGACTGCATGGATAATGTTGTCATCATATGTTCGATCGAGAACTTCGACCCGATGGGGATCCATACAGGCGACTCCATCACGGTCGCTCCGGCTCAGACCCTGAGTGACAAGGAATACCAGAGAATGAGAGACGCTTCGATCGCCATAATCCGCGAAATAGGCGTCGATACAGGAGGTTCGAACATACAGTTCGCCCTGAATCCCGATGACGGACGAATGACGGTGATCGAGATGAACCCAAGGGTCTCAAGGAGTTCCGCGCTTGCTTCAAAGGCAACCGGATTCCCAATAGCCAAAATAGCCGCGAAACTTGCCGTCGGACTGACCCTTGACGAAATACCGAACGACATAACCAGGGAAACCCCGGCTTCCTTTGAGCCTGTGATCGATTATGTTGTTGTGAAATTCCCAAGGTTTGCCTTTGAAAAATTCCCTGAGGCCGACACGGTACTTACCACCCAGATGAAATCCGTTGGAGAGTCAATGTCCATCGGCAGGACCTTCAAGGAGGCCGTGCAAAAGGCCATACGCAGTCTGGAGATCGAAAGTTACGGTTTTGAGCCGGTTAAGGCCGACTCTGAGGAGATCAAGGCGAAACTGAAAACCCCGGGCTGGGAACGTATATGGTACATTGCCCATTCATTAAGAATCGGGATGGGTATCGAAGAGATACACAGCCTTACACATACCGACCCGTGGTTTCTTTACAATTTAAAGCAGATAATAGACATGGAACTCGAGATAATGGCCATAGCCGCGGGCATTAAAAAGAACAAAAGCCTGAGCCTGGCTCCTTATCTAATGCCCCCTGACCTGCTGAGAAAGGCAAAGGAATATGGTTTTTCCGACAGGAGGATCGCCGGCCTTCTGGATATCGATGAAAAGACCATCAGACAACTCAGAAAAAACACCGGAATAAATCCGGTTTACAAAATGGTCGACACCTGCGCCGCTGAGTTCAAGGCATACACGCCGTATATGTATTCGACATATGAGAAACCATTCTACCGGATAGAAGATAAGAAGATAGGAAAATCGGAAGATAAGAACGCAAAGACTTCAAAAGCACATAACTTCTCAACTTCTAACCCTCTTAACTTCAAGCCTCAAACCGAGTGCGAGGCTAGACCTACCGACAGGAAAAAGGTCGTTATACTGGGAAGCGGGCCGAACAGGATCGGCCAGGGGATTGAGTTCGATTACTGCTGTGTTCATGCCGTATTCGCGCTTAAAGAGCTCGGTTATGAGACTATTATGGTTAACTGTAATCCTGAAACCGTGAGTACGGATTACGATACCGCGGACAGGCTGTATTTCGAGCCTCTGACACTTGAGGACGTGCTCGGCATTATGGAAAAAGAGAAACCTGAAGGTGTGATAGTACAGTTCGGCGGGCAGACCCCTTTAAAGCTCGCTGTACCGCTTGAACAGGAGGGGATCAGGATCCTGGGCACCTCCCCTGACTCGATCGATATGGCCGAGGACAGGAAACGCTTTAAGGCGCTTCTTCACAAACTGGACCTCAGGCAGCCTGAAAGCGGAACGGCAATGTCCGTTAACGAAGCGATACAGGCGGCAAAGGGAATAACGTATCCCGTAATGGTAAGGCCCTCATATGTTCTCGGCGGAAGAGCGATGGAGATCGTGTACGATGAAAAGAGCCTGAAGGAGTACATGCGAAAAGCGGTCAAGGCATCTCCCGAACACCCTGTGCTGATAGATAAATACCTTGAGGACGCGATCGAGGTTGACGTCGACGCTGTCTCTGACGGAGCAGACGTGATCATATGCGGAATAATGGAGCACATAGAGGAAGCCGGTATTCATTCCGGAGATTCCGCGTGTTCCCTGCCGCCGCATTCATTGCCGGCTGAAATAATAAACAGGATCAGGGAACACACAAAGGCCCTCGCAAAAGAAATAAATGTTATAGGGCTGATGAACATACAGTTCGCGGTTAAAGGCCATGACATCTATATACTCGAAGTAAACCCGCGGGCGTCACGCACAATACCATTTGTCAGCAAGGCAACCGGCGTTCCCTTCGCAAAGATGGCCGCAAAGGTCATGCTCGGCATATCTCTTGAAGAAGCCGGACTAACATCGGAAATAGAACTTGAGCATATGGCTGTAAAAGAATCAGTATTTCCGTTCGACAGGTTCATGGGAGTTGACCCGTTATTAGGTCCTGAGATGAAATCAACCGGTGAAGTGATGGGAATTGACAAGGACTTCGGCAGGGCTTACTCAAAGGCCCAGGCAGCTTCAGGCAACACAATGCCCCTGGCAGGGAAAATATTCATCAGTGTTAAGGACAAGGACAAGCAGGCGCTGCCCCCGATGGTCAGCAAACTCATATCTATCGGCTACCCGGTTATCGCCACCAGGGGGACTGCCGCTTATCTCAGGAAGAACGGGATAGAGGTGGAGGCAGTAAACAAGGTACTGGAAGGCAGACCTCATATAGTGGATTATATCAAGAACGGTGAGATCAGCTTTGTAATAAACACCGTAACCGGCGCAAAGGCGCAGAGGGACTCTTTCTCAATAAGGGAAAGCGCCCTGCGGCACAGGGTTACATATACGACGACGATAGCCGGCGCAAGGGCCGCGATAAACGCGATGGAGCTGGTGCTGAAAAAGCAGATAAGCATCAGATCCCTTCAGGAATATCACCAGAAAAGTAAAATTATAAAGACCGTGAATAGAGAAAAGTGAATAGAGAATTGTAAAGAATCAACTGACGATTAACGAATAACTATTAACGTATAACGGTCATTTTGTCTATGAACTATGAGCTATCACTTATGAATTTGTTTATGTTTGTACTATGAGCTATGAGCTATGAACCATGAACTATGTATTTACCCCAGCCTGTCCCGTAGTCCAAGTCCGATTGGACTTTACGGGATAGTTTCAGGTTCGCTCTTTCAAGAAGAACCTTACGGGGTTTACTTCATAAAACGTAGCTGATAAAATCTAAAAGGAGTGTTCCAATGCAAAAGCTTCCAATAACCCCGTCCGGGTATAAAAAACTTCAGGCAGAGTTCGCTAAGCTTCTTAAGGCCGAGCGGCCTCAAAACATTAAGGCTATTGCCGAGGCAAGGAGTCATGGGGACCTGTCGGAAAATGCCGAATACCATGCCGCAAAAGAAAGACAGTCTTTCATTGAGGGACGTATTCAGGAACTCCAGACAAAACTCGCGACCCTGCAGGTAATTGACCCTTCCAGGATATCCCATGACAAGGTCGCCTTCGGAGCTAAAATAAAAGTCCTGAATCTTGATACGGACGAAGAAAAGACATTCACACTTGTAGGCCCTGATGAATCGGACGTCAAAAACAATAAACTATCCATTATGTCTCCTGTCGGAAGGTCGCTTATAGGAAAATCCATTGGTGACCTTGTTACCGTAAAGGCTCCAGCAAAAACAATGGAGTACGAGATCCTGGATTTAAGCTTTGAGTAAATTATTCAGATCATCCGTAAGAGAGAACAGGAAACTTACAACGGACCATTACCTTATCACGCTCCGTCCCTTAAAAAAGATCCGGAAGCCAAAGCCGGGGCAGTTTTTCATGCTCTCCGTAGACAGCGGTCTTGACCCTCTGCTGAAACGTCCATTCAGCCTGCACCGGTGGCTTGGCGGAGATTTCCAGCTGCTGTACGAAACGGTCGGAAAGGCGACAAACATTTTAAAATACAAAGCGCCTGGCAATGTCCTTGAAATGATAGGACCTCTTGGGAACGGTTTTCCCGCCGGGCCTTCAAAGACCGGGATACTGCTGGTCGCCGGAGGACTTGGAATAGCGCCAGTCTTCGCGCTTGCCGAATCGGTTTCCAGCAGAAGACCTTTACTCTTTCTGGGAGCGAAAAGCAGGAAAGAGGTCTTATGCATAGAAAAACTGAGGTCACTGGGTATCAGGCCAACGGTCACCACAGATGACGGCAGTCTCGGCAAGAAAGGCCTTATAACAGATATATTAATAGATTTCTTATCCCGTCAATCGTCAACCTGCCTGCCGGTAGGCAAGGTCGTCAATCGTTATCGCGTCTATGCCTGCGGTCCAAAGCCTATGCTAAGAGAGATGTCCCGCATAACAAAAAAGTTCCGTCTCAAAGGATATTTAGCGCTTGAAGAAAATATGGCGTGCGGAGTAGGAGCATGCCTGAGCTGTGTGGTGAATACTACAGACGGGCTTAAGCGCGTCTGTAAAGAAGGGCCCGTATTCCCTGCTGAGGAGATCATCTGGTAGAAAGCATTCTTGCTTTCTTGATGACACAGATATACTTATGATGGCACAGATATTTTCGTAGTATTTTAGCTTTCAAAAAATCTCATGGCTAAGAAAAAAACATTGAACACGAAGGTCAGCATCGGCAGGTTAAAGCTCAAAAATCCCGTTATGACGGCAGCAGGAACCTTCGGGTATGGTGAGGAATATTCAAAGTTCCTGAACCTGAATAACCTGGGAGCAATTGTTGTGAAAGGGCTCTCACTCCTTCCTAAACAGGGCAACCCGCCTACCCGCATTGTAGAGACACCTGCCGGCATGCTTAATGCCATCGGCCTTCAGAATATAGGGATCGAGAATTTCATAAAAGAGAAACTCCCTTTTTTGAGGCAATTCAATACACCTGTAATAGTTAATTTCTTTGGAGACTCCATAAAAGAATACGCAAAGGCCGCGGAAAGATTAAGCCGGGTAAGCGGAATACAAGCGCTTGAGATGAATATATCATGCCCGAACAGGCAGGCCGGGTGGAGTATCTTCGGGACCGATCCTAAAGTAACCTCTAAAGTTGTAAAGACAGTTCGCAATGCAACGGATCGAACTTTAATTGTGAAACTCTCCCCTAATGTAACGGATATCTCCCTGATGGCAAGGGTCGCTGAAGACGCCGGCGCTGACGCTGTATCCCTTATAAACACCATTACAGGGATGGCCATTGATATAAGAACCCGAAAACCAAAACTCGCAAATATAACCGGCGGTCTTTCAGGCCCCGCGGTCAGGCCCGTTGCCGTAAGGATGGTCTGGGAATGTTCTAAAGCGGTTAACATACCTATTATCGGCATGGGTGGTATAATATCCGCAGAAGACGCCCTGGAGTTCATAATGGCGGGCGCCAGCGCTGTTGCCGTTGGAACCGCTAATTTTGTCAATCCGCGCGCCGCGCAGGATATAATAGCCGGTATAAGGTCTTTTATGAGCGGTCAAGGCATACATAACATTAAAAAAATAATAGGAGGGGTAAATGCTTGAAAGACCGATCATCACACTGACGACGGATTTTGGACACAGGGACCCTTTTGTAGGAATAATGAAGGGCGTCATTTTAGAGATCAATCCTAAAGCTTGCATAGTTGACATTTCCCATGAGATAGCCCCCCATAATATTTTTGAGGCTGCACAGGTAATAAATATGGCATATAAGTACTTTCCTTCGACCACCTTACACGTTGTAGTGGTTGACCCCCAGGTCGGAGGAATGAGAAAACCGCTGCTCGTTGTTACTGATGACTATTATTTCATCGGTCCTGACAACGGCGTTTTTACAGCGGTCCTGGAGAATCAGCATAAGAGCAGTATTTTTAAGGTCATAAAGATAGATTCTTCCCATTATTACCGTTCTCAAAAGGGATCCACCTTTCACGGCAGGGATATATTCGCGCCTGTCGCGGCATGGCTGTCAAGAGGTGTTGAAAGCTTTAAGTTCGGAGAGCAGATCAAAGACCACGTTCAGATCTCCTTACCGAAGGTAGAAGCGGTCAAGGACTCCTTTGAAGGTGAAGTTGTTCACATAGACAGCTTTGGCAATGCCATAACAAACATAATCTATGAGGCCCTGGACGAACTGAGCCCCGAGTTTACCAGGAAAAAGTTCAAGGTAGTTTATAAAGACCACAAACTTGACCTCGCGAATTATTACGCGGAAACCCAGGATCCCGAGCTGTCGGTACTTATAAACAGCTCCGGTCTATTTGAGCTGTTCACTTATCATGGAAAGGCCTCGGAAAAATACGGAATTAAAATAGGGGACAAGGTCAGGATCACGGTCATATAGACATGCGTATACTGCTGATCGGGAACTTCTCCCCTCTGTGTGAAGAAGAGCCCCTTCATAACTTTACCCTGCTGAACCTGCTAAAGCGGGACGGACATGAATGCCGGGCCATAAATATCGGGGATACACGGTCAAAAGACGAGAGAATCGTAAATGCCGGGAGTTATTTTGACTTTATCACAAAGCTCATATCTCTTGGCCTCAGATGTAAAGTAATACATTTTCTGACCAAAGGTTATGTGCGCCCGGGACTGATGAAGCTCATGACAACCGTTTTCCTGGGCAGGCTCTTTCGGGCAAAAATAATTATTACCCTTCATTCAGAGCTGTTCTCTATATTCGGCAGGCTAAGAAGCAAAATGGGCGGGCAGCAATTGCTGTACTTTTCATTCTCACTCGCGGACAGGATCATTTGCAGCGACAGACATACATTCGACGTTGCGCTTACACACCACCGTGCAAAAGAAAAATTTATCATCATACCGTCCTTTATACTTCTACCTGAAGAGATAAGCGAAAAAGACACGATCCGTCTCAGAAATCTGGAAAACAAAAACCGGATAATCGTCTTTGCCGGTGTAAGCTACCCGTCCCTGCTGTTCGATATTCTTAATGATCTGCTTGCCAATTACCTTGATCCGGGCACAGGGCTGGCTGTCTGCGTATCAAGGGAAGACTCCGTGAAACTGCAACATGTAATTAAGGAGGCATCGGGCGAACGGGCAGGTAACATTGTATTTATAGAGCCCGATGATCCACGCCTGCTCACACTGGCTCTTACCAGAGCCGACCTGATGCTCAGAACCTTAAGCTGTGACGCCAGAATACTTTTTAAGGACATCGCCTTCTCAATTAAACGGCCGGCACATGGCAAAAGGTATTTGTATTTTCCCGTCAGCGTGTCGTTTATAAATGAAGGCAACGTAATGGACCTTTGCGCCCGGATTATGAAAAACCTGATCGAAGAGCCTGCTGAAGCCCTCATGCCCTCGGAAGAAGACTTTTATGAGAAGATAAAAGATATTTACCCCGTATAATTACGATAGCACCGTGGTCTGGACCAGAGAAAAGGTAGCTTCAGGCTCATGGAAAAAGAGAAGCCAGGATCTCTGGGGCGGAAATATACGGGTTTACTTCGGGGAATAGCTCCTTCCTGTCGTTAAAATAGTTTCACCGAGCGTTCTTGTCATAGACAAGTTCGATCAGTGTGACCTCCGGGGGAGCAAGAAAACGAATCGGCGGACCCCAGGTTCCTGAACCCCTGCTCACATACAGTGACGCGTTTTCCTGCAGTCTTAAAAGACCCGCCTGTTTTGGGTAGTACATTTTGGTAATAAGACTGAATGGAAATATCTGACCTTTATGCGTATGCCCGGAAAGCTGAAGGTCAAAAAGACCAATGCTGTCTTTATCCACAAAAGGTCTGTGTTTAAGGAGAAGCGTAAATTTTTCAGATGGCTGTCTGCTCAGCAGTTCTTTTTCCGTCATACCCCTGGAAAGGCCGAACCGCTTGCCCGTGGGGTCATCCACTCCAACAATATTAATAAGGTCCTGTACTGTGACGCCTTTATTGCGAAGGACCGTGAACCCCGCCTGTTCAATAAAACCAAGCGCGTGATCAAGGCCAGCGTAAAACTCATGGTTCCCTGTAATGGCGTATTTCCCGTATTTGGGATCTATCTCCATAAACATTTCTGAAATATCTAAAAGGTTATCCAGCTGTCCGTCAACAAGGTCACCGGTTGAAACAAGGATATCAGGTTCCGCGGCTTTAACTCTTTCAAGTACCCTCTTTAACCTGTTCTCCCTGACAATAAGTCCTATATGAACATCCGAGATCTGGGCTATTCTGAGCCTTCCAATGTCTTCGGGGATCTTTGATGTTTTGATCGTTACCTTTTCCAGTTTGATGTTTACCGCCTCAAAATAGCCGTACGTAGAGATCAGCACAGACATGATAAGGGGAACAAAAAACAAAAAAGATGTTGACGGCTTCATGTGCGTAAGGTCCTTGTTAAGAACGGATTCTGCCACCAGAACCAGAAGGCGGAATATATCAAATGTAAACGCGGAAACAACGAAAATAAAAAGCATGCCCATCCAGATGTAGCCTGTATAGGACATTACCCGGGCCAGGATCTCAAGGCCCTGTCTTTCAGACGCGCGCACGATAAACGGCGCAAATGTCATTATCAGCATAAAAAAGGCCAGTGCCGCACCTGTGCCGGTTCCAAAGTCAAGCGCGGCCCTGGCCCTTAGAAAAGCATACAGGTGCATGCCTCCGTAAATGCTGAAAATTGTAACGAAGAAAAGGTACATAAAAGATGAGCCTCTTACTATGCCTCGACAAGATGCAGAACGTCCTGCTATTTATTATACATGAAGCATTCAGAGTTCATTCCGGGCAGAGATCAAAACTTTATTTCATCAACTATTTTCACCATATCTATGACCGGGATCTCAGGCGCGTCTTTTCCAAGCAGTTTCCTTGCAAGGGGCTGAGAAACGCTGCGGTATTTAAGGACCGCCTCGACCTTTAACGGAGAAACCGCGTCAGGAGAGATATAGAAAGAGTACCGTTCGATCACATAACCCTTTGGAGGGACCCTGTGATCATAAAGAATCCTGTCAGCAAGCGCGACATTTATTACAGACTTTCCGTTCTCGTCGCCAAGCTGTGTATGATACAGGACCGCGTTCTCATCAAGTTTTCCGCTTTTATCAAGACTGCCTGACCTTAAGACCGTCTTTCCGGCGGCATCGGTTATTTTAATATCAAGCCACATCTGCCTGACTTCAGTAAGACCTGTAGGAAGGTAGTGCCCTGCTCCGGAATTTATGACTTTGATCTTTATGGTAGAAAGTTTCTTTTCCCCGTATTGCCCGCTTTTTATTATCTCCAGGTCAGCGGCATTCTGCAGCCGCTCCACTGCCATTGCCGCATGTTTTTCACTTCCAAGGAGTTTTGTGACTACTGCATTCGCGCCAACAAAATAATGGGTCCAGACATGCTTTCTTTCCGGTCCATTGATACATGACCGGCCCGGATTATCAGGCCTTGCGGTCTTTCCGGTTGAAGGCACTCCGGGCCTCTGTCTCATATGACAGTCCTGGCAGTTCACAGTGGTTGCCGGATCACCGGTGTTATAAGGGCCGTTCTTCCATTCCTCATATGTCTGTTCGATCGGCAGTTCATTTGCCGTGTGAGATACATTATGACAGAGTCCGCAAAAATCAGACTTTGTATGAAGCTCCGAATACCTGGTCGGATGATAAGGAGAATCCGAATCCTTAAACGGCCCCAGCATTGTTGACGGGTCATCCTCTCCGCCTCCCGGCTCTACCTCATAACCCGCGTTACCCAGACGCCTGACCTCACTTATGTTATGACACCAGTTGCAGAAAATTCCCTGCGCCGGAAGCTCCGCGAGTTTGTCATAGTCATCAGCAGGAGATGAGATAGAATAAGAGCGGAAACCGAGCGGCGTATGACATTTAACACACGCCTTCATCTCAAGGACTTCCCCTGGCTTCTTTGCGTCTTTAAAGAACAGTTTTGTAGCGGAGCGCCACAGCGGGTCTGTAAACGCCTTGCTGTGCATCGAGCCGTTCCACTGTTCGAATTTCTCAGGATGGCACGAAGCGCATATCTCAGGGTCTATGAACTGATCCACCCTTACCTTTTTGAACTGAAAGATCCCGTGCTCTTCCGTATCCTTGATCTCTTCTATTGTTTCTCCTTTTACAACAATGGTTTTTTCCGTCCGGTCCCTGCCGGCAAGATAGTCTGCTATTTTTCCGACGTCCTCATCTGAGATCAACCCGGGAATGTATCCTGACATCCTTTTCGCGGTACGCTTCCAGGCCTCCAGGTCCTTATCCATGCTTAATGGCCTGTCAAGCGAGTGACATTTATCGCATTTTCTTTCAAAGAGCTCTTTGCCCTGCTGTGCTGACGCGGGAATAACTGTCATAATAAAAAACACTGCAAGGGCGAGAACGATCTTTTTCATCTAAAAACCCTCCTGGGTTCAACTTTTATATGCCGGATTATCACGCGCAATGTTACTAAGTCTTTATCATAGATCCTGTCACCTGACAACGGCTTAAGACTGAAACGGTAAAATGTACAAAAGAAATCCCGACAGAAGGCCTTCGTTCTTCTGATGGGATAAATATCGTTAAATAACGAATGGTTATGGTGCAAACATAAAGCTTTACATCACTTATTTTTCGAACAGCTCAGGCATGTCCTTTTTAGCCAAAGCCAGCCTCTTGTCATACTCATAGTCGCCCTTTCCAAGATAATTGGACACGATCTTTGAAAGCGCTGACCTCCAGTTGCCAAAAAGGGTTTTCAGGGTCAACCGGACATTGTAATTTAACGACCTTGTGATAATGAAGAAATACACCGCAGGCTCGATCGTCCTTTTACTTACGAAATAAATGATATTATTAAGGACAGCGTGGATCGGCTTTGTGTCTGCCTCAGGCTTATTTAAGAATCTCACAACAGACCTGGGGATATAAGGGGCCAGATACAAAAGTTTATTCCGGTAGGTCATATCGATCTTAACCGGGTATCTGTAAAGATAGGCCTCGGGGTCAGCTATGTTATCCCTGACAGCCCGTGCGGCAAGAGGCGTTCCCGGAAAGAATGTCAGGTGCGCCAGAGAGATCGCGTAAGGCCTTTTGAGCTTTGCCATTGAGTCTATGGTCTCCATCTCGGTTTCCTCTGTCTCATACGGATTATCAACTATCATCTCATAAAACGGAGCTGCTTTTGCTTCTGATAGCAATTCAGCGGCCTTCATAACAGACGAGAAATGGATCTTTCTCTCATAAATATCAAAGTTAACGCGGTCGCTTCCGCTCTGGACCCCCATAATGACCCAGCTGAGGCCCGCGTCCTTGAGCATCATCAGCTTTTCTTTATCCAGCATGGTCGGTATGGCGCGCACTATAAAAGGCAGGTTGATATACTTTTTGTATTCGTCGCAGAACTTTCTCATCCATTCGCGGCTGTGAACAAAAAAACAGTCGTCCTCAATATTTATGTAGATCACATACGGGTCCTTTTTTACGTCCTTCAGCTCTTCTATAACATTCTCAGGCGAGCGCGCCCTTACCTTTTTTCCGTACACGGTCATGAGAAAAGAGTTCGCGCAGTAACCGCAATAGAACGGACAGCCCCTTGATGTGATAAGCATATGGCAAGTGCCGCCGTAAAGCGCGTACCTGTGAAAGAGATCCGGATCCTGAGAGAAATTGACTATGGTGTTTTTATGAAAGACATAGTAATAGTCAGGCAAATAAGGCTGAAACGGCAGGCTGTCAAGGTCAGCTTCAGGAGGGGCCTTGGGCTGTCTTACGATGTTTCCCCTGTCATTGACCCATATGTTGGGTATTTCAGGGATAACGTCCCTACCCTTGTCCCTGAGATGATCAAGCAGAGAAACAACAGACCTCTCCCCTTCACCGCAGCATATATAGTCAGCGTATTGAAGGCATTCATCAGGTGTGATTATCACGTGCACACCGCCCCATATTATCGGAGTATCGAATTTCTCTCTTAATATCCGGGTCGCGTTCTTTGCGGGATAAAACTCGATGGACATAAGCCCTATACCGATAAGGTCAGGTTTGTAGTCACGGATAAATTTTTCAATTACCGGATCAAGGGTCTTCTCAAGATAACCCGGCAGAAGCAGGATCTTTGCGTCATGCCCGTTGGCGCGCACATTCTCTGCTATGTATTTCAGGCCCGTAACATACGCGTTAGACTGTAAAGAAATAAGCAGTAGTTTCATAGAGCTGGTTTTTTTATTATAAAAGTAGTTGAAGGGGATAGTCAAAAAAGGTGCGAGGTGATGTTATTCGCAGCGGTGTTCTGGTCAAGAAACGGGGTCAAATCTTTCATTGTGACAGTTTTTGTTCTATTCGCTCAACCAACTGTCTCAACTTCTTATCTTTGAGCAGTTTTTCCCTTAGCCTCTTTCTCCCCTGACTTACAGTACTGTAGTCAACGCTCATAATCTTCCCAATCTCTGCCCCTTTGATCCCCCCCAGCCTATACAACAGGTCCATGAAAATATACCTTAGATAACCCCTCTCTTTCTTTATCACCTGAAAACTTTTTTCTGTGACACTCTCAACTGCTTTTATTATCTCATCCTCTGCCTTAAAGCGTTGAATCTCTCGTAAAGCAGGTCGTTCTCTCGTGTCTTTATCTTCTTTTATAATATTTTCCCATAACCAGTCAACAAATTTTTCACTTCCTAATATGCTCTGCCCTATTATCGTCTCTTTTATGTCAGTTTTGGCAGATAATTCCAGACCGATCATGTTCCTATATGCACGCCTCCCCCTGTCGTTGTCTCCTCCATATTCTTCCAATACCTCACCGTATTCAATAAATTCCTGCTTTTTTCTCCTGTTCAGATATCCGGACAGACTGCTCCATCTGTACTTTGTCAGATACTGCTCCTTTTCCTTTTCGGGTTTCCCTTTCACTCCTTTCACTTTAACAGGATTTAAGTGTATGTATCTGCTTATAATGGCAAGGTATGTTTCCTTGTCAACCAGGATGCCTTTGTATCGTCCCTGATACAGATGGCCCACTCTCTTATGTCTCCGGTTGTAGTGGCTGGTATATCGGATATTGAAATGCCTCATGAATTCACTGAGATTTCCAACTGGGGTCTGTATTAACAGATGGAAGTGGTTGTTCATTAATACGTAGCTGTATATTTTTACGTTATATATCTTTGCTGATTCAACCAGTAATTCCAGGAAGGTCTTCCTGTCTTTGTCATCTTTATAGATTTCTTTTCTTGCATTGCCGCGACAGGTGATGTGATATACTGCTCCGGGATATTGTATCCGTAAGGGCCTAGCCATGCTGATTTATAACATCAGCAGCTCTGTTTGTCAAGATTAAAGATTTGACCCCATTGCCTAAGACTCTCCAACTTACGAAAAGCTGCCGGATTAACACAGGAACAGCTCGGGGAAAAAGTCGGTGTCTCCAAAAGGGTAATTTACTATTATGAGAAGGAAACGAACTATCCTTCAACGCATCTCATAACACCCCTGGCTAAGGCACTCAAGGTTTCTACTGATGAACTCCTGGGAATAAAGAGCATTAAGCAACAGCGTGATCCGAAACATGTGGCTTTGTGGAGACGGTTAAAGAAGATTGAAACCCTGCCTAAAAAGGACCAGAAGGCCCTGCTTCATTACCTCGATGCTCTTGTTAAGAAGAACGGAGGAAGTAAGGAGAGAGGATGAGAAAGGAGATGAAGAAAGACTGACCGTAGACACACATTAGCCCCTTTCAGTAATCCTTCCTTTTTTGACCCCTTTTTTTATTTTTACACCTATATATCCTGATAAAAAACCTATAGGTATGAGTGGTAAAAGGGTGATAATTATTTCTCGGTTTAGTACTTCTGAAAGTGGCATAGATACAGGTCTCCCAATCATAAACAAAACTAACAAGTTTAAAAAAATAATTTCCGCACTTATACTTATACCGTGAGCATACCCTTCAGAGGTGGTCTGGAAAAACTGGACAGTGACATAAGTGATAAAGCTGCTCTAAACTAAAACCGGGGGTATCAGAGATCGAGACATCCTGAGAAAGCCCCGTACAGGGCAAATGGTGAAGTCAAAATTCACGGATTACCCTGAAAAAGACAGAAAGGAGCAGCAGAGATGGCAAAGAGACCGAGAAGGAACCACGGGGCAGCATTCAAGGCAAAAGTGGCATTGGAGGCGATAAAGGGAGAGCGAACGCTTATAGAACTGGCGGAGCAATTCCAGATACACCCCAATCAGATCACGAAATGGAAGAAACAGCTATTGGAGAGTGCAGAAGAAGTATTTGCCAAAGAGAAAAAGACAGAGGAAGGGGTAAGCGTTAAAGAACTTCATGCAAAGATTGGACAGCTTGCAATGGAGAATGATTTTTTAGCAGTCGCGCTCGGGCGAATAGGCGAGCCGAGCGCAAAGAGATGATAGACCGGGACCACAAGTTGCCATTAACCCAGCAAAGCGAGATACTTGAACTCTCCCGGTCGAGTCTGTACTACAAGGCGGTGCCGGTTAATGCCCGTGATCTGCAACTCATGAAGCTCATTGATAAGATACACCTGAAATATCCGTTTTATGGAAGCAGGAGCATTCGGGATGAACTTCGGGATCAGGGATACAAGATAGGCAGAGGGCATGTAAGCACCCTTATGAAGAAAATGGGCATAGAGGCTATATACCAGAAACCACGGCTGTCCAAGCCGCACCCTGGACACAAAATATATCCGTATTTACTCAGAGGAATGGATATTACGAGAGCCAACCAGGTCTGGGCCGCTGATATTACTTACCTGCCCATGGCAAAAGGATTCTGCTATCTTGTAGTGATCATGGATTGGGCAAGCCGGAAAGTACTGACATGGAGACTGTCCAACACACTGGATGTTACATTCTGCACAGAGGCCCTTGAAGAGGCGCTCAGGAGATTCGGATCACCGGAGATATTCAACACCGACCAGGGAAGTCAATTCACATCTGAGGCATTTACGGGAATCCTCAATACCCATGGTATCAGGATCAGCATGGACGGCAGGGGTCGCTGGCTGGACAATGTGTTTGTCGAACGGCTCTGGAGAAGCGTTAAGTATGAAGACGTGTATTTGAAGGCATATGATTCTATTCCGGCTGTCAGAGAGGGGTTTACAACTTATTTTAAATTCTATAACGGCAGGCGCAGGCATCAAAGCCTTGACCGAAAGACACCGGATAATGTTTACTGGGGTATACTACCTCAAAAGCAGGTAGCGGTATGAACTGGCAGCTTATCACTTATAAATCGATTCAGCCTGTCCAAACAAACCCGGCCACCTCTGTCATAAGTTGTAAGTTCGGAGTTCGGAGTTCGGAGTTCGGTAAGACGATTCAGAGCGTCGTAAACATAGGTCGTTATTACACTCTTTGCGTCTGTTTTGGAAATTAAATTCCCGTTTTCGGGGTCAAATCTTTCATTGTGACAGTTTTGTCAAGATCAAAGATTTGACCCCAGAGATTAAATAAAAGCGAAACAATAAAACCTATTAACAATAAAAATATAATTTTTTTCTTAGCCATTTGTTGAAGTTATTTGAATAACTATAAAATGTTCCATTACTTAAATACAAATCTTTTCATAGACTATACGCGACTCACTTTAAGTTCAAAGATTTAAAATAGATCATGTTTATTCCACAGGCAAATCAATACTCCAAAATCCCCAGCCAATACTCGGGTTTATACCACCACCCTTCATATTGCTTATCGTATAATTACCAAGGGGTTTCCATTGTGTACCGACCACTGTCGGGAGTAACGGTATAATGTCAGTTATCTTGCCAGCGTCATTTCTAGTAACAAGCCCTGCAGCCATTTTCATTTCGAACTTTCCATATTCTTGCTCGATATCATATTTTACGACTTTAGATAAGCCTAATAAAGCTAATATATTTTTTGGAATATTCAATTCTCCTAAGCCACCACTAATTTTTCCCTCACTCTCCTTTCTCCACTCCTTTTCTAATAATTTCCCGTTATAAGGTTCACCGAAATACTCTTTTTGGCGTTGGTCAGGGGAGTCGCTAAAAAAATCATCCCAAACCTGTGCTTCATCATTGCTGGCATACATTTTATTGCCACTAATATCAGACCCCTTTCCTCCTTTACTCATACCTGCCTTTTTCCCGTCACCTCCACCCTGGAAGGCTGTATATAGTGCTCCTCCTATTACTGTTCCTGCTTTAGCAACAGCAGTACCTATTGCCTTTGCACCAGTAGCAATAGCATTGGCAGCATATCCTACTCCAGTTGCTACTGCACCTACAATGGTTACAACAATGTTAACTGCACCCTGAAGAATACTCCCTACAAATGACACTATAGTCCCAAGGATTCCGCAATTTCCATTAAGGTCTCTCACAACTATCGGATTATTGTAGGCATAAGAGTAACGGTTTAGTGTCTGTGGGTAAAATGGCGACGGCACAATAGGGTCAGCACTAATAAACTTGGCTAATTTCGGGTCATAGTATCTTGCTCTTAGCCCTGCTTTTTATTATTTCCCGATAACATTCATTTTCTTTTATGTTAATAAAATCAGGGTCTTTCTTCATATGTTCAAAATCTGAGAATCCTTTGCTTACTGCTTTTTTTAAGAATTTACACGCCTTCTCTTCTTCTTTAAGAATAGAGTAAATACCTGCTAAATTGTAATAAACCTGTGTATAATCAGGGTTAAGGTTGAGTGCACTGGTATAATCGTTTATGGCATTTTCATAATCTCCTTTCTGATAATAGCACCATCCCCTCTCAAAATAAGTTTCTACATATTGAGTATTTAAATTAATTGCCTGCGTAAAGTCCTTTATTGCTTTGTCATGTTGTCCCTTTTTATTATATAAAGTACCTCTAAATTTATATGCATCAACATTTTTAGGATTTAGATTTATTGCTTTTGTGAGATCGTTTATAGCTTCTTCGTATTTTCCTCTCATAGCATATACATAACCTCTATCATAATAGGCATCAGCATTGGCAAGATCTATATTAATTACATTTGTGAAATCCTTTATTGATTTCTGATAATCTCCTGTTTCACTATAACAGTATGCTCTACCTCTATAAATATCCACAGCATTAGGATGTTTAAGGTTTATTGCTTGTGTATAATCATCAATCGCTTCTCTCCATTCCTTCATTTCATGATATGAAATGCCTCTATTGTAATAAACTATGGGATCATCAGGATTTAAGTCAATAGCCTTTGTATAATCCTCTACTGCTTCCTTCCTTTTCCCTAAGTTCGCATTTGCGAAGCCTCTATTAAAATATGCATTGGGATAATTTGGATTAAGCTCAATCAGTTTAGTAAATTCAATTACTGCCTTTTCATATTCTTTTAATCGTAAATATGTTTCACTTTGAGCATCATAATATTCTGGAGTTAAAGCTCGTGGTTTTGATCTGATTTTTTCAGCCTTTTTTATTCTTTCTCTATATAAAAACTTATAAAGTATATTAAAAAAATTATAATATCTCATTCTAAAAGGGAAAACATTCCCTAAAAGTTTATTTGAATAGTCTACAGCATCTTTATCAGATTCCTCTTTGTCTTTATGTTTATATAGCTTCGGAAAAATCTCAGTGTATTTGTGGTAACCGATTTCGTGGAATAGATGATATGCTATAAAAACTTTTCCAAACAAGAGAAGGAATAATTTATTCCGAAACCGAGCTAAAAGTTCATCAACTAACATATATGGTAGAGCGTGATAAAGATAAATGTCTATTTCAGCTTTTCCTTTTAATTCTCTCGGATAATAACTACCGGCTATATTCTCAGGAAAATAGTCGGGACAATCATCATAGATATTTATTTTGCTAATTCCTTTCAAATCTCTCTTAGGTACTTTATAAAGATATTCGATAATATTCTTTTCAATTTCGTAGGGTTTATATTTTTGAGTGTGAGTTACTATCTCAATTTCAGCTTGTTCCATCTTAAACGTTTTAGTCAGTGGTTTCTTCATGTAAAAAATCAACTTTTAAAAGATATTTATGCCTCTGGTGGTCGTATACGCATATACTGCTGTCTATTCATATAGACCCCTGGCACTGGCGCTATCATGATTACAGGCGGCAAAGGACTATTAAATACGCCTATTAAATTTAGCATACCAGTCCATAATCTTCCCCACGTGCTTGTTCTTGAGCCGAGAGGTATTCCTTGGCCGGGCAAATTATTAGGAACACCAGGTTTAATATTTTTAGGTATAATTCTTGGAGCAGGATTTTTCAAGCCTCTCATTTCATTTAATTTAGGTTGATTCATTTTCTCAAACTGTTTCATTGGCACTTTAGGATGCTGCCCTGCAATTATAACCTCTCCTCCAGATGTATCTGTTTTGGTATTGCCCGTTTCTCCCATAATATCTGAAGTTTCTGTTAGAGTACTACGTTCTCCCCCACCCCCTAAAACTGCCGGCGGAGATGTTTGACCGCCCCCTCCACTATCGCCCGGTAATGCTCCTTTGCCTGGCGTTTGATTATTATCTTGATTATTTATTTGGTCGTTTTTCATATTGGAACCGTTCAGGCCTAAGGAATTATCTATCCCGGTTTGAACTGTTCCTGTTGTGTTTGTGGGATAAAAAGTAGTGCCGGAATCTGATGCCGCAGGTGTCGTAAGAAAGAAACAATGCCCGTCCAGATCCCTTAGTACTATCGGGTTGTTATTAGTATATGCATATCTATTAAAGGTTTGCGGATAGAAAGGTAATGGCACTATTGTATCCGCGCTTATGAATTTAGCAAGTTTCGGGTCATAGTATCTTGCACCAAAGTAGTACAGCCCTGTTTCAGCATCCCATTCTTTGTCTGTATACTTGTGCCTTACATCTATTGTGCCGGTAGAGGTTTTTATCTCACCATAGGGATAATAGTAAATGTCCTGAGCTACATTTGATGAGCTGTCTGTTAATACAGTCGCGCTTCCAAGATGGTCTGTATGAGAGTAATATGTGTCTGTGCTTTTTATGGTTGCTATTCTCTGGATTCCAGCGAAGACGTATTTTGTACATTCACCATCTTCACATTCATATATCTGCCCTATGTAAGTGGTTGTTGATACAGGGGTTACTTTTTTGACTCTCATGCCATAGGCGTCATATACAGAGATGGTTGCCGCTGAATTGTATGAAATACTTGTCGGCATGTTGTCATAATCATAGGTAAATGTCCTGCCGGCGCCTGTTATCATGTTGCCGTTGGCATCGTATTCGTATTGCTCTATTATCTGCTGGTTTTTTACGATTCTTTTTACTGCATGTGGATGGTCTGAATCGTATTCATAATACCCATATCTGCAGTTATAAGTCATATTACCGATTTTATCATACTGGTATATGAGTTTGCCTGCATAAGACGGGCTGTCAGCTTCTACGAGCCTGTCAAAGTCGTCGTATACATAGTCCCTTGTCTTATTGCTGTCTATCAGGTCATCTATTTTTGTTATGTTTCCAACGTTGTCATAGTAGTATGCAAGATTCATAAGCCCGCCCAAGGATGGGCTGTTTGTTGTTATTGAGAACAGGCGGTTGTTCTCAGGATAGTACTGGTATATTGTGGTTACTCCGTTGCCGTAAGCTACATCTAACGGCTGACCAATGGCTGTGTAGCTGTTGTAAGTTACATAAGCCTGAGCGCCTGATCTGATCTCCTGTATATTCCCATTTCCGTCATATGTGTAATCAACCTCCGCGCTGTCAGGATATATGAGCTTTTCAACCCTTCCTAATGCATCGTACAGGGTCTGTGTTGTGTAGTCAGTCCCGTCAATTGTCTTGACTGTCTTATTAATCTGTCCGGCTTCGTCATAATAGTGCTTTGTTGTTCCTGACAGGTCTGTTAATGTCGTAAGCCTGCCTGTTGAGTTCGTGGAAAAGGCTTCATCATATTTATACTCTATAAATGCCGCGTCAGGATAAATTTTCTTTATGACCCTGTCCAGTTCGTCGTACTCAAATGTTATCTCCTGAAGTTTGGCGTCTTTTTGCCATATCAGATTACCGTTGGCATCGTAATCATATTCCCAGTATCCCATGTCAGGGTCATCCATTGATATCTTTCTTGATAATGTGTCATAGGTTATAATGGTCTCATTGCCGTATTCATCCCTTACATAGGTCAGGTTGCCCAATGCATCATAGCTGTATGCAGTTTCCGCGTAAAGGGTATTTGAGGGATATCCACCCGAGTGTTCTTCGATTTTGACAATCCTTTCATATATATCTTTTTCAGCAGCTTTTTTATGCCCGTTGGCGTCTATGTATGTAATCCTGCCTCTTTCATAGCTTATTGATGATGATGTACCGTCGGGATTCAGTGTTTGTATGAGCCTGTCCACAGGGTCATAGGTGTAGGTTGTCTTATAGACGGGGTCTCCGCTGTAATAGGGGAGGGATTTTTTATATGCGAGTCCCTTGTTATTATATTCTGTATCCGCAATTATGGTCGCGGCAGCAGGCCCCCCCTGTTTTTCAGACGTTGTCCTGCCAAGTCCGTCAAAATATGTCTCCTTAAAGAGCATAAGCGTTCCACTCCGGTCTTTTGCCTCTTCTCTTACTTTTTGATTGTAAGGGTCACCATAGTTTTGATAGAGGTATTCGGTTATTCCGTAAGGAGAGGGGTTTGTTACTTTCACAAGCCTGCCGAATTCGTCGTAGTCATATGTGATTGTATTGCCATTATGGTCTGTACTGGTCCAGAGCTTGCCGTACTTCATGTTATACGTCATTTGAACTGCATTGCCTGCTGGATTCTGCATTGTCACCGGATACGTATGTGTAGCTGAATCATAAGTTATTACTGTAGGAGGATTATTTTCAGGGTCTGTGACTGTCTTCACATTGCCATAAGCGTCGTATGTATAGGTCGTTACCGGATTTGTTCCTCCACTGAGCCATCCGGTCTTTGTCCATAGATTGACTGTATTGTCATAGTATGTGTACCATATCTGAGCTTTTATCGCGGCACTGCTGTCTATTACGTATTTTGTTGATGGAAGGGATACTATCCAGTTGGCTGTGTCATAGTAGTATTGTGTGTATTCGATTCTTTCATCTCCTTTAAGAGGGTCTTCTCCATAGTATTTGCTCGTGACATTGCCAAAATCGTCATAGGTAAACGAGTTTATTATGTGCCTGGGATCTGAACTGTTATCACCGTCATATATGTAATCATTCTTTTGAGCGAGATAAGGGTAATCAACTCCTGTAAAAAGAGCTCCTGATTTATAGGTGTTCTCAATCCATGTATAGATGTTGTCTGAAGGGTCTTTGATAATCTGGTCTTCCATGAGTCCTTTGAATATATCGTCCTGTTTAAACCATGTCTCTGTAGAGGCGCCGTTGGGCGCTACGCTCTTTACGTATTCAAAGCCCCTGAATTCTTTTTCATCTACGCTGTAATAGCCGCCTGAATATTCAAAGGTTGTGGTTGATGAGCTGCCTTTTCCGTCTTTTACTGTTACCGAGGAAACCGTCTGCTTGACAAACGGCAGATATGTGTTGTCATACTGCGTTGAAAGGGTGTATTCGATTTCTGTTGTTCCGCCAAGGCCATTGTCTATGTTTATTAAAAAGTCGGGGAAAGGACCAACAGAAGGATATACCCAGAGATAATCTCCCTGTCTGTCAGCAGGGCTTGTTACCCTGTCAGGCAGGCCGTCCCCGTTTATATCGAGGATATTTTGTTTTATTGCATATCCATCGCCTATTAATATATCACTGGTTATTACATATTGTTCCCAGTTACTGTTTACAATGGGGGTGTACCACGTTATAGCTGTATCCTTAAAACCACTGCCTGTGTTCAGATATACATTCAGATAATCTGCTCCACCTCTGGTTACCCTGTCGGGCAGACCGTCTCTATTCATGTCTATGATACCCTGATATGTGCCATTATAATTAGAGTTTATTACATCCTGCTTCCAGTTACTGTTTACAATGGGGGTGTTCCACGTTATAGCTGTATCACTAAAACCACTGCCTGTGTTCAGATACACAAGAAGATAATTTACAGCGCTGCGGTCAGGGTTGCTCGTTACCCTGTCAGGCAGGCCGTCTCCGTTCATGTCTATGATACCCTGATATACGCTGCCTTTAAAATTACTGTTAATTACATCCTGTTCCCAGTTACTGTTTATAATGGGGGTGTACCATGTTATAGCTCTATCCTTAAAACCACTGCCTGTGTTCAGATACACAAGAAGATAATTTACAGCGCTGCGGTCAGGGTTGCTCGTTACCCTGTCAGGTAGGCCGTCTCCGTTCATGTCTATAATATCCTGATATACGCTGCCGGTATCAGAATTAATATCAGAATCAGAGTTCCTTACATATTGCTCCCAATTGCTGTTAATAAATGGAGTGTACCACTCAATAACGGAACCAAACCCACTTTCTGTGTTTAGATATACATTCAGGCAATATGAGCCGCAACCAGAAGTTACCCTGTCAGGCAGGCCGTCTCCATTC
The DNA here is from genome assembly GCA_002897775.1 of bacterium BMS3Bbin08. Lineage (GTDB taxonomy): Bacteria > Nitrospirota > Thermodesulfovibrionia > UBA6902 > BMS3Bbin08 > BMS3Bbin08. Next base: position 120,131 of record BDTR01000029.1, on the reverse strand, counting down.
ATGTCTATAAAGTCCTTTGTTGTGCCATCTGTGTTGGAATCTCTTATGAAACCTGTTAAACCGGTCATTTCCGCCTCATTGCTAAAACCATTGCCTGTATTTAAATACGTTCCTATATCGCTATAGCTCTGACCTGCTATATAATTTGATACTCTGTCAGGCAGGGCGTCTCTGTTCATGTCAAAGATGTCATCTTTACGCCACCTTACGTATTGAAAAGAAAAATTACCTTGTAAAGTGTCCCACTGTATCTCTTCACCATTAAACCCCTGATTTGTTTCTGAGTAAGTAAATGAAACTGAAGGAAGCGGGTTTCCATCGCTTCCATACAGGGTTGCAGAGGTAAGCAGGGAACGATTTGTACTTGGGCTGTAGGTGTAGTTTAATTCATATGTCCTTGCCAGCTCTCCATTGCCATAGACCTCTATGGTCTTTAAACGATAGGCTGTTTTTACTGAAAAATGCGTGGTGTAAACCTCATAGGCGTCTGTCCTCGGCTCAAGATAGAATTTTACTGAATTGGCCGGGGTCAGTCCAGCGTTGCTGCCTGTGTATTTGATTTCATCAAGATATATCTGATTATCGTATTTCTGGTAATATATCTCCATGTAGTTCCCGTTCGTATCCTCAACCCTGTCTAAAGACCATTTGAAAATAGTGTTAGCATTATCAGGATCATACTGCCTTGAGGCCGAAGTGCTTCCGAAGTAATATTTTGTTCCATTCTTTGATGTTACCTCCCAGCCGCCTGTAATATTGTTATAGTAGTATTTTGAAAACTCTCCTTCTATCTTTGCTCCATAATAGTTGAATCCCCAGTCTGCTCTAAACACAAGCTCGGAACGGGAGCTGTTTATTACAAATACATAGTCATTTACGCCGTAATTTACCCCCCTTTTTGTTTCTCTTTGAATTGCCCCGAGATCAAGCATCCAACCCACGCCCAACCATCCATTTGACTGTGAAGAACTATAATTAAGTGAAAGCCGGGGCGCCATGTCTTTTCTGCCGGGAGGCACTTCTATTGGAATGCCTGTTGCCGCTGTGCCTGTATTAACCTGGGGAACCATCTGAACTGATGAGAAAGGACCTCCGGATGATGCTGTTGGAGGTGTGATCTCCTCTGCGGATACGGCAGAGACAGAAGAGCTCTGAGCAGTTGTTTCTTCATTTGATGTTTCCTCGTCTGTAGAGGTCTCTGCCTGTGCAAGTCTGGTTTCAGGGGATTTCTCAGCGGCTTTATCAGTGTCTGCTGATTCGTCTGAAGATATGGCCGGGTCTTCGGACCTGACTTCTTGGGATATCGCGGCAGGCTCAGGGCTTATTGGCTGCAAATCTCCCATGCCGTTCTGAGAGCTTATGGAACTTTCTGTTCCGGCAGTGCTTCTGGAAACAGCCTGAGATGAGCTGTTCTCTATTGAGGCATGAGCCGGAGCGGAAAGAGACAGAACACAGAACACAGAAGTCAGAACACAGAGCACCGCGAAAAGCTTCTGAAAAACTCCCGAAAAACTACGTATCGGGACAGGTTCGTATCGGGACAGGTTCGCCACGTGGCGAGCAGAACACCCTCTACCATGCCAAACAAACCGGCGGGCAAGCAGAGCACAGACAATAAAAAGTTTGAAGTTTGGAGTTTGGATATTGGAAATTTTTAACATAGATGCCTCCGGTAATTGCCTGTTACCCGGGAAAGAATATGTCCATTTTTCAGACATACGCACTCACTGCCGCCGAAACTCCAGTTAATATTATCGCCTGAATCCACAGAGTCCATAGCAACAATGTTTGTGAAGCTTATATTATTGGAGTCTTTAACATCTACAAAAGAGATATTGCGGTTGCCCTGCGGGTCTATGTACCAGTAACTGCCTGTAGATGTGCTTCTTAAGGAAAGAAGTCCTCCGCCTGCTCCATTTAAAGTCAGACTATTGGCAATTGTCTGCGTGCTTCCTGCCTGAAAATATAATGTATCCGCGGTTGATACGGATTTGGTCAGATTATAGAATGTAGTACTGCCATAAATAGCCTGATTTGTGCCGTTGAGAATGACTGTTGACGTGCCCTGACTGAAACTGCCTGAATTTGACCAGTTGCCGCCTGTTGTGATGGTTGATGAGCCTGCATCAAGTGTTCCGTTAATTGTAATATCTCCCATAACAGTCAGGCTGTATCCATTCAGGGTCAGTACTCCACCGGGGTCAATTGTCAAAGACCATATTGTCACTGCCTGGTCAAGCACAGGGGCATTGTCCGGGGCAGTAATTACTACATCATATGTTGAATCCGGCACAATGCCGGACTCCCAGTTGCCGGCATCTCCCCAGTTGTTTGATAGAGCGCCAGTCCAGGTCGCAGAGCCGCTGCCTCCGGTGGTAACACTCCTGTCCAGACCATAGCCTGTTCCATTGGTATTGGCTGCAACTGCCCTGTAGTGATAGGTGGTATTTGCCGAGAGACCTGTTAAACCGGCAGATACGCTGACATTGCCTGTCCCGCTTCCTGTGGACCGGGTAGCAGTTGTGTTCCCATAAGATATGTCTGCGCCCCATTCAAAATATGCTGTAGTTTCAAAGCCATTGGGATTGACTGCCGCGTTTAATGTAACTGAGTTATCAGTTATATTGGTTGCGGGGTCGGTTGTTACGGTTGGATAAGGACTTGCTGTTGTGGCATTAGCCTCGTTACTGTAAGCAGAGTCTCCGGCAGAGTTATACGCCCTTACCTGATAGTAGTAAGTTGTCCCTCCTGTCAGCCCTGTGTCAGAATATGTAGTTTCGTCTGCTCCAACAGCAGCTATCTGGCTGTATGTCCCGCCTACACCAATTTTTTGCTCTATCTTAAAACCTGTTTCATTGCCGGAATTATCAGTCCATGAAAGATCTATCTGACTTGAGGATATGGGCATAGCGCCAAGCCCTGAAGGAGTCTCTGGAGAAACGTCAGATTTGGTCTCCTCTAATCCGAAGTTCAGATAAGCGCCCGGATTATTCTGATTATTGTAAGAAGCCGCTATCCAGTCATTTGAACGGGCAATGTTGGTGACACGGACTTCATCTATTGTGCCATTGAAATAATGCCCACGTGTGCAATCCATTGGATCCGACACTCCACCGGCTCCTCCAAGCCTCCATCCTCCCCAAAAAGGATCAGGCAGGTATCCAATAGAGGTCGTCCTGGTGGCTACATTTATTCCATCTATATACAGGCTCAGTTCTCCGGTAGAACCATTCCATACACCAGCGAGGTGATGCCAGTTTCCTGTATCTACAGCAGAAGATGTTACACTGTCGATTTCAGAATCATAAGTGTTAAGTAAATGCCTTGTATTACCTTGACCGTCATTAACGTATAACCCGTAGCCTGAAGAGATAAAAGACCCACTGTCACAGTCTCCTTCTGCAATGACTAATTGTCTGGTGCTGATATCATCCGCGTTAATCCACGCGCTTATTGTGTGCTGACCATGACCTGTTAAAAGACCTGCCTCTTCGCCTCCGGAGAGCAGGACAATATCATCAATGCCATCAAATTTCTGACCATCGCCTATCATGCCGGCAGCATCTAAAGAGCCATAATTTACAGTATCATTGCTGGACGCGCTTGAATCGAGAAAATCATCATGTAAATGCCATACTCCTGAATAGCTACCCCATACTGCATAAGGATTTTCCTGATTGGGGGCGCTGCTGTTGCCGTAGTACATGTAGATGATTGTGTCTTGAGAAGAGGACAGGGTCAGCATCTTTACCCATATATCCAGTTCTTTAGTAATATAATTCCGATAATATTCTATTTCATGATCTAATCCGGTTATGCCGTCTGATGATGTAAATAGTATGTCGTCTCCATTTGAAAGGGCATTGTCAAAGACCGGATTGTTCTGGTCTGTTATTTTCACAAGCAGGGGAAAATTTGTCTGGTTTGTGTCTGGTGTCATGGCACTGCTGATGGTTATCTTCTGCCTGTATAGCCAGTTACTATCCCGCCAATTATCCAATGTCGTGGCAGAGGTTTCAACACTGTAATCTGAGTCTCCGGCAGAATTATACGCCCTCACCTTGTAGTAGTAAGTTGTTTCAGGTGTTAACCCTGTGTCTGAATAATTGGGGACATCTGCTCCGACATCGGCTATCTGCGCATAAGCGTCTCCGCCTGTCTTCCTCTCTATATAAAATCCTGTCTCATTGCCGGAATTATCAGTCCATGAAAGGTCTATCCTGGTTGGGGATGCGGCTATGACTGTGGCAGTCAGCCCTGCAGGTGGATAGGGTGGAACCTCTCCTGTACTATAACCAACCCAGATTTTCCCGTTATTAACTAAAGTTCCATCACTAATATCTAAATTTCCTGTTATTATAAGAGCTGAGTTTGTTAAAAGTGTTCCGGTATACCCGGAATTAAGAGATAAGGAAGCAGGTGCCACATAAATATCCCATGTGCAGTCTTTAACAGATGTATCATCAAATACAACATCATCACCGTTCTGCGGGACCATACCTACTAACCAGTTATAAGGAGTTGAGGCGAGATTATCAGTCCCTCCGCCGGTCCAGGTTACAGTAGCCGCACTTGCAGACACCGCAAGGCAGACTATAAATAACACAGTGAATATCGTGATTATTGTCTTTTTCATGCTCTTTTCAAACTTCTCCTTATGTTCACCGGTATATCTCAATTATCAGCTTAGTTACAATCATTGGTCCCGTCGTTATCTATCCACATGTTGCCTGAAGGGTCTATGCACACGATGTAACTGGCAGCAGAAGTATCCGGCGGCGAGGTCGGCAGGCCGCTTACTGCCAGCGCGTCATTAACAACGACCTTGTTATCAAAGAAGAATTCGTCTTCATCTTCCATAAAGCCCATAACACCGTCGTTGCTTTCGCCGTCAAATACAAATTTTAAATCTGCTGTGTCAGGATATCGTGAATCATTGCCATGCTTCCATACCCAGTAATAGTCATTGCTGTCCATCAGGCCGGAATAATCCGCACAATCTACCAATATACCCGGATATCCGGCCCTTACCCCTTCACAATATGCCCACGCGCCATCACGGAGCGTATCCCACATGATTTCAACAAGACTACTGTCCCAACCGAGAGCCAAACTATCAGATATAAATCCGGGTCTTCCACCATAAGCAGTCCTCCATGCAAGTCCTTTCCCGCTATCACCAAAAAAGATACCATCAAAATTCGACTTCCCAATCTGAATACTGCCGCGAACATCCAGTTTCTGCTGGGGAGTTTCTGTCCCGACACCAAGGTTGCCCGATACATACAGATCTCCGGCCGCAAAAGCGGTGCCGGCAATAAGCAATAAGCCCGCTATAAAGATCAATACTGTTTTTTTCATATCAAAGCCTCCGTTTTCTGATTTTTTTATATTTGTCTTTGTTTTATTATCTTCATCTGTTGCTTTGAGGATTCATAACACGCGCAATGATGCTGCCACATTCGTTTGAGGATAAATGGGGAAACTAATATTGAAGAGTAAAATTCTTTGTTTTGAAGAAACCTTTTTCGCGTTGAAATCATATTTCTCCATAAGATAATACAATCTCGCCTGTCAACTTTTCTAAGGTTGTGTAAAAAAGAGAGAAACAGAAAACTATTTATATTTTGCATTAATAGCATAACAACAAAAGCTTGTCAATAACTTTTTGAAAACAATTTTGTGAACAGGCTCTATATTATTATTTCTGTTACTCTGGAGTAATATTTTCCGGTTTTTTCGGATTTTTTGGCGGGTTAACAATAAATCTGTTCCAAACAGTTGACCAGTCGAATACTTGACAAAATTAGTAGACTATTATATTTTTTAAATATATGCTGCGCTTATCAACAAAAGGAGAATACGGAGTCAGGGCAATGTTCGAACTGGCAAAAGACTATAGAAAAGGTCCCCTGTCCATAAAGGAGATCGCCACCAGGCAGGGAGTATCCGTGGCCTATCTTGAGCAGCTGCTGAACAAACTGCGCAAGGCAAGCCTTATCAAAAGCCGGAGAGGACCGGGCGGAGGATATGTGCTTGATAAAAAGCCTGCCGAGATCAGCCTGGGTAAGATCATGAACGCCCTTGAGGGGCCTGTTGCCATTACACAATGCCTTGACCCTTCCGCAAAAGGCTGCAGCCGCGTTAAAGGCTGTGTGTCAAGGCTCCTGTGGAAATCACTCGGAGAGAAAATAGAGCACTTTCTTGAGACCATAAGTCTCAATGACCTGCTAAAAGAAGAAAAAAAGATTTTGGGGTAAGAGAATGGAAATTACGGGCGCTTCTACCAACACGCCGCCAGGGTCTGATCTGAAGTTCCTTGAAAAGCCTGTAGAAGCCGACGCGACAACAGACATAATCTATATGATGTGCCCGATGCATCTGCTCACCATTGAGGAGAAAATACAGGAGATCAGTGTGGGCCAGGTCCTGGCTATCCTGACCGATTATGAAGGCGCGCTCGAAGACATACCCGGCTGGTGTGTTAAAACAGGCAACGAATTCATCGGCATTCTGGAAGATCCGGATTACTACACATTTTACGTAAGAAAACTTAAAGAATCATAGCAAAATAATGCTGGAGGAAACCATGAAAGGCATATATTTGGATCACGCGGCGACAAACCCTTTACATCCGGAGGTTCTGGAAGCAATGATGCCGTATTTTAAGGAGTATTACGGCAACCCTTTAAGTCTCTATGAACCCGGCATAAAGGCAAGGGAGGCCATTGAGAACGCCCGCGCCGGCACCGCGGCACTGATCAACTCAAAGCCGAACGAGATCATCTTCACGTCAAACGGGGCCGAGTCCAACAACTTTGCCATAAAAGGAATTGCCTTTGCAAATCAGAACAAGGGAAAGCATGTGATCGTCTCCAGGGTTGAACATCATTCTGTTCTCAACTCAGCGCGTTTTCTTGAGAAGTCCGGTTTTGCCGTGACCTATCTGCCGGTTGACGGGCACGGCCTTGTTGACCCAGCGACGGTTGAAAAAGCCATTACCAGTGAGACGATCCTGATATCGGTCATACATGCCAGCCCTGAGATAGGCACTGTTGAACCTGTCGCGGAGATCGGAAAGATCGCAAAACAAAAAGGAGTACTGTTTCATACAGACGCCGTTGCTTCCGTGGGTAATATTCCTTTTGATGTTCAGTCAATTGATGTGGACCTGGTAACATTCGCGGCACATCAGTTTTACGGGCCAAAAGGCGCCGCAGCCCTTTATCTCAAGACAGGCACCCGCATAGTTCCCCTGATCTACGGCGGCATTCAGGAAGGCGGAAGGCGCGCCGGCACTGAAAATGTCCCGGCGATCGCAGGCATGGGTAAGGCGGCTGAACTCGCGAAAAGGGACCTTCAGAAGCGTATCGATCACGTAAAACCGATGAGAGACAGAATAATAGAAAACGCCCTTAAAATAGAAAATGTGTATCTTACTGGGCATCCGGAACAGAGGCTCCCCGGCCATACAAGTTTTGTAGTTGAATACATCGAAGGCGAGGCAATGCTCCTGCTTCTTGCTGCCAAAGACATTTATGCTGCCAGCGGTTCCGCGTGCAGTTCAAGGGCATTAAAGTCTTCGCCTGTCCTGCTCTCGATCGGAACACCCGCCCATCTTGCCCAGGGCTCGGTCGTGTTCACACCTGGTGAAGGAACAACAGAAGAAGAGGTAAACAACCTTAACGAGGTTTTCCCTCAGGTAATAACCCGGCTCAGGGAAATCTCACCTTATTCTAAAGGTTGGGGGGGAAAGGAGGATAAAGCATGTACACCAAAGAAGTAATGGACCATTTTACAAACCCGCGCAATGTCGGAGAAATGCCAGATGCCGACGGTATTGGAGAAGAAGGCAATCCGGTCTGCGGGGACGCGATGAAAATATTTCTCAAGATCAGGGACGACAAAATAGTCGACGCAAAATTTCAGACCTTTGGCTGCGGCGCGGCGATCGCTGTATCAAGCATGGTAACTGAAATGGTCAAGGGCAAATCCCTTGATGAAGCGCTTTCAATATCCAAAGAAGCTGTATCCAGCGCGCTCGGCGGGCTTCCCGCGCAGAAACAGCACTGTTCCAACCTCGGGGCGGCCGCCCTTCACAAGGCGATCGAGGACTACAGAAAAAAACAAACGTAATAATATGAAAACCCTTTCGCTTGGTTACTCGCCCTGCCCTAACGACACCTTTATTTTCTACGCTATGACACATGGGAAGGTAGAGACCAGTAACCTGGTGTTTAAAGAGCTACTGCTTGATGTTGAGGCCCTGAACCAGAAAGCCCTTAAGACCGGACTCGACCTGAGCAAGGTCTCTTATCACGCGTTCGGTCACCTCCGAAGGAAATACTGCCTGCTCAGGGCGGGAGGCGCGCTCGGCAGAGGATGCGGACCCCTTGTTATTTCAAAGAACGAATATTCAATGCGGGAACTCCGGGACAGGAAGATCGCTGTGCCCGGCAGGCTGACAACCGCTTATCTGCTGTTGCAGCTCTTTGACCCGGCCTTTATTGGTAAGCGTTCAAACCTGGTGGAGATGCCGTTCCATAAGATAATTGAAGCAGTGGCAAATAACGATGTTGACGCCGGCCTGATAATCCATGAGAGCAGGTTCACATACCATTCATACGGCCTGAAACAGATCATTGACCTGGGCCAGTGGTGGGAAGAGCTGACAGGCCTGCCTGTTCCGCTCGGCGGTATAATTGCCAAACGCTCTCTGGGTGACGGTTTGACCAGGAAAGTAAATAAGATCATCAAAAAAAGCATTGAGTATGCTTTCAGCAACAGGTCTGAACCAATGGGTTATATTAAAGAGCACTCCCAGGAACTTTCAGAAGACGTCATTAACCGGCATATAGATCTCTATGTGAATGACTTTTCGCCTGACGTTGGTGATGAAGGAGAAAGGGCTGTTCTTGAACTGCTCTCAAGGGCGGAGAACGCGGAGATCATTCCCAGGGCAAAAGAAAAAGTTTTCATATAGAAGTTTTTAAGGATATCTATCTGAACCAGGCTGAGGCTAAAAACAAAGAAATAAGCGTGTCTGTCGGCGGAAAGGTCATAATGATTGCCAGGGGGGAATTTGTTTGAACCTGAAGAACCAGGTCTGTTTGACGGCAGCGGGAACGCCAGAGAATCGCTGACTCTCTGGGATACGTGGCTGAATTTGCCGAATTAAACGGACGTGAACAAAAATGGTTGTCTTTAAGTTATAATTTTTCCGTGAATTCCAAACCTTCCAGAACCGGGTCAAAGCGACTCGCGGCAATCGATATAGGAACGAACACATTCAGGCTTCTTATCGCTGAGGTCCGGCCGGACAACAGAGGAAAAAACTTCAGTATCAGAGAGATCCATTCAGAAAGGATTATAACGCGTCTGGGCGAAGGGATCACTGAAAAGGGCCTGATCAAAAAACAGGCAATAGACAGAAGCATAGCCGCGTTAAAGAACTTTAGCAATATCATATCCCACCATAATGTCCGCAGGACGTCGGCCCTGGCAACAAGCGCGCTCAGGGACGCCGGGAACAAAGGCGCCTTTTTGAAAAAAGCCCTGGACACAGCAGGGCTTAAAGTAGAAATAGTCAGCGGTGAAGAAGAAGCCAGGATCACTTCTTCAGGAATGCTCATAGGCATTGATCTCCCTGAGACAGCTCTGATGGTCGATATAGGCGGAGGGAGCACAGAGCTTATATTATCACGGCACGGAAGATCTCAATCTGTTTACAGCCTGCATCTGGGCGTTGTTTACCTTGCAGAGAAATACATGAAAAAAGACCCGCCCGCGGGCAAAGACCTTGCACTGATGGGCAGGGAGATATCTGAAAGAATCGCGCCGACAGTTAAACCTTTAAAAAAACTTTTCTCCTCTGACACTGTTTTCATAGGCACTGCCGGCACAGTCACTGCCCTCGCCGCTATGAAACAGAACCTTAAAAGCTACGACCATAATAAAATCCACAATTCCGGATTAACCGCGAAAGAGATAAAACAGATATACAGCGACATATCCGCCATCGGCGCCAGGGAAAGGGCAAAGTACCATTCACTCGAACCCGGAAGGCTTGACATTATAGTGCCCGGCACGCTTATACTTCTAAAATTAGTAGCGACATTCGGCTTTAAACAGGTTATAGTAAGTGATTATGGCTTAAGAGAGGGGATACTTCTCGACCTCTACAGGAAAATAAAAAATGAAAAATAAGAACATGAAAACATCCAGACCAAAAACAAGTAAAGGAAAAATACAAAAACAAACAATGAAAAAAATAACTAACAGACCGGACAGCCTGAAGCCTGTGCCCTTCCGGTTCTGCGCGGGATGCGGACACGGTCTCCTGCATAGAATAGTCGCGGAAATTATTGACGAGCTTGATATTCGTGAGAAAACCATTGGTTTTGCTCCTGTCGGCTGCGCTGTATTTGCTTACGATTATTTTAATTTCGACGTGATCGAGACCCCGCATGGAAGACCGCCTGCCGTAGCAACGGCCATCAAGCGGCTCCTTCCTGACAGGCTGGTCTTTACTTACCAGGGAGACGGCGACCTTGCCGCCATAGGCACGGCTGAAATAATACACGCCGCGGCAAGAGGAGAGAATTTCAGCGTGATCTTCGTCAATAACGCCACATATGGAATGACTGGCGGACAGATGGCTCCCACAACCCTTATCGGCCAGAAGACGACCACAACATCCAGGGGCAGAAAAGAAAAAACAGCCGGCTATCCAATTAAGATATCTGAAACCCTCTCCACGCTTGACGGAGCGGGTTTTATCTGCAGGACAGCACTGGACTCCCCAAAAAACGTAATTACAACAAAAAAAGAAATAAAAAAGGCCTTTCAATATCAGTTGGACGGCAGAGGGTTCAGTCTTGTTGAAGTACTCTCACCCTGTCCGACTGACTGGTGGATGAGACCTGAAAAATCATTGTCGTGGATGCGTGAGAACATGATCCCGGTTTTTCCGCTTGGAGTCATTAAAGATACGTTCAAAGGCCGCCCGGCCGGGAAATAACAGCATGAAGAACAGTCCATCTCAGCTTATAATCGCGGGATTTGGCGGACAGGGAATTCTGTTTGCCGGGAAACTTCTGGCGCAGTCTGCCATGATAGAAAACAGGCACGTGACATGGTTCCCTTCCTACGGCGCGGAGATAAGAGGAGGCACCGCGAACTGCACTGTAATAATATCGGATGAGATGATAGGCTCTCCTGTTGTCAGCAGCCCTGATTCGCTCCTGATAATGAATCAGGCTTCCATGTACAGGTTTGAAACAAAATTAAAACCAGACGGGCTTCTTGTTATGAACACCTCTCTGGTCAAAAAACCGGCTGCACGCCCGGACATTAAAGTGATCGGGATCGATGCGACTGATATAGCCAAGAAGCTCGGCAATGCTCAGGTGGCCAACCTGGTTATGCTGGGCGCCCTTATCGGCAGGACCGGTATTATCAGCCCCAAAACGGTCATCAGGGTACTGAAACAGATAACACCCGGGCACAGAAAAAACATAATACCCCTGAACGAAAGCGCGTTCAAAAAAGGATTTAAAGAAATTGCGGGTTAAAAAAGCGACGGTCACCGACGCGAAAACAATACACTCCCTGATCAATAAGCTGGCAAAAAAAGACGAGATGCTGCCACGCTCTTTAAACGACGTGTATGAGAACATTCGCGATTTTTTTGTATGCAAGGACGGCATGACGATCCTCGGGGTCTCCGCCCTTCACGTACTGTGGGAGGACCTCGCTGAGATAAGGTCGATCGCGGTCTTAAAAGCTCACCAACAAAAAGGCATCGGCAGGAAACTGATCGCGAAGTGCCTCAAAGAAGCAAAAGCGCTCGGTATTAAAAAGGTTTTCGCCCTAACTTATGACCCGTCCTTTTTCAAAAACTTCGGCTTTAAAGATATCGACAAAAATTCTCTTCCGCAAAAGATATGGGGTGACTGCCTTAAGTGCCCGAAGTTCCCGGAATGCGATGAAGTGGCAGTGATAAAAACCATTCGATAGAGTGAAACACTGTGTAAAGCCCTTCCGACGAAGATTCTCAACTAAAATCTTAATAAGACTAACTAACTCCATAATTTTAATATGTTTTTATGTATGATCCCTGGTGCTGCCATTGACAGTTCCGGCATTTAATGGTACTTATAAAAATATCGGGGTAAAAGCGCCCGTACCAAGCGCTTGCAAAAAAACGTCGACATTTTCAACAAAACAGAAAAAAGACCATATAAACTATCCATCAGTTTTGGCATAAAAAAATGTGATCCGCGGTCACCCTATTCTCTTGACGAAATACTGGATGAGGCGGACAAGCTGATGTACGAGCAGAAAAGACAAAAAAGAGATCATAGCTGAAACATTCTTTGCTAATCCCCTCTAATCAGCTGTTTCCTGATATAAGCCTTTTCCCTTAATTCGTTTATATGATCGATCAATCTTTTATTTACCTCTGTTTCTACAAGATATGCCTCAATCTCATCCCTTACATCGAAAAAGTTCTCTCCCTGGAAAAACTCCACATTGTCCTCATAAAAAAGCTCTATCTCATTATATGGTACGCGTATAAAAGCCTTGACCCTCTTTTCTATGTATTCATTAATGAGCATATTGTCAAACCTCTTTGTCCGGGCGGAAAAAACGTGCGTTCTCCTGGCTTTCCTGGCCTCTCTTAAAAGCAGTATCCTGTTTATAAGGCCGTCAAGCACTTCATCCTGAGTAACCTCCATCCCGGTCATTCCGGCCTCCCGCAATGTTTCGTTAAACTCACTAAGCATGACAACTTCATCGTCTACGACCGCTACCACCCTGTCAATAACTTCAGCATATGAAGAAACAGGAAATAAGAAATAAGAAGTAAGAAGTAAAACACAAACAAGTGTTAACTTATTAGAAATCGAACATTTTCTATTTTTCATTTCCCATTTACCATTTCTCAGTTCTCAGTTTCCATTTGCTGTTTTTAAAACGCGTGTCCAAAAGTGAAATGGAACTCTCCCGCGCTCTCCCCTTCTTTTCTATCCAGTTTGTGTCCATAATCCACTCGCAAAGGACCGACCGGGGTATTATATCGCAGGCCGGTACCAGCGGTATATCTCACATCAAAGTCAACGTCTCTTATTTTTTTCCAGACATTACCACTGTCAAAAAATATGACCGTGCCAAAACCTTTGCCGAGTGATATCCTAAATTCGGCGTTTTCAAGGATAAAGACATTTCCACCGGTAGGGTTGCCGTCAGTGCCTTTTGGCCCGACCATGTCGTGGTCAAACCCCCTTACAGTCGTTCTGCCGCCAAGAAAGAACCTCTCAATTAGCGGAAGCTCGGACGTATCCCCCATGCCGTGGGCTACCCCCCCCCTCAGGGCAAACGCGAACACAAGGCCTTTTCTTATCTGTTTATACCAGGCCCCCCTGAGAACCGACTTGATAAATTCGGACTCCGAGCCAAAGATACTGGACGCGAACTTCAGCATGATCCCGCTAAAAACACCGGACGTCGGGTCAAAAGGGTTATCACGCGTGTCATAGAACAGGGAAGGAGAAACACTGCTTATACCCAGAGTGCCGGTATCTTCCCTGCTCAGGATTACCCCCGGTTTGACATCTACGGTATCTACTATTGAATATTCATAGTTCAGGGTCCCTTTCAGACGCGGGGTAAATTGCTTGTCAACACCGGCAACAAATGAAAGCCTGTCGACCTTATACTTGACTTCTTTTGTATCGATATTGATCGACCTTATGTCTTCTTTTGTTAATGAAGCATTAAAAAGCAGCGACGGTTTATTAAAAAGCCATGGTTCGGTAAAGTTCAGTATATATCTTTCATTTATGGAACTTAATTCCGTTCTTAATCCTATCCTGCGATCATAGCCGCCGATGTTACTGTAACTTATATCCAGGAATCCTCTTATACGCTCATAATCCGCGTACCCCAGTCCGAACTCAACAGCACCGGGATTGCCTTCTTTTATATCGATGAGCACATCCTGTTTATTGACATCCTTATGATCCACGGCGTGCTCAACAAGGTTCGATGTCTCGATGGGTTTTATCGAGATCTCACTGAAAATGCCTAGCTTGTACAGATTTTGCCTTGTGTTGAATATAGCCTCGTAATTGTAAGGGGCCCCTTCCTTAATGGTCAGCTCTCTCCAGATTATTTTTCTTTTTGTTTTTTCATTGCCGCGAATAATTACTTTTCCAAACATAAATGGGCCGCCTTCTTTTATGATAAAAATAACAGCGGCCCTGTTACCTTCGATCTTCCTCTCCACCTCAACTTCCGCGTTAATATATCCCAATCTGTTGTAAATGGCTAATATTCTGAATCTCGCGTCTCCGATATCGATCTCATTGTACGGATCTCCCTCATTTATCTGTAATATATCCTCTATTTCAGAACCGCTTACCGCCCTGTTCCCTTTTATATCAATTTGCCTTATTTTTATCTCAGGCCCCTGATCGATCACAAATATAAGGTTCAGCTCCTGACCATTCTTCAGAAAATCTTCCCTGACATCAGTTACGTCCGCATGCAAATACCCAAGCGCCCCGTAGAACCCGGTTATAGACTCCCTGCCTGGACCCAGAAGATTTTTATCATAGGGTTTGTTCTCGCGAAGCGGAATAATGGCTTTAATGGCCTCGGTCGATAAACTCACTCCCTCAAACTTTATATCTCTCAGAATTACCCTTTCTCCCTCAAAGATCAGGAAAGTAACCCTTATAAGGTCGTCTTCCCGCTCAATGCCGGCTGACAACTGTACATGATAATAACCCTCCTTCTGATACAGCCGTTTGATCATGCTAACTGTATCCAATAGCAGGGCGTCTGTAACTTCCTCTTCATCCTCAAAGGGAACCACTTTTAAAAGCCTTTTCTCGCTAAGCTTCTTTCTTCCCTTAAAAACCACCTCAAGCTTCGGGCCGGGTATAACAGGGATTATCAGTTCACCATCCTTAAATTCATACGGGCCGATAACAGGCTTGAGGTGTTCCTTCTTTTTATAATATTTCTTCAGTCTTGTAATATCTTTCTCCACCCTGTCGATATCAAGGATCTCGCCTTCCGTCATCTTCATGTGAGCCCTGGCCTCGGGCAGAACATTTATACTTTTAACGATCAAAGGCCGTCCCTCTTCGATCTGAAGATTGAGTGTCACCTCGCCTTTGTCGGTCCGTCTGTCAAAACTGATATCCACTCTGGCATCAGGGAATCCCTTTTTGTAGTAAAAATACCGGAGGTCTGCCTTTGCTTTATCGATCAGGTCCTCCCTGAAGTCCCCTCCTTTTCTGAACATGAACGCCTTCCTGATCTTCCTGTCCGGGATCTTATCGTTCCCATGTATCTCTATCCGCTTTACTATGGGGATCTCTGTGATAATATATTTCAGCTTTACGCCGTCTTCATACGGCTCTGTTACAGCCTCTATATCAAGGAATATGCCCTTTTTAAAAGCCCTCCTTATGCCCTCCCGTATAAGGTCCCTGTTAATTACGCTCCCTTCACGAAAACATATCATGTCTATTAACTCTTCTTTCCTGATGCGCGTAAGCCCTTCGACCTCGATCTTCCTGATCATGCCTTCTGTTTCTGTTGCAAAAGCATCAAACAGAAAAAAGAAGTGCGAAACAAAGATCAGAATACAAACGAGCGCTATTTTTTTGATGACCTTCTCCTCTGTTCCCGCTATCTGATTACCGGTTCTCATGGTTTTATTTAGTGGTCGCCCGGCGGGCAGGCACAATGTAAGGAATTATTTATTATCATATTCGCTCACTTCCACTCACTATTCATTTAAATTCAAACCTGAACTTGATATCTCCTCCGACATCTCCTATTTCATCCCTTGAACCTATAAGCGAAAGGTTATCAGTCAACTTATACTGCAGCTTAATAACATCAAGCTCTGTTGAACCTATCGACGAAGAATAAGTAACGAGCAGTCTTTCACCAAGCAGTCGCTTTCCAACCGTAACCTTGGAACTGACCGCTCCGGTCGATGTGGTGCGCGGATCGATTTCAAAGCGTTCAAAACCTGTAATATACTTGAACCTTTCCTCTATAACATCCTGAAGCCTCCCTGTCAGAAAAGCCGTTGCTTCACCAGCGCCTATACCACTCTCAAGCCCCTCCGATCCTTTATCTATCTGGCCGGAAGTCAGTAAAGTAAGTATGGCGATATCACTCAGCGGCGGGTCTGAAAAGAGGGACAGGGTAAACTTGTCCGAGGGCCCGTCAAGGTTGAGCCTTACACGATATCCCCTGGTAAACGTCTCCGCCTGTATATGAAAGACAGGAACGACCCTGTTCGGCTCTATAAAATCCACGCTGGCGTCAATGATCTCAAACTCATTACCCCTGAAAAAAATAGTTCCTTCATTTGTCTCAATTCTGCCGACAAGCCCGTACCGGGCGATGTTACCCTGGACATTAAGGTCTATCTTTACGGGCGTTTTCGCGATGTTGTTATCAATAAATATGTTATCCTCCCCTTTTATGTAAATGTTAAGCGCTGTTTTCCCCAAAAAAGAAGCCTGATCCGAGGGCGCTTCCTCAACCTGCCTGAGCTTGAGGAGCCAGCTCTTCCACGCGATCCTTTTCTTATACCGGGCCTTTATAATATTTATGTCGCCCAGAAGTGTTTGCTTTTTTGCAGAGGTCTCGAAAAAAAGCTTTCCGTCAAAAACAATGTCCACGTCATCCTCGGGCCTGATCTTTATCCCGTCCAGCACAGAGGAAAGGGATAAGTTCTTAATAGTCAGTTTGTCCAGGTAACCGGCTCCGGAAACCCTGACCTTGCCGCCAGCGAACTCGGCGTTAAGAGAATCAAGCGTAATCCTGTTCCCGTCAAGAAAGATATCACCATTAACGGATTCTATCCTGTACGGTAACCCTGATAATACCGCGGCGCCGTCCCTTATATTTATTTCTCCTCTGAATTCCGGTGATTCCCATGGGCCGGTTACCGAGACAGAAAAACTGCCGCGGCCTCTCAGTAAATCAAAGGTCTCTGTTACAGCCTTTAGCGGCGCAAGGTTTATCTTGCCGTCCACCTTTAGATCGTAGTCCTGGCCTATTTTTACGCTCCCTGTCGCGGATATGTTCCCGCTGCCCCCGTGAATGGACAAGGACCCTATCCTGAACACATCGTCTGAAAGTTCAAGAACAACGTCTTCATTATTGATAAAGTTGTAACCATAGAGATTGAAGAGCAGGGAGCTGAACCTTGAGCTCATTGAAAATTTACCTTTTTGTCCCTTCAGCCTGACCATACCTTCCAGGGAAGCTGAAATATCCCTTGGAACATCCTTCAAAAGACCTGCCAGCAGAAAATCGTACCTCCCGCTGTTAAATTCCATGTTAACTTCCCAGGGTAAAGTTTCGGAAAACACCAGGCTTGCTTCAGCAGTGGCTATACCGTCCAGAAAGCTGCCCTGCACTGAAAGGCTCTTATCTTTCAATTCACCTTTTATATCCGCTTTGCCGATCAGGACGTCCCTGAAGTAGCTCTCCAGAACACTTAAGGAGAACCGGGCCCGCGGGTTTTTAAATGTCCCGGAACCCTCTGCATCGACACTGAATCGCGCATCAACAGGATATTTTCCTCCCGCAAATGCCAGGTCTTTCAGGTCGACCCCGTCCGATTTAACAGACACATTAAACCTGTTATCGAAATAAACCGACCCGCCTGCTCTCAGGCTCGATCTGTTTTTCTGGATCTCAACTGATGAAAAGTTTATGTTCTCAGGAGAGAATTCAGCTTTTATAACGGCCCGGTCAATCGGCTGTCCATATACCACACTGTCTTCAACCGTTATACTGCCACTCCCCCCGAATTCCTCAGAGTCCCCTTCAAAAAACAGGCTGCCATTGATAAGACCCGATATAGGGAGCTTGTCAAGGGAGGCGGCTATCAGTGACGCGGCGTCACCGTCCATTATGGTTGCCCTGGCCCTGTAATACGGGTCTTTGAAAGAAAAAAGGCCTTCTGATTTTCTGAAGTCTATTGATCCTGAAACCTCGTAGAGAGCTTTATCCTGACTGATACTCAAGCGGCTGGTATGAAGAGCTTCGGGGCTGTAAGTTATTTCAGCTGTGGCCTCGTTAAATTTCTCTCCGTTTACCGTGCCCGGCCCTATTTTGATGCTTCCCGAGATCACGGGGGACAACGTGGAGCCTTCCGCCCGGCCCGCGAAACTTACAGGCGCCCTGAGCCCCTTAAAATCAGGGGCCGTGAAGTCTACGGCGTCATCACTCCGCATTGTAACGTCCAGATCAAGTTTTTTCTTTAACAGATCTATGCTGCCGTCAATGAACAGACTGGATAAAGATGTCGTCAGAACCGCGTTGCTAAGGGTAAGTACGCCCTCTTCCATGTCTATATCGGTCTGAATATTTTTTAACCGCTCCTCAATCAGGTTTCCGGCGTTTATGGATGTATTTACATACTCGGCCCCGGCGGTAAGCTCGATTTCCATGCCAGGCTTCCTGTTCAAACTGAAGTTCCCGCTGATCTTACCCGGTGTAAAAGGAGGATCCCACTTGATGAACTCAAAAAGCCCGGGACTGTTCACATTTTTCACTGAGGCATCAATTGAATATCCTCCGTCAGTGAAAATAACCGCTCTGCCTTTGAGCTCGCCGTCATATGTATGAGCGACAAAATCATCCAGTTTGAACTTCTCTTCCTGGTAGCTTATTTTCCCTTTTATATCATCCATGGGAAGCGTATCAATAACCGCGTCCTCCACTTCTATCGTGCCCTCTCCTGTTACGTCAGGGTAAAACCCCCTGATCCGCCCTTTAAGAGATATACGTCCCTTTATGTTCTCATCGACCTTCAGCAGCTCCATTAAAGTTTCAAGATAGAACCAGCCTTCTGTCTCCAGATCAAGCTCGACCTTCGGTCCTTGCCTGCCGGTCCGGTCATCTTTTGAAGGGACAAGGTCAACTGAACCCGAAACCGTCAACTCCCCGTCCTTACTCTCCTGCAGTCCGAAAATTTTGCCTATTGTCTTTACAAGTATTTTTGCCTTACCCGTAAAACCGCCGTGTCCCGGCTCACCTTTAGAGGCAGGATATACCTCGCCCCTTACCCTGAAAGTGGAATCAGAAACATATATCTTTGCCTCGGAAACCTTGATCCTGTCATCGCTTATTTTTATCCTGCCGTCTAACCCGGCGCTCATTTCAGGCAGGTCCGGCAGCTTTAGGGTCCCCTGCTTAAGTGATACCGTAACGTTGTAGGCGTTCCTGGCAAGCATATCGATATTAATACCGTTTCCCGTAGCCTTCATCTGTTTCTCCATGTCGGTAAGCGTGAACTTTCCATCATACAGCCTGAGGTTCTTAAGGCTTACGCTGAAACGCGGACCGTCACCGTTCCCCGTGTGTTTGCCGACCCGTCTGATGATCTCATCCAGAACCTTTCTGTCCGCCGTAAGTTCAGGCTCCTTTACGGTCAGCCGCCTTATTCTCAATTCCCCTGAAAAAAGCCCAAGGAGGTCAATATAAGCCCTCATCTTTGTTATATGAAGCAGTTTGTTCCCATCCTCGTCAAAGACCTTGAAACCCTTGGTCTGCAGGTAAAACGGAAAAAGGTTGATAACAGCGCTGTCTATAATTATGCTTTCCCCGGTTGCGTCTTCAAGCACAGGAAGGATGGCTCTTTTGATGGCATTTGACAGATGAGGGCCCCTTAAAAGAAAAAACAGAAGCGCAATGAAACATATTACTGAAAAGACTACGATCAACCGCCTCATCAATTTGTTAGGAATCAATCTTTTTAGCAATTATATACCCCGGCTTCAAGCAGACTATACACAATTTCAGACAGGTGTGAGATATTTTTTTTATGGAAAAAATCCTGTTAATACAATATGAATTATCAGGCTCCGGAAGCTTGACCTTTTATAAAAAATATCAGAGGACCTCTCTTGTTTACACAGTTATCTCATATCACATATGTATATATGTTGTTTCTCAAATGTTATAATACCGCATCAAAAGTGATGCGTCAATTTGGCTGTGAAGTGACAAATGGTTTCTGGAGGGGGTGTAGCTCAGCTGGGAGAGCATCTGGTTCGCAATCAGAAGGCCGCCGGTTCGATCCCGGCCACCTCCATTTTCTTATCCCTCTGTTGATTTTCTGCAGTAGATGAAATATTCAATCATTGATGCCGGAGATTTATTAATATTGCAAAGTATCAGGTAACCTGCTGTCGAATCCTGATAAGGCTGCCTTTTAGTATATCTATACGGCGTGCTGTTTCAGAAAGATCCGCTTTTCTTTTTTGAACGATAGTCTCGCCTTTTGATTTCTCGGTCAGTCCCTTATTGATAGCTGAGGAAATACCTTCAATTGTTGCCTCAATTTTTTGTAACATCTCCCATCTGAATTTGTATTTACTTTTGTCAAGTCGTCCAGCAAAATCAAACCTCAGCCTGCCGCCCTGTTTATCTATCATCTCAAGCATGAACTCTCTTGCATTTTTCAGAACAATCCTATTACTTATAAATCTTGGTAAGGCAAAGGTAAACGATGTAGTAAGAAGCTCAAGTGACCCAGGTTCATCCTTGAACTTATAATAAAAATGTGATTTAATAGTCCATAACTCCTCTGACTTAAAGACCTCAAACGGAACAGAAAACAGCTCTGAAGAAAATTTGAGGAGGTTGTCAACAGTCTCGTTTATTTTCCCTGTAAATCTGCCGCATATCGACTCAAAGGCAGTAGAAAGTTTTCCATCTTCTTTCGCGCGCCAGTTATTATAGACATTTTTTACCTCGCTGATAATATACTCTTCGAGTGCAGTCTTAAGCTGCTTGCCTGAAAGCCTTTTGTTCGCTTCATATAAAGACTCAAGTTCGGGGATAAACTTCTCAGTAATCTCTTTCTTGAACTTTTCAAGGTCATCATCAAGGCTATTCTTTATAAGCCTGTTAACTTCACTGTCAAGAAGTATATCAAAGTCCTGTTTTTCTAATAAAACATCCTTTTTTTTGTTCTCAAAAGCGTCTGTTTTTCCCTTAAGCGCTTCGAGTGGTGTAGTCAGAGATTTGATTTCGAGTTCGAGTTCAAGCATTGCCTGTGATAGGACTCGCAGCAACGTGTTTGATACCGAAAAGATTAAGACTTTGCCCTTTTCCTCCATAAGAAAAGCACTCAGTATCCGCTCAAAGGCGGGAAGAAAACTTTTTTCAATAAGTTCTTTTGAGTCAGATAATTTACCATCTAACGCAAGTTTTGCTGATAATGGAAAAATCTTTATGTCAGAACCAATACTCTCCTTTATGACTTCTCTGGAAAAAGCCATTGATTCATTGAGGTCTTTTGCGTCGACATAATCCGCCTTGTTCTGAAGAAAAAATATTCTATTAGAGTATTCTCTTACATCTTTTAAAAAATCGAGTTCTGCCTGGCTTACAGGCTGGTCAACGGAAAGGAGAAACAGGGCGGCATCGGATTTTGGTATATACTGATATGCAACATCTGTATTGTGCTGATAAACAGAGCCGACACCCGGTGTGTCTATCATCTGTACACTGTCTTTAAGGTAAGGTGATGGATACGTTACAACAACTTCGTTTACATTTTTTTCATTTCTGGGATTCCCTTTTTCTGTAACATACAGCGGCAGGTTTTCGGGTTTAATTTCTTTTACTGCTCCGTCTGTTAAAAAAACCTTTATTCTCAAAGCCTCGCCATACTTAAGAATTGTTGCAATAGAAGTAAGGGGCACAACAGCGGTAGGCAAAATCTCAGCTCCTATGAGCGCATTGATAAGGCTTGTTTTGCCTCTTTTAAATTGACCCAGCACGACGAGATTAAAAACATTATCTTTGACCTTATCCCTGAGTTCCTCGCACGGACATCCTGGAATATTTTCAATAGCGAGCATATCATCTATACACTGTATAACTTCTTTTTTTAAAAGCGAATAATTATCAAGCATATCTGAACCCTTAAATAAAAAACTCCTACTTCCCAGGTTACTGGAATAGCAGGAGTTATCAGCCCCATCATTGTGGAGCGATTAAGCGAACTCCATCGCCTATATTTAAAATAACAAAATTAATCAAATAATATCAAACCACGTCGTTAGGGTGAAAGAAGGCTCCCGCCTACGCTATAGCTTCGGCGGGTAAACTCTGTCGAAGGGAAGCGCCTGTCAGGATTCCACGTTATAAAATGCCCTGTCCCCCTGTTTTCTTTGTGAAAACAAAGAAGGGGGACCCTGTTCAATCTCAGACAACATCTGATTGAATACAGGGCGGCCCTGCTATTCCTCAGACCCAAAAAACATGCTGAAACCGATTATCCCCTTTACCTCATCGGGAACGAGTCCGAACTCTGATGTTGAGTGTCCCCAGAAATGTTCAATTCTCAAATATAAATTGTACAGGTCTGAGACGCTGTATTCTGTGTGAAGCGTCTGAAGCCCGCTCCAGTCCTCCAAACTCGCGAAACCATACCATTCAAAAGAAAGGGACGGCAATATATCCGGCTTGTACAGCCTCGCAAACATGTGGTGTTGCCTCTGAACCCCGGTCGCGACAGAGGCCGCGTCTTCCAGTCCGAACAAAGACTGACTGCGGAGCAGGGCCAGGTTATTATTCACGAATGTTATATGATCAGTTAACTCATTCCATTCGGTCTCTGAATATCCAGCGCTCCGGAAAATATATTCAAGGGTAAGGTTCCAGTCGTGGTTAAAGGTATACTGTCCTCCAACAAGAACGTCGTGAACATTATTATCCTTCGTCGAATAGAGGAACGTGGGAAAAACAAACTGCACAGGATACAGCGTGTCGTTTCTGTAAGTGAACAGGTATTCAGCATGCAGTTCCAGGGCATCGCCCACTGTTACCGAACTGTTTAAACCTGCTGCCCACTGATCTCTCTGTTCGACCTTGCCAACAATAGAGAGATCAAACGGATCAATATAGCGGTAGTAACGGACAGCGAAGCGGGTTTGCTCATATCTGTCCCACCCGTTGTCCACGTCCCATCCCCTCTGATTCTCCGTAAGTTCAGGAAAATAAACAATATCAAACTGGCTGTCTGATGATATTGCTGATAACTGGAAGATCTCTGTTCCCTGAATGCGCTGAAGTCTGTCATCCGGGTCATCCGCTGTTCTCAGCTGTGTTATCAGGTCGGTTGGGCTCGATGCGTAACCGACTCCCCATCTGACCCTTTTCCTTCCTAACGTTACTGAAATATTGCCGAAATCCCTCTGATAATAAAGCTCGTTGAACTTGCCTCTGAACGCTGAATGGTGGGATAGGGAATACGGCCCGTCCAGGTACAGGTAACTGCCCCTGAAATTAATTACCAGATGTCCTGACCAGAGATCATCCGCCCGCTCATATACAATAACGCTTTCTACCCTGTCAGTGGGACGCTCAAGAATATTTTCCGGGTTTATAAGGGAATCTGAGAGTTCGGTCCTCTCATATTCCCCTATAAACCTTAGTGTATAAGCAGAAACGTCAGACGCAAAAAATATTATACACAGGCCAAAAATAATTATTAGACCATATAAGGAAAACCGTTTTTTGTTTTTCACTTGATGACCTCCCCGTAAAGAGTCGACAGCTGAGTCCTGAGAAAATATCTGTCAGGGAGCTCCCGCGGTTCAATTTCATCATATTTTAATGTCGTAATCATATCGTTACTCATGTGGTCCACAAATACTACCTCACTATTGAAAAACTTGCCGTACAACTTCTTAAAGACCGTATAATACAATGTCTTCATGTGAACACCTGATCGCAGATAAACGTCTGCTTTTCTGGGAAAGAACGTGCCCTCTTCAACATAGAGACTAATCCTGTGATACGTCGCCCCTTTTGAACGGGCTGTGAGTTCCAGATGAATGCATGGATATGATACTTCGCCGATCTCTATCTCCTCTTTTCCGGTAATGACAGGGTCATAATCTTCGGACCAGCTCAGCCTTGATATATCGCCATATGACGCTCCGCCTGATAGTTTCTGGATAGGGGTGATCCTTATAGGTCTTCGTGTATCCTTGACATAATACCAGAGATTGTCCCCGATCATTAAAAGGAGGTTTCCCCGCTGTTTTACAGGATTCAGGAAACCCACAAGTGTCTTTGTATGATCTTTTACATATACCCTGTATGTTTCTTCAACAGGTGTTCCCCTCCTTTTAAAATTGAGAATGGACTTCATGGTGAAGTCAGACCAGGGAGAGCGGCTAAGATCAGCCTTCTTAAGTATTTCCCTTGCCCCTTCATCTGTCGAAGCATACGCATAGTGGAAACCCGCAGCGGCAGACAACACACAGGCGGCAATAAATAAGCCTGTTAATGTTCCAACTATCGCTCTATACATAGTTAAGGGCATCAACAATAGATATCTTCCTGACCTTCCGAAGGGTGAGCATGCTGGAGAACGTGGTTGACGATATGATCAGCAGTGCTATCAAGGGGAGGTACCGGGTTGTGGCATAAACTTCCAACGTGTACGATATATTCATTCCCGGAGGGGGCGGCATTGTGATCATCGAGGAGTTGATAATGAACGCTGCAACATAATGAAGAACAAGCCCGATAAACACACTTCCTATACCTATGAATAAACCTTCAAGCAAAAACACAAATGTGATCCACCTGCCTGATATTCCGATTGCCTTTAATGTGCCTATTTCCTTTATGCGTTCCATAGTGGCCATCAGCATTGTATTGACGCAGCTGAGCATCACGATAATTACTACTATAAATCCCAGGAAGTTGAATATTATATTATATAAATCGAGTATTGAATGATAGTACCCGGCGAGATCTTGCCATTCAATTACAGCCAAAGTCTGTGACGGAACGTATTTATTAACTGTTTCTAACACTTTAGGCTTAATGATCGGTAAGTCTTCTGTTTCGTCCAGGACTACAACAAGCTTACTTACCCTGTCAGTCTGAATAAGCCTTTGAACAGTGGGTATATGGGTAAGGAGATAGTAACGGTCAACAGTCTTGAGGCCTGTTGAAATTACCCCTGCCACACTTACATCTACGGCATTCACAGCACCGTCAACAGTGGTGCTGATCAGCATTAAATAAGAGCCGATATCAGCTCTTAAAGAACTGGCCAGACCTTTTCCCAGAATCACACCGTTCGGAGTTTTCTTAAGGTTAAAAAGCGCCTCATTTTCAAACTCCATGGATTTATGTTTTACAAGCGGGCTGAGAAGGTCCGCTTCTTTTTCGGGATCGATCCCCATTCCCAGGAATGACACCGACTTTTCACCCGTTGATATAAGACCGCTGAAATCGATCCTTGACATGACAAATGAGACCCCGTCAATGTCCGCGATATCCTGCTCCACGGCCTTATGGTCGTTAATTCCAAATTGCAGGGGATATAACTCTTCCTCCTCAAGGGAATGTTGATTAAATATCTGCATATGACCTGTTCCGCCGCTGCCTGTAAAACCATTGCGAATGGTCAAAGCCTGCAGCCCATGCAATGTAAAGCTTATGTAACCCGAGACCAGCGCCAGAGCGGCAAAGCCTGACGCGGTTACAAGAAGGGTGATCAGCGTTCTTCTTCTGTTTCGGAAGAGATTTCTAAATGAGAACTTTATCAGCTTAAGTATGTTCATGTCCTGTAACAGCCTGTCACCATAACTCGCCGTCCTTTATATTAATAACGGTTTTCGCTTTGTTAATGATGGTGGTATCATGAGTTGCAATAAGTACGGTTACTTTCTCTTCTCGGTTAAGCCGCATCAAAAGAGTAAGTATCTCATCCCCTGTCCTGCTGTCAAGATTGGCTGTAGGCTCATCGGCCAGGATTAGTCGCGGACTGCCCACGAGTGCCCGCGCAATTGCCACACGCTGCTGCTGGCCGCCGGACAGCTGAGAGGGATAATGGTTCACACGCTCGGATAATCCGACCTTTTTAAGTACATCCACCACCCTGCTCCTGACCGACGCGGCATCCGCTCCTGTGAAAAGAAGAGGCAGCTCCACATTTTCATATGCTGTCAGGACCGGGATAAGGTTAAAGGTCTGGAACATAAAGCCGATCTTTATGAAACGAAGTCCTGACAGCGCTTCCAGGGCCACATCTGTAGTATCGAAACCATCTATAATTACCCTGCCTTTATCAGGCTTGTCAATACAGCCCAGGATATGCAGCAGGGTCGATTTACCGCTGCCGGACGGGCCGGAAATTACAGCAAAATCGCCTTCGCGCAGCGTCAGGTTGATGTCGCGGAGAGCCGTGATCTCAACGTCTCCTAACCTGTAATACTTTATCACATTTTTTAAGCTGGCTACCTCTGTCTTATTGTTCAATTTCATATCACGAATCATGTTAAGTTTGAGCAGCAGGTAAAATAAATATATCTTCTCCCCGTTTCATTAAGGTTAATTTTTCAACTCTTCAGGAACCTTATACCCCCACTTATCAATGGAAGTCTTCCAATGTTCATATATTTTGTCGATCGTTTCCCTGTCCAACTTAAATATATTCTTCTTATAATCCGTGATCGATCTCAAATAATGCTTAAATTTATCCTTCCCGGAATGAAACCCGTCCAAATTCAGATCGCAACAAATCCGTTCCAATTGTTTTAACGGATCGGCAACAAGGTCTTCATACCTGATTTCAAGTGAATCTCCCCGCCTACAAGGCGGGGCATCAAAACAATTTTTTTTATTAATGATAATTCAATCTGTATTCCCCTCTTTGGCAAAGAGGGGTGAGGGGAGTTTTTTAAAGAAATTATTCGTAAAATCCCCCTTAATCCCCCTTTTCCAAAGGGGGAGACATAAAAGGAAAACTTTTCATCCCCGTTTACAAAACGGGGTATCCAAGTTCATTTTTCGTAAATTTAACTTACCGCCCTTTAGATGCCTGCATCCTCAGACGTAACTTGCAATGTCACCGCATCATCATAGATAGTCCGGGCACTAAATCTTTTCGAGTACCATGCCCGAAATGGTCAGACCCGGACCAAAAGCAAGGCTCAGAACAGCAGTACCGGCAGGAATATCATCAGAATCTATGATCTCCCTGAATATATAAGGAATTGTGACCGACGAAAGGTTCCCGTTTTCATAGAATACCTTGTCACTTAATTCAACCTGCTTTTCGGTTAATCCCAGCTCTCCGCATATTTTTTTAACAATTGCAGGCCCGCCGGGGTGGATGGCATAAGCCAGGTTCTCCTTTTCCCTGTCAAAATCCATACCTGCCTCATTTAGGAGCGAAACAACAAAACGTTTTACATTGTCCCTGATCGCATAAGGGACCTTCAGTGACAGGGTCATGTCGAAAGTATGCGGTCCCAGCTTCCAGGTCATTTCATCAAGAGAGTCTGACAGCAGATTTTCTTTTAACGCCAGGATCTTCAGCCCTTTCATTTGCCTCTTTTCTGCTTCCGCTTCTGAAAATACTGAATATCGTATAAATCCATCGCTGAATAAAGTCATAGTGATTATGTGTTCAGCCGAGTCGTTAGACAGGTTGCCGTGAGCGGATAATATTTCCGTATGAACAATATCGATCCTGGACTTGGGAGGTGTGATCCCCAGAAAAGATGACGCCATAAATCCATGCGCCATTCTTATGGCAGGCAGCGCGCCATAGCACCCCATGTGATAACAATGTGTAACGGTTGAAGCCATTCTTTTCTTGATGCAAATCTCTCTACGGGGCTTGGGGATATGTACCCGGAACAGGTGACATGAATAATATCATCAGGGGCCTTGTCAACGCCTTTGTACATTTCGTCTATATATTTAATGGCTGTTTTTTCGTACAAAGCCATTCGATCCCCCAGGTGAAGCCCCATAGGATTTGAACCGTTCTTAATAAGATCATGGAACAACGGAGAATCCATTTCAGATTCAACAAAAGACTCTTTTCCGGTGATCTGTTGGGTCTTGTTATCTGAATAATCTGATAAGGCCAGGGCGCCCCGGCGCTGCTTGATATATTTGGGGGAAACTCCATAAAGCGCGACTTGCTTTTGATCTCATCTAAAACAGCATTAAACTCTTCGTCAGAGTTCTTGCCTGATTCCATACATTTTGTTTTGGCTATTCCGAGCGCGAGCAATTGACAGGCCAGTTCCTGGGGTAGCGCATATGGGGGCTGAGCCGAGACAAAGTCGCCTAATATTACAAATTGAGTTTTATTTTTATCTTGTAAGGTCATGGTTCTCCGTTGATCTATGACGAAAGGGGCTACGCCGGCAAACCTTTCCCTCCGTCTATAACTATCGTTTGCCCGACTATCTGAGATGCCGGGTCACTGCACAGGAACAGAATCAGGGCCGCCACCTGTTCAGGTACAGTAAGTTTTCCCGTAGGTGTATATTCCTCTGTTTCAGACGCCCGCTCCTGAATCCCCGGAAATGCCTTGATCGCATCAGTCATAACCATACCGGGACATACCAGATTCACGATAATTCCTTCAGGGGCAAACTCTCTGGCATAATGGCGGAAAAGTGATTCCAGCGCGCCCTTGCTCGCTCCAACCGCCGTATAATATGGTATTACATGGGTTCCTCCCGGCGACGTCACTCCGATGATCCTTCCACCCTGCTTCATTTTCCCGATCAGTTCCCTTGTAAGCTTATGTATCACAAAATAATTGATCTCAAATGTCCAGTGCATATGACGATCAGTAAGGTCCATAGCCTTTTTATGTACTCCGCTTGCGGCAGAATGCACGAGGATATCAATTGTCTCACATGCTTTATTCACCTGATCAACAGACTCGCGGAATGTCTCATCATGAGCCAGGTCCCCGCGGATCGTTGTTATTTTTAATCCTCGTTGTTTTGCTTCGTCTTCAAAGGCCTCCGCGTTTTTCCTGTCCCGGGCATACAAAGCATAAACATGAGCCCCGGATTCAGCCAGACCCAGTGATATTGCCTTTCCTATACCACGTGTTCCTCCGGTAACAACCGCGTTTTTGTTCTTTAAATCTGTCATGAACCTGTGTCTCCCAGTGATCTGCCCCCGTCTATTGTGATAACCGCTCCTGTGATGTATCGGGCTTCTTCAGAACAGAGATAAGCTATCAGGCTTCCCACATCATCAGGCTCTCCTACATATCCCGCCGGTATCAGCTTTTTTATTTTTCTGTCGGGAGTTTTCTCAAGAAATTGTATGATCCCGGATGTCATCGGCGTATCGATCAAACCGGGAGCAACCGCGTTAACTGTTATGCCCCGATGAGCAACTTCCATCGCAAGGGTCTTTGTAAAACCAATTATCCCGGCCTTGGCAGCCGCATAGCTGGTCTGTCCCCTCTTGGCATAAATTCCGCTTATGGAACTCAGATTTATAATACGCCCGGACTTATTCCCGTACATTGACTTGATCACAAGGTGACACATTGCCATTGTCACAATAAGGTGTTCGCGGATAATGCTCTCGTGATGAGCAAAATCTGTATTAAGGAAAAAGCCGTCATGGATGCGGCCGGCAGAATTAACAAGAATATCAGGTGATCTTCCGAAATCGGCCTGAACCTTTTCAATTAACTCCCCGGCATCATCATATGAACTGAGTTGTTTTGCATAGGTCTTTGCGCCTGCACCCATAGCATCCAGTTCCTGTTTTGCCTTCTCCGCTTTCTCATGATCGGCCGCATAGGCAAGGGCAAGATCGCATTCAGGCGCGAGTCTTTTAGCCGCGCCGAAGCCGATCCCTGATGTTCCACCTGTTATAAGGGCTAATCGTTTCTCCATCAGTCTGCTTTTTTAACGACCAAACAAGCGTTCTGTCCTCCAAAACCAAGCGTGTTGCTCAGGATATTATTTACTTTTGCGTCACGGCTCTCATTGGGCACATAATCAAGGTCACACTCCGGGTCCTTTACTTTCAGGTTAATTGTAGGCGCTAATCTCTGCCGCTGAAGCATTAACGCGCAGGCTATGGTCTCGACAGCGCCTGAAGCCACCGTAGGATGACCGATCTGAGACTTTAGAGAACTTACAGGAAATTAATATCCGGGAAGTCAATGCTTTCGGCGTCAAGGTCTGCCCGGAACATCGTCTCCATCTTTATCTCACCTTCTTCAGTATTAAGCACTATACGTACCGCCGCTTCCACCTGGCTAAATATTTCCTGTTCGGTCCCCACTAAGAGTCCTCCTTTTTATAGCTTGAATAATTATTTGATGGCTAATACCATAGTATTCGCTGGTACCCTGATAATTGAAATCTTTCCAGTCAATTTCCCTTTCATTTGATGTGAGCAGCATCGCACCGGCGCCTTCACAGAGTATTCGTTCACCCAGAGAAGTCCTCTTAATTCGTTCCAGCATAATGGGGATCTCAAAACTGAACGCACTGCATACAAGCGCTGCGCTCACGCGCCGGTCCATAAGGTCCATCTCAGCCTGTTCCAATGCATGAAGACTGCCGATCGATGAATTATTATATACATGCATTGGCCCATTAAGGCCGAGAAATGACCCCATATGCGCAGCCGCCAGGTTAGGCAGCTGCTTGAAATACAGCTTTGGATTTCTGTGTTTTTTATACATTGCCGCAAAATTTTCTCTTGTTGAACCGATCAAGGCCTTTGTTGACTCCAGATCAACAGGGCCGTTCTCAACCGCGCAGTAAACACCGACACTGAACGGATCTTTCTCAAGAAACTTATCGATCTCTTCCCTGGCCTGCAGACAGACCGCGGATAGAAGAACTCCGTTCCTGCTCATTGAACGAAAAGCCCGGCGATCAGGCAGCTTCACCTGTCACTCGACAATAGGGAGGGCCCGTGTCTTCTCTACATATACTTTATCGCCATAGTACTCAGAAGTATATTCATTAACCGCAACCTTGTCTCCCGGAACGATCGCTTCAGACCAGACCACCTTGCTCATTAACTCCTGTTTCTCCAATCCATCAGAACTTCATCATTTAACACCTGACTGATCCGGTCCTCAGGGATCTTTATATGTCCGAACATCACTTCCGCTTCAGATACCTTTTTGCCATTGACCTCGATTATCCCTGTCGCAATGGAATAAGACTTGCGCATCGTTACATCGACCTTGATAACGGCCTGATCACCCGGCAATATTTTGTCGCGGAACTTTGCGGACTTCACAGAACTCAATACCGGGAAAAAATCAGGGTTGGATGCCCGAATGCATTTGCCGCCTACCTGAGCGATCATCTCCACGTGCAAGACGCCGGGGACCAGAGGAAAACCCGGAAAGTGGTCCATAAAGAACATCTCGGAACGCGAGAAATTCCGCACGCCTACCGCCGACTTGCCTGGATGCATTTCCAAAATTTTATCTACAAGTATCCATCGCATTTTTATCGTACCCCTTTTTATAATCAATAAAAGAATCGCAAGAGAAACTGGATAATCGAATATTATATACATTGTTAACATTTTTTTCATTTCTTCATATGATACAAATCATATTTATTTGTTGATTGTT
Organism: bacterium BMS3Bbin08; assembly: GCA_002897775.1. Lineage (GTDB taxonomy): Bacteria > Nitrospirota > Thermodesulfovibrionia > UBA6902 > BMS3Bbin08 > BMS3Bbin08. The sequence goes on along the minus strand of BDTR01000029.1, from coordinate 88,663 downwards.
ATAACAAATATTTATGAAAATTTTCGGACAGGCAGGCTCGACCGAAGGGACGCTACGACTTCGCTGAGAGTTGCTTCGACAAGCCTGCCCCCGCTCGCCTTCATTACTTGCTGTTATCCACACTTGTGATATACTGATTACGACTGAAGGTTTTGATCGGTAATCAATTAAAACTCTTTTACCAAAAGGAAGTGAGCTATGGGAGACAAAGGCCAGAAGGACAAAGATAAGGGTCGGAAGCAGCGGTTAAACAAAAAGGAACAAAAGGCAAAAAGGAAGCAGGAGAAGCAACAGGGGAAATCCCATTGACATAAAGCAATTAGAACAATACTCCGTGCCGCCGGCACTAAGCTCGGCAAGCGTTATGTTGATAATTGCTGCAGAACCCTATTTTTTTTGAAGGGGTAATATGAAAATGCAAGAAACAAGACCTGACCCCGCTCACACTCTTGTCGGAAGGATCTCCTGGGTTTTTATTTGTTCGATGATAAACCCAAGCCTCATACTTATCCCCATCTGCATCCTGAACTTCAACCATTTTCTTATCATAACTATTCGGATGCCCCTCAAAACAATCTAATGCTGCCAGATTATCCTCATTGATTTCGAATAACCCACCCCAAACCTGACATCCATCTGAATAAAGCACGTTAGCAACGGCTTTATTATCCCATCTTTTTGATTCACCATCATAAACAAATTTATACTTGTCTAAATATACAGGTTTAAGAAATTTACTGCTTGGACATCTTTTATTCATCTGTTTATGATACATATTCGAACCGTATGCAAAATAGAACAATTTATTTATCAACTTCAATTCTCCTTCTTTTTTAACTTCAACCCTACCATTCTATAAATATTCGCTTTGCGGTCGGCAAAATCCGGTGGTGTCGGCTTATCTCTGGTAACTTCAATTATTCCTTTGACCTCAAGCTCCAGCAGTGCCGATGAAATGGTATTGTCGCTTATGCCATAAAGCTCTGACATATCTTTCTGACTGCGAAACCAGAAAGGATATCTGGTCGAACGGGCTGCCTCATATAAGCAAATCAGGTATATATACTTCGCCCGCATGGACAGGCTGTCAGAATAGCCATATTCCCAATATTCAAAAGGGATGGTTATCAATGGAGAGCCCTTCCCTGTAATAATATTAGCCGTTAAGGTAATCTTCCCTTTTTTGTAATCTATTATGCCGTAACCCCGGAGGCGTTTAAGCGAGCGGTGAATCCTCTCATAATAATATTCATGTTCATTACGATATTCACCTAATTCCTTGGGTGCCTTATATCCCATCCTTTCAGCTAAAGAGTCATAGTTAATGTCGAGATACGATTTGCCTGTCTCCTGCTGAATCCTGCATAACAATAAATGGATAGCGAGTGTAAGTGAGCGAATATAATAATAGATATTCCCTACATTAGATTCCCTGAGGTCTTGCCGCTGGGAAGATCAATATAGATCAAACTGCCTGTAAGCCTGCGCATTAACCCGCATACTTCATGAAGGCGGCTCATGAAATCATGGTTTGTTAATATTATATAAAGGGATTCGGCAATATTAGTGTGCATGTCGCCAGGTAACATGTTGTGCCTATTCGGTTTCAGAGCAAATCCCGCTGTGCATCTTACACGATCCCCTTTCAACCATAGCTATGGCTATGCTTGTGCTGGCGATCGCACAACCTGCTTTGCGCTATTCACCCTGAGAACCGAATCCTTCATGAAGTATGCGGGTTCAGGAGCGTACGGCCCAATTCAGGGGAGAGGAGGAAATCTTTTGAAATAGATACGCCTTTGGCCTGTGGAAGAAATATATCATTTTCCTGAATAGGGATTTTATCAACATACTTCCTGAATGCAAGGGCATCCTGTGGAGAATCTTCAAAATATGTGGCTTCGTAATTATCCTCTATTGCCGCCCTTGACCAATTCGCGCTTCCTAAGAATATATACCTGTCATCAATGGCAACACCCTTTATATGCAAAAGATGCTCAGGGGTGTCAAAGTATATAGTTATATCGTTCTTCCTCAATTTCTCATACGCAAGATGATTTGCCTTAAGCTTAGAATCTTCCAGAACTACCTTTACCTGAACTCCACTCCACGGTTGTGAGCACCAATAATGTCATTAACCAGTTCATTAATCGGCCCCTCCCCCGCCGGCTCCAGAATAATAAAGTACATAGCTATGGTAATTGAAGTGTCGGCCTCTCTTAAATAGGTGTGGACGGTTTCATGGTAGGATTTGCCAAAAAGGACATCAGCGGAAGCGTAAAAGGGTCCTTCGACTATGCTCAGGATAAAGAAACAGTGTACGATTATAAGACAAACAATGAACACCAGTCGTAAAGTTGCAGATCTTAAATTCATGATTACTACAGGGATGGGACAATCTCATCTAATGCTTCAATCAGGGGAGGAAGGTCGCTGACAACAGTGTCCCAGAGAATGTCTAAATCTACTTCAAAATAGACGTGAATAAGATGGTTTCGCATATCAATCATGTCCAGCCAGGGTATTGTTTTATACGTATTTTTTGTTTCCTCTGTAACTTGCCCTGCCGCTTCGCCAATAATCTCTATTTCCTTTACAAGAGACAACACCATCATACGATTAGTGTTCAGGTCGAGTCTTGTTTTCCCTGAAGTAAATGATAATGCTTCTCTGACAGCATCCAGGATATGGCGTATGCGAACAAGGTCATGCTTCGGCATACTGTACCTCTGCCTCGGAGAGGACCTCGTCCCTGAAATATTTACTCAATTCCTGCGGTGTTCTTAAATCTACTTTTTTCCCCATAATCTCTGATAGTTCCCGTTGCATATGAGCAAGCTTAAAGAAACCCGGTATATGTTCAGGATCAAATTCAACAAGCAGATCAATATCGCTGTCCGGTCTGAAATTGCCATGGAGAACAGACCCAAAAAGAGATAACTTACGGATATGATTTCTTTTGCAGAACCCGGATATTTCTTCTTTTGGTATTTCAATACGCGCTGTAGACATCTAACCCTCCAATTTATAAGTATTATACACTATAAAAGCTCTTGAGATTAAATCTTGTTTTTCAACTTTTAAATACGTGCGTATGGTTTCATGGCAGGATTCGCCAAAGAGGACATCAGCACAAGCAGAAAAGGGTCCTTCGACTATGCTCAGGATAAAGAAACAGTGTACGATTATAAGACAAACAAGGAATGCCAGTCGTAAAGTTGCAGATCTAAGATTAGCTTTATGCATTATATTAGCTGGCCTTCAACTTCGCTATGATGGGTTTATGGGACGCTTTAAATCTCCGGTTAAATAAGTATAGCGCCACCGGAAATCATCTCTGAGACACTTGTTCTGTTAGACAAATGTAACATGTCAAGGGCTGACCCCGATTGCATCCTCAGTTGATTCCCGGCAATAGATGAAATATTTATTCATGGTTATATTATAACAGCTATAAAACCACTTAGCAGTAACACCAGCAAACCTAAACCAAAATTTACTTTGACTAAATTAAGGGATAACTTTCGCAAAGATGCTTTTTCATCTACAGATGTTGTCTTCACAATTTTCGGATTTAGTACTAATCCTCTATAAAAATGCACAACAACCATTCCTAAGACTAGAACATGTTTCAATATTAAACCCGAGGTCTGAATATTTTCAGAAATGCCAGTTTCTGAAACGTGTTTATTAAACCATGTTAATACAAGGCCGGTAACAATTAAACAAATAATACTAAAATTTGCAAAAGGCGTAAATCTTTTAGAAATGGCCCCCATTAACTTCCCGGCTTCAGCACCTAAAACTTGCTTCGACGACGGTATTGCAATAAAAAGTATGAAGGCAATACCACCAATCCATATAACTGTTGCTAAAAGATGCACCCAATAAAAAGCTATCAATATCAACTCTCTCATTTTACCCTCCCGCGTATTTTTGGTAGAGCGGGCAGATTAATTTAATACAATCCACCCGCTCTTTTGATCAAGGATTTGCCTTTTTTGTTTTCATAGGCCAATCACAACCACAGCCACAAGTGCTCTTTGTCTCGATATTAACTTCAGTCTTTTTCTCTTCAGGATTTTCTTTTGTTTCTTTTTTGATGTCTTTTGTCATTGCTGTCACCTCCTCTCTATTTAAGTTAATGCGTGTCTACTTAAATAAATAGACAAAAAAATATGCCCTACTTTGCTGTTGAACTTACTCTGTGTATTTTTTTCGTACTTACCTGTCCACCCAAACACCCACAGGTGCAAATGCGATTAAGCCGCTGTCGGCATTTTTCCAGAGCATCCCGATTTAAAGAGTAATATATCCAGTATCCTCGTCTTTCATCTTTGACAAGCCCGGAAGCTTTTAACACTCGTAAATGTTGAGACACAGCCGACTGCGTTATTCCTAAAGCATCAGCCAAAGTATTAACGCTCATAGCTTCTTTTTTTAGGCGTTCAATAATTTCTATTCTCTTATCTGCTGAGAGTAGTTTGAACAGTTCTGCTGCTTTCTTCATTACATTACCTCATTAAGTATATGCTTATAAACTAATATGCATCTTTTTGATTAGATTGTCAAGTATTTTTCACTATTTGAAAGGGGGAAAGCCCCCATAAACCACTAACGGGTACGGGGCAGGCGCTATAAATCAAAAATGGCCTATGGCTATCATAATAGCCTTTTCTATTTCCTTCATTTTTGCGTTATTTATCCTGCCTGCAAAAGGGCCTCTTATAAGTAATGCTTTGTCTATGGTTGTTACCTGCTCACATTTAGCCATAGATGCCTTTGATAAACCACCTTCGCCTTTTGAAAGTAAAACATGGGTAGGAGCCGTCCTTAAGGTTGTAGATAAAGGAACAACAATTATGTCATTAGCTAATTTGTTTCTAATATCTAATGACACTAACAAGGCAGGACGATTTTTTATATCCTTTGGCTTTGAGGGCAGATTAACTAAATATATCTCTCCTCGCTTTGGATACTCAATCATTCCATGTCCTCTTTGCGCTTTCTTCTGCTACCTTTGCCCACTCTCTGTCTTCCTTCTTTTCTTTTTCTGTAAGAGACATGTAATAAGCTTCGATGTCTTTTTCTATTGCTCTTTTTTTAGACTTCAATAACCCATCGCGAAGTATTTCTTCCATCACCTGACTTCTCGGAGATTTTTTCTTTCTTGCGATTTTGTCTATCTCACTGGCAACGTCACCGCTGATGGTTACTGTTATTTTTGTTTTACGCACAGTGCTTGCAGATGACATATTAATTAGCCTCCTTTCTATCTTATTTATTATAAGATAGTTTGCGGCTTAATTGCAATAAATGAATAGCGGGCATATTCCCCGTTGTCTCGCCACGGGGTCATCGGGCTTTTTAATTGAATTACTTGTTTCAAAGCTGCGGCTCGGCACGCCATATTTGATTTGTAACGCCTGTCAGAGCTATGCGGAGATCCCGATTCCTTCGTAGTTCAGCCTTCGTAGCACTTCGGCGAAGCAGGCTGCTACAGAGAACGGGTACTTCGGGGCCCCGTACCCGAGATGGTTTACGGAGGCGTCCCGATGCAGCTAAAAATAATCGCTGTCCCTATTATATTTGTCAGGCCCGTATCGCGCCACAAAGACCGCCTTATATGATTAAGCGCACACCTCCGAGGTCTGCAAGCCCATACAAAAAATGATCGCCCGGAGAGCCTATGAACATAAGGTTTGTCGGTATTGACCACTTTTTTGAAAGGTCGCGGATCAGTTTTGGCCCGAAGTCACCTTTTACGACAAGGAATTCGATATCTATTGCGGGATAGGCCTGATCCAGCATCTCCAGGTCTTTCTCGAGGTTCGGCGGGACTTCACTGTCATCTTTCACTACGATTACCACTTTAATACGGTTTGTGTGCTCATTATTCTTTACATAGAGCATGACGTTGTTAAGGTTGGCGATGTTATCACCCCTTGTAAAGAAGACGATCTGCTGTGAATTGATCTCGTCTATCCTGGCAACAATGCTCTTTGAAACACCTCCCGTCAGTCTCGCAACGCTAAGGCTTGCTGTCTGGATCATGTAGAGGAAAGCCTTCAGGATGGAGATGCGGCCCAGCATAACGGAGATAATAAGCATGGCCGGGAGGAAGTATTCGAGAAATACGACCCAGTAGGCCGGGCTCATTATGATATTGCCGAGGAGACCAACTATGACGGCAGAGATACCGGCAAGAACCACAGGCCACGCCGCGCGCGACGGCCGGGGAAGTGAAGCCCGCTTTACTTTAAGAAGTATATTGCCAAGGCCGAAGAGGGCCATGACCGCAAGAAATGATATTGTATATACGCCTGCCAGGGCCGTAAGTTTACCACGGGTCAGAAGGAGTATTGAGACCGTAAGCAGAAAGAATGCGATAATAATGCGGTGATTGGTGCCCTTACGGTTCATCTTTAACAGAAATTGCGGCAGGCAGCGGTCAAGTGTCATGCGCCGTACCAGGCCTGTAACGCCGACAAAGCTGGTAAGAACAGCGCCGCTTAAGACAAGAGTGGCGTCTATAGATATAATTTTTGAAAGCCATGTACCGCCTGCCACACCTCCCATATGCGCAAAGAGCGCTTCCTGGTGCTGATGGATCTGTCCCATCGGTATCAATGACAGAGCCAGCAACGCCATGCCCGGGTTTATCACACTTACCGCAACCCACATGTTGCGCAGTGTTTTTGGGAATACTCCCTCAGACTGTTCCTCAACAAAATTGGCTGAACTTTCAAATCCTGATATCCCGAGCATTGCGGCTGAAAAGCCGAAGAAAAGAGCAATAACAAGGCCGTTCTCATTCGGCGTCTGCATATTCGCGGCAAGTGTGCCGAGGCCGTTGAAGATGACATACTTGATGCCGATAACCATGAGTAAGGCGAGCGATACCAGATGTATTATAAATATACCTACGGCAACACGCGCGGATTCGGTTATCCCGAGAACAGTTATACACATAAATATAAAAAGGAGCAGGATCGTAGCCGGAATGACAGGAAAGACGGACCAGAGGTTGTGCGCATAATGCATGGCTTCATTGGCAGATAAGACAGCGGTCGCCATATAGGAAAGTATGGTAAGGCACGCGGCTATTGACGCCCTGAACTTGCTTGTCGTATTGAGCAGCGCATTATAGGCCCCCCCGTTCAGCGGCAGGGCCCCGACGACCTCCGCGTAAATTGATCTGTAAAAGTATAGTACCACTACAACAATGAGAAGCGATAAAGGCGCCCACCGCCCCGCGTAGAGAATAGACAGTGCAGAGACATACAGGCAGGACGAGGTTATATCGTTTCCGCAGATCGCAGTGGCTGAAAGCTCACCGAGCCCGCCGCGCTTATGTTCGGTAATACCCTTTGTCATTATATAACCTTGCCTGGCTTACCGCGCCGAATTTCTCCGGCACCCGAAAATCCGGGTTTGTGATCTATACTATATAAATTTTCTTAAAAATGTTGTTTATATGTTTAAAAGCATTTGATGAAAAAGTGCAAGTGATTATTTATATCCTCTCCATGTTTGAACTCATTATCCCCCCGGCCTTGCCATCAAATCTTTCAACTTTGCTCCAGCCTTTTTTTTGATTCATGAACATAAACCTTCTGGACTACCCCCAGTCATAGTGCCACAATAAATTAGAGTATTCCGATAATTTTTGCTCTTCTTTTTTTGTGTAAATTCCTTTGGCCGCGAATACCGCGAAGGATAAACAGTCAATCTTTAATAAACCAGCCCTTCGTACTGCCACTGGTATAATTCGTTTTGGCTGAAGTAAGCAAAGTTCACAACGCGCCAGAGCTTTTTATCCTCTCCCAGCCACTTAACCGGCAGTTTGACCTTATTGCCCGATCGGCCTGAGCCGTAGGCGGTTATCTGTACCATCAGGCCCACATTATCGGACTCATCCCTGTACAGGACAGGGGAGCTAAGTGACAACGCCTTTGCTCCTGAAACAACGTCCTGGAGGTTCTGGCCGTTGAAATACCCCTTTATAAACGTTATTCCGGATTCAACGAACTCCCGGGCCCCGGACTCAAGCAGTTCCTGTTTTTCAATGCCCACGTACTCTATACTCATCACACCCACCCCTGAGACGTCAACCGGATAGGTCATGTCGTGTGACCGGAAGTGTTCCATGACCGCATTTTGCTGGATGCATGAGAATAAGATGATCGCCACTGCAGCAGGTAAAAGTTTTTGAAAATTCAAAAAACAGTTTTTTTCGACCATATAAATAATTTATATCATTTATAAATAAGTAAAGACAAGTGATCACAAATAAAAACTCGCTGATATTCTATTACAAATAATTACTAGAAACGGTAGTAAGGCCCGAGGATTTGATAGGGTTGAAACTGCAGGCCATTACGAATGATCCTTCAAGGTCACAAACTGATATGGCTGATATAGAATCTCTCGTGTCAATTCATGGGAATAATCTGGACTGGTCATTAATAGAGGAATATTTTAAACTCTTTAATATGGGGGATGTGTATAAAAAAATGAAGGGAAAATAAAATGAAACTTTCTGAAAAAGCAAAAAAAGAACTCTTTGAACTTTCTCAATCTCTTTCGTTTAAGAAAGACATGGAAAGGATAACTGCGAACAGATATAATCCTTTCTTCTCTGATGGTAAGGTTAACATAGATACATATATTGAATTCGTGAATCAATTTAATGAATTTATAAACCATTCTCCAAAACTGTTCAAGCCCATGATTGAAAAAGATATGAAGCTGTGAAACAGGGGTCGCGGCCTGACATTAGACAATTGCCTTTTCGATTCCGGCTATCTCTTTATAAAGTTTCCTGCTCCCCTTCACTTCCTTTTTAAATCTTTCATATGTCTTGGCAATTGCCGCACAACTCATCCCGTCAAAAAGTTCGCTGATCTGTCTATTGGTAGCGCCCGACTTCTCTTTTATCAAATATATTGCTATTTTCCTCTGCTCGCGATATTTATTTTTTCTTATTTCCTCTGCTTTTACTTTATAAAGCTTCGCTATAACTTCGATTATTTCCTCTCCACTGTGCAGTGTCCGTAAAGCCCTTCTTTGTGTTATTCCTTCTTTACTCAAATACTCACCTTTTATTCTCCCTAATGTCTCTTTGATAAATCTTGTCCCTCCCAGTATTATTCCGCCATATACATTTTTGAGAATTTCATCAGGTTCTTCTTCGCCTATAGCTGACTCTGTGAATCTTCGGTACTGCCTTTTTGCCTCTGCCTTATTTCCTGATATAAGCCCAAGGATCAGATCCTGTGTCAGCAATTCGTTATTCTTGTCTGTCACATATGTCTGATAACTGCTGAATGGATATTCTTCCGGTTTCTTAACCATCCCTGCCCTTACAGGGTTAAGATGCACGTATCTGCTCAGCTCTGCAAGGTAGCTGTCCCTTGACACCACTATGGCTTTGTATCTGCCCTGAAACAAATGTCCATTTCTCTTCATCCTGTTATTTATATATGTCGTATATGAGCTGTTTATGTGGTGCATTGCCTTGCTGAGGTTGGCATCCGGAGTCTCTATGACAAGATGATAATGATTTTTCATTAGTGCATAGCTATGAATCTCTATGCCGTACTTTTTCTTTGCTTCTGCCACATATCCAAGGAATTTCTGATAGTCTGTTTTTGAAAAGTATATTCTCCGCCTCTCATTTCCTCGAGATAGTACATGATATACGGCATCTTCGTATTCTATCCTTAAGGCCCTGGCCATCTCCATCCTCCCACTAATTTTTTGGACATATTATTAAAGATAATATGTCCAATGTCAAGCCGCGACCCCGTTTTCTTGACATATCCCTAGTCTACATCATATAATTTTTTACTTTGAGAAAAGCTGACACCACTTCACCGAAACCATAATTTCGGAAATATCAAGGAGGAAGCATGAACAATCTCAGACAAGCAGGTTTATTTTTATTCGCAATATTAACAGCCTTAATGTTTACCGCCACAAACCTCTGGAGCAGTACAAACCCCTGGCAGGGCAGAATCAGGCCCGGCTTTATGGCAGGCAACAACAGCAACGATACAGACTACTTTCTTGACGTTCTTCTGCCTGCCTACGGCACTGAGAAAGGCCTTTTGTTCGTCAATCCCCACCTGCGGCTTGACGACAACGACGGTGACGAGGAGAACATAGGCATAGGGTACCGTCAGTTACTCATGAATGACAGCCTTATCCTCGGAGTAAACGCCTACTACGACACCATGAACAGCCAGTACGACGAACGGTACAAACAGTGGGGTGTCGGCCTTGAAGCCATGTCCACCTGGGTGGACTTCCGCTCCAACTATTACCACCCCTTTGACGACAGGAAAAAACAGATACCAGAGCTGGACAAGTACAGCTTTGGCTCCAACGCGCTTCTGGTCAACAGGGGATATGAAGAGGCCCTCAGGGGCTTTGACGCGGAGGTAGGCGTTCTGGTGCCTTTTGTATCTGATTATGTCGAAACCCGTGTATACGGAGGCGGCTACTGGTACAACTCCGATCTGAGCGCCGACATAGACGGCTGGAAAGTCCGTGTGGAGGCAAGGCCCATGCAGTTAGTCAACCTCAGTCTGGAGTTTAAGGACGACGACGTAAAGAGCGCCACCTTTATCGGCGGATATTTTGACATACCATTTTCCATAGGAGAGCTTGTTTCAGGCAACAACCCCTTCAAGGGCATCAGCGACGTTATGGGCTTTGGCACAGGCACACGGAGCCTCAGCGAGAGGATGGTAGAGAAAGTCGTAAGGGACCGGCATATAACAGCTCATACCTATCAGGACGAAACGCCCGAAAAGACTGAAGATATGATCTATGTAAATGCCGACAATCCCAATTCCGGAACAGGCACATACGAGGACCCCTATCAGGACATAAGCTCGGTGCCGGCAGACTCCCTGTACAGTAACGGCACATGGATCTACGTATTCAGCTCCGACAGTACGGCAGACACATACAATGATGTGAATTTCACACTACTGCCAAAAATGGTCCTGTGGGGACAGGGATATTACCACCCTGTATTCAGGCTCGGCGGAGGCCCCAATCCAATCCTTGACGGCGGTGGAGGTGAAGGCGGAGATGTAATTACCCTCGCAGATTATAACGAGGTTATGGGCCTTACTATCCAGAACGGTGACGCCGGTATATACGGCAATAATATCAGGGGGACAAACATACACCACAATCTCATCCGGAACAATGGAGGAGGGGGCACAGGGATTCATATTGAAAACTACTTCTCAGCTGCTGATATTTCAGGCATGAACCTGACCTATATATTCGACAGCAACCAGATCATAGATAATGATGGTGAGGGTATTTCCCTTGAAACCGAGATAGAAGGAGATGACAGTGTTACCAACTCAAGTATAACCAATGTGTTCACCAACAACACCATAACCGGAAATACCTCCAGCGGAGTCTATCTGTACAACGACATCTGGACCAACAATGACAACGCAGACATAACAAACACCAATATCACCAATACATTCTCCGACAACACCATAAGCGGAAATGAGGGTGTGGAGGGGTATAACTACATCGGCACTTTCGGCAATAACAGCGGTGTAGATAACTCCCGCATTACCAATACCTTCTCCAATAACACCATAACCGGAAATAGTAGTGAGGGTGTTTATCTTGAGAGTATCTTATGGACCGAGGGCGATAATAGCAGCATATCAGATTCCAGCATCGGAAATGCCTTCTCCGGCAACACCGTAGAGGAAAATATCGGGGGGGTTTATGTGTACAACGAACTCTACACTGACATCGGCGACAGCAGCATATCAGATTCCACCATCACCAATACTTTCACCAACAACACCCTGAACAGCAATACCGGCGGTCTCGGGATTGAAAACTGGATTGACACAGACTACGGGGAGTCGGGGAGTTCCAACAGCGGCATATCAAATGTCAGCATCACCAATACGATTACCAATAATACAATAGATGGAAATGGTTTTTGGGGAGGGTTCTGGGTGTACAATGAGTTCTTCATCGGCAGTTCTGACGCTGAGCTGTCAAACTCCGGCATTGCCAATACCTTTACCAATAACACCATAACCGGGAATGGTGATGATGGTGTGTATGTTGAAAACTACTTCATTACCGTGGGTCTGAACAGCGGTATAAATAATTCCAGTATCAGCGACGCCTTTACCGGGAACACCATCAGCGGTAACAGCAACGATGGTCTTCACCTCTACTCCGAGATTTTCGACTCCGCAGGTACTTACGGTATGGACACAACCCTATTTATGCAGGGCAACACTGTAACGAACAACGGTAACTACGGCGTGTATCTGGACTATGATATTGACGGGACATTTGCCGGGGACCTGGGCGGCGGCCTGCTTGGCTCTGCAGGCAACAACTCATTCTACGGCAATGCCGTTTTTGATATCTACAATAACGCTGTTAACGGCCTGAAGGCGGAGAACAACTGGTGGGGAGACACTGACCCCTCTGACCAGATTGACGGAGGCGGCTTATCTGTAGATTATGATCCCTGGCTTACCTCTGCACCGTAAGTAAGTATTTTAAACCAAAAAAGCCCCGGGGCCAAAAACCCGGGGCTTTTTTTATGAAATCTCATGGGGAATAACCTCTCTCATAACCCTTGTTAATTTAATCTTTAATACATTGCTGTCTAAAATATTTATAAACATTTCAAAATCATGCTCATCCGGGAGAATCTCTGACTGAAAAAATCGGCTATTTTAGAATCAAGGTCATTGATGGTTTAGTTGCAGGTTATTATTCGGACATTGCAATTTGGATACCGGATATCATGGTCCGACACTATAAACAATCAGTGCCAATTTGCTACGAGATAATTAATACTATAAACTAAAAAAATGGAAGATAAAATTATCTGCCCTAAATGTAATTTTGAACAACCGGAAGGCACAGAATGCCAGAGATGCGGGATCGTGTTTGCAAAATTCGACTCCCGGCGCAGTATGCCTGAACCAGTCGGTCTTTCAGCAACTGAACACCCGGATCATTCGGAGGACAGTGAACTTCTTGCCTCTGTTGATCTCTGGGCATCACGGGCAGGGAAATATTCCATTATCGGTATCATGGCTTTTTTCTTTTTTTATATGGTCATTAAACGTTCTTCGTGGTGTTTTCTTGATTATGTGAACCTGCCCTTCCACGAGTTCGGTCATATTCTTTTCAGTCCGTTCGGTGATACGATCCAGTTTCCTGGAGGCACAATAAGCCAGTTGATGTGGCCGCTTATATTAATGATATATTTCCTGGTTAAAAAAGAGTATCTTGCGACGGCTTTCTGTCTTTTCTGGTTCGGGGAAAATTTCCTGAACATAAGTAAATACATGGCTGACGCCCGTCTGATGGCCCTTCCGCTTGCAGGAGCGGGATCCACGACTGGAACGTTCTGCCGGGCAACTGGAATCTCCTGAGATATGACCGCGCAATAGCAAAGGTTGTATTTGTTATCGGGGTTGTGCTGATGACAGGCTCAATGGTTCCGGCGTTCTTTGCCACCCCGGAAACAGACGAAGAAAACAACCCCTGAAGGCGCTAAAGGAATTTTACTGATTCAGTTGCTGAATTTAGAATAAAGATACGTTCGTTATTGCTTTCTTTGTCCGCCGGAATGATGAAAAAACCGATTCGCTTGGGCATAAAGACCTGGGCATATCCTATCATAGTCTCGCCGTCAGAGAATTTCACTCTGATCTTCTTGCCTCCGCCCGCTATAATATCCTCATACGTCTCATTATAGTCCTTATTGCCCTCATAATCCTTAACAAAGAACACTGCCTTCAGCTTTTCCATATGTATGGTCAAGATTTCATTATCCTGCTGTTGCATGTGAAAGGTATCCTTGTTAGGCGAAAAATCTCTGGTCTCACCTTTTACCAGAGTACCATCCACATACTGTACTACCACTTTGTTCTGCGCCATGGCTACCCCCGTTAAAATAATAATTTCCTGAAGCCTTTGATTATAGGGATATAATAATCCATATCTCCAGCGGATATCAAATAAAAATTTTGCAGGTCGTGCCGGTCCGGTAATTTGCCGTTGAATTCCGCGTCACACGGGCAATTGCTCCTGTGAAACAGATATTACGAATGATCATCAAAGTTGAAGACAATATTATAATAGGATAAAATATATCCAGGTAAAGCGCTTATGTCGCAATTGATTTCCTGAAAGAAAATTTGGTCCGGATAAACCATGCTTAGAAAATTCTTTATCTTTATTCTTCTTATCCTTACGTCCTGCGCGGTTAACCCGGTTACAGGCCAGCGGGAATTAATGCTTGTAAGCGAAGCTCAGGAGATCTCCATTGGCAAAGAGGCCGCGCCTTCACTTAACTGGGAGTTCGGAGGCGGGTATAATGATCCGGCGCTTGAATCCTATCTGGGTGGCATAGCGAAGCGCATCTGGCTGAATGCCGAAAGGCCGTGGCTCCCGATGGAATTTCACGTTCAGAACACTTCTATTCCGAACGCCTTCGCCCTTCCCGGCTACATAGCGATCACAAGGGGGCTCCTGAGCGAACTTGAAAATGAAGCGCAGTTTGCCGCGATCATAGGGCATGAGATCGGCCATGTCATGGCCAGGCATTCGGCACAGAGGATGTCCCGCGCCGCGCTTCAACAGATCGGGCTTGCGGCCGGGGCCGGCGCGCTTGCCGGTAAAAAAGGCGCTGACGCCCTTTTAACCATCGGCGCTATAGGCACGTCGCTCTACCTGCTTAAATATGACAGAAGCCAGGAGATCCAGGCAGACAGGCTGGGGGCCAGATATATGGCAGAACTCGGCTATGACCCTGAAGAGGCATTAAGGGCGCATAAGGTCCTTGAAATATCAGTGGACAGCTATCTTAAACGGCAGGGAAAGTCACGGTCCGGTGAGGACTTTATAAGCAGCCTGCTGTCAACGCATCCAAGGACAGAGGTCAGGCTCGATGAGATCCGGCAAATGATCAATGAACTGCCGGCATACAACATAACAGGTGACGGCAAGTTCAGCATGCGTTTTCAGAATGTCATTCAAAGCATAAAGAATATAAACAGGGTTTACTTTATTTATGACGAGGCGGAAAATAATTACAAAAAAAGAAATTTCACAGTTGCGGAGCAAAAAATAAACCAGGCGATATCCATCAATAACAGGCAGGCGCCTTTTTACAACCTGCTGGGCTTTGTGAAATTGCGGCAGAAGAACTATACAGGAGCATACAGGTCATTCAGCAAGGCCCTTTCAATTGATCCGGGGTATCAGCCTGCTATTTACGGACTGGGCGTTGTTCACTATTCCCAGGGTAGTTATGAGCCTGCCATACATGAGTTCAAAAGAAGTCTCGCGTTATATCCCGAACATCCGGGATCCCTCCTTGCCGCGGGTAAAAGTTATTACTTCATCCGCCGTTACAGGGAAGCTGTTCCTTATCTCAGGAATTTCGCCGCTATTACGCCGGAGCATCCCGAGGTCCACGGACTGCTTGGTATATGCTATGAGAATACAGGAGACCTCCGGTCAGCTGTCAGGGAGTACAGAAATCAGGTAAAAGTCGCGCCGGACACCGAACTCGGTATACACGCGAAGAAAAGACTCGAGGTGCTCGCACCTAACTGAAGTAGCAGGTAGAGGGTAACGAGTAGAGAGACTTTTAATCTTTTAATTTCTGTTTTTTCTCGCTGCTTGTCGTAGCGAAGCGGAGATCCCGACTTTTCGGGGCTATTCGCTATTTACCCCGTTGTTTAGAAATTATAAATTTCTAACGGGGCTCTCTACTTTTTTAAAACTAGATCTGTTTGACATAGATCCCTTCCGCAATTGCCGAATCTACGGCCAGAGTTGTCTCGTCTATCTTCAATACAAATGAAGGCTTTTTTTGCTTCAGTTTTATAATACTGCCCGGAATGATCCCCAGGGACGCGAGGCGCGCAATGCGCGATTCGTCGGAAGGAACTATAAACACTATTCTTCCTTTGGCGCCGACCTCAAGTTCTTTCAGCTGCATGACAAGGGGTCTCATTGAACGCTTGTATTTGGAGCAGCACTCGCCCCGCGGAATAGGCTTGCCGTGCGGACAGGTCGGCGGATGCCCGAGAAAAGAACAGACACTGTCAGTGACGGACGGAGAAAGAAAGTGCTCTATCTCACAGGCAACTGTCTCGCTCTCCCCCATTCCGACCTCCAGCACATCATAAAAAAGTCTTTCAGCAAGACGATGCCTTCTTATCAGGTCCCTGGCACGGTGATCGCCCTTGACATTAAGCTCTACCATATCGCCGGAAACAGTTATAAGGCCGGCCTTTTCCATTTTTCTTATAGCCTCGGGCGTATCTTTGTCGCCTATCCCGTCAACAAGCCTGGCATAGCTTTTCAGTCCCTTTTCCCTCATGGACCATAAAAGCTCCAGTATCTCATCAGTCAGTTTTTTATCCATGGTTTAATTTTAACACAAACAAAATGCAGAGATACATATACTGCCCGCGCCGTTAGAAAACACCTTCGATCTTATTACCGCACTTGAAGCATTTAGAATCGATCATTTTGTTTTCTTTTATCTGATAACCAAAGCGCTTGATGATCAGCTCACCGCAGTTCGGGCAATAACTGTTCTCCCCGCCCTCTCCCGGGACATTACCCTCGTAAACGTATTTAAGTCCGGCCTTAACGCCTGTTTCCTTTGCCTTTCTCAGGGTCTTGACAGGTGTCCTGGGCTCATCCTGAAGCTTATACGTCGGATAGAACTGCGTCACGTGCCACGGGATCGCCGGGTCGATCGAGCTGATATATTCCGCTATCCACGTTAGCGTCTCATCCGAATCGTTGCGCGAAGGAATAATAAGCGTCGTAACCTCCACCCACACCCCAAGCTCCTTCATAAGTTTTATTGTATCCAGAACAGGCTGCAGCCTCGCGCCGCATATTTCTTTGTAGAACTCATCATCACCTTTAAGGTCTATATTGATCCCGTCAAGATAAGGGGCAATTTCTTTCGCGGCTTCGGCAGTAATGTATCCGTTGCTCACAAAAACATTCCTGATATCCCTTTTGCGCGCGAGCCTGGCACACTCATAAGCAAATTCAAAAAAGATCGTGGGCTCGGTATACGTATAGGAAATGCTCTGACATCCCGCCTCTTCAGCCGCGTCAACAATAAACTCAGGGGTCACATCCCTGCCTTCTATGGCATTGTGATGTTTTGGATTCTGTGAGATATCATAGTTCTGGCAGTGCATACACCTGAAATTGCACCCGACAGTGGCAATTGAAAAAGAAACGGACGATGGATAAAAATGAAACAGCGGCTTTTTCTCTATGGGGTCAATGTTCATGGCGATCAGCTTTCCGTAAACAAGGCTGTAAAGAACACCCTTCCTGTTCTCCCTGACCCCGCATTTGCCGCGTCTGCCCTCAGCTATAACACATCTGTGCGCGCAGAGGGCGCACTTGACCTTCTGCTTCTCCAGTTTCTCATAGAACATCGCCTCTTTCATAATGAGATTATATCACACTACTTACTGAAGTAGAGAGCCCCGTTAGAAATTATAAATTTCTAACGGGGCTCTCTACTTTTTTAGAAATGTTTACTTTTTGTCAACAAAAGTATACTTATCGGCAACGATCAGATTGTATACAAAAAGTATTTTTATGTTCATTTTTTGCATTTTTTACTTGACAAAAAAAAAAAAATGTTATATATATCTATTAGTGATATATGCTGGAGAAACTTTTTACATCAGGAATAAGGGCTGATATCATGTCGCTGCTCTTTAACAGCCCCGAGGAAAAGTTTTATGTGCGTGAGATCGCCAGGCTTGTCGGAAAAAATCCGTCAGGAGTTAAAAAAGAGCTGGACAATCTCGGATCAATGGATCTCGTAACAAGCGAAAGAGAAGGCAACCTCAAATATTTTAAGGTCAACAAGAATTCATCCGTGTTCCCTGAACTCAAGGGCCTGATAGCCAAGTCACTCGGCCTTCCCGGAGCTCTAAAGTCAGTGTTAAAGGCGTCGGACGTAAAAAAAGCGTTCATCCACGGTCCTTATACATCAAACCCGAATGTTCCTTCGATAGATCTGTTTATAGTGAGCGATTCAAACCATATAGAAAAAAATCTGACCGACCTGGAAAAGAGGTTCGGCCGGGAGATCAACTATACCGTAATGAGCGATTCGGAATACAAGACAAAGAAGCGGGCAGGAGACCGTCGCCTGAAAAAACTTCTGGCCGCCAAGAAGATCTTATTGCTGGGCAGACTGTAAAACCAAGCTTGTTCCCATCAAGTGGGAGCGGAAAGGGGGTGAAAAAGAATGGCCGCCAAGAAAAAAGCCGCTGCAAAGAAGAAGAAAAAAGCTGTAAAGAAGAAAAAGGCAGCTCCGAAGAAGAAGAAAAAAGCTGTAAAGAAGAAAGCTGCTAAGAAGAAGAAAAAAAGATAACACTTTATAGTGTTTAACAGCTTGGCTGTTCCGATCCGGATTGTCCGATCGGAGCAGCCTTTTTTTTATCGGGACAGGAATGTTAAAAGTTATCCGTTATACGTTATTTGTTTACAAAATATTTTAAGGACTTTATCTGTCTTTAAAATCTTCAATCGTCACTTGTCAATCGTCAATTTAAAACGGCAGGCCCTCCTCAAGAACCGGCGGGCAGGCACAGATCTGCTTCTTCAATCATCAATCGTCAATCGTCAATTTAAAACGGCAGGCCCTCTGCTAGATCTGTACCGCGACTTCGCGGCGCACTTCGGGTGTTAAAGGGGCTGATACAATTTCCCATGCATCGGTAAGCTTGAGTATTTTCCTGAGAAGCTTGATGTTCAGGGTATGGCCCGCCCTGTTGGCTATTACATGCGCGTAGATCGGCCGGCCCAATAATGAAATATCACCAAGGGCATCCAGGATCTTGTGTCTTACAAACTCGTTTTTAAAGCGGAGACCTTTCTCATTCAGTATCCCGCTCTCTCCGACCACAATAGCGTTATCCAGAGAGCCGCCCCTGGCCAGGCCCCTGGACCTCAGCATTTTGACATCCTTCAAAAACCCGAAAGTCTTTGCGGGAGCTATCTCTTTGATAAAGTCAGCCTCTGATATATCAAGGCTGAACTTCTGCTCCCCGAATGAAGGATGGTTATAATTAACACTAAAGGTTATTCTTGTGCCCTCATACGGAACGACCGCTATCTGGCAGGGACCTTCCATAACAACCACGGGCTTCAGTATCCTCATGCATGAAACCCGTTTTGCCTGCCTGGCGATCATTCCTTCATCAAGAATTTTCCGGGTAAAGCAGCTGGCGCTTCCATCCATTATCGGAACTTCAGGACCGTCAAGCTCAACATAGAGGTTGTCTATTTTCAATCCTGCCAGCGCGGATAAGAGATGTTCGACCGTCCCTACCTTTACCCCGTCATAAGCAAGATTCGTGGCAAATGTCGTGTCCGCGACATTCTCAATACGGGCCCTGATCCGGACATTTCCCCTGTCTGTTCTGATAAAAGAAATACCCGCATCCCTTGGCGCGGGTTTCAGACGCATATTTATGGCCCTGCCCGAGTGGAGCCCCACTCCGCTTATATGGACTTCCTCTTTTATTGTGTTTTGATAACGCATAGTGCAGATACGGACTGTATATAGCAATTTACATACCAGATGTGTTTTTTCTTAAAAAACAAGGGCGTCAGGCGCGGGACTGTCTCATTTAAGCTATTTATATGTATTAATTTTACCCACCCTGTACCTTTCCGCCCACAACTATATCCGGAATCCGTACAGTCGGCATCGCGTCAGAGACCGGTACTCCCTGGGCGTCTTTGCCGCATGTGCCGATGGAAAAACCAAGGTCATTACCCACCATATCAATTGATCTAAGCACCTCCGGCCCATTGCCGATAAGTGTCGCTCCCCTCACCGGCTCGCTGATCTGTCCCTTTTCCACTATATAGCCTTCAGAGACCTCAAATACAAACTCACCGGTTACAGTATTTACCTGCCCGCCCCCCATCTTCCTGACAAAAAAACCCCTGTCCACCGACCTTATGATCTCCAGCGGGTCACTGACGCCCGGAGCAATGAACGTATTTGTCATCCTGGGGATCGGCCTGGACTCATAAGATTCACGGCGGCCGTTGCCTGTAGAGGCACACTTATCTTTCATCGCGGTCAATCTGTCATACATAAATCCCTTTAATATTCCCTTTTCAACCAAAACCGTTCTCTGGGACGGCCAACCCTCGTCATCAAATCTGAACGAGCCTCTCCTGTTAGGCAGGGTCGAATCATCGATCACAGTAACCAGTTCTGACGCGATCTGCTGCCCCTTCCTGTTCGAAAACACTGAGAGTCCCTGCTGCACCAGGTCCGCCTCAAGGCCGTGTCCCACAGCCTCGTGGATCATGGTCCCCCCTGCAGCCGCTGAGATCACAACCGGCATTCTGCCGCCGGAGATCTTTTGCGCGCCTAGCATGGCCACTGCCTTTCGCGCCACATTCCGGGCTGTCTCTTCAAAAGAATGCTCTTCAAAAAGTTCAAAGCCTATAAGCCCTCCAACAGGTTCATATCCTGTCTGCAGTACATCTCCATCGGCGGCCACCACATGCACAATGGCAACCGTATGAATTCGTTCGTCCTCCGCGATCACACCGTCAGACGTCGCTATATAAATATTTTGCACAAAATCCCGGTAATTAACTGAGACCTGCCTGATCTTGCCGCTGACCTTTCTGGCCGTCCTGTTGGCATCCTCAACCAGCCGGATCTTTCTTTCCATTCCCACCGCCCGGGGATCGAGCTTAATTTTGAAATCGACCCGCGGTCCGGCTTTTTTCAAATTAATGGTCACATCTGTTTTTTCTTCAGCGGCCCTGCTGACGGTGTCCGCGAGATGCAAAAGCGCGGATTCTGAGAATTCATTGCTGTACGCGTACGCGGTCCTGTCCCTGAAAATGACCCGGACACCTATCCCCGCGTCAATTCCGGAAATGACCTTTTCGATCTTGTCATCCTCAAGCTGAAGGGATACCTGGTCCTTATGCTCCACAAATATATCAGCGTAGTCCCCGCCTCTTGAAACAGCTTTTTTTAGTATCCGCTCCGCCAACTCGTCAGGTATGGTCTTCATGCTGCCTCCTTCAGGGATTTTACTAAGCTAATAAACTTACGATGGATCCGGCACACAGGATCCCGGATTTAGAATCTGATTTTTCCGTGCTTAAAAGAACCGGTTTATTATACAATATATCCTGTTTCGCGTCTCACACGTGATATGCGGTTAATGTGAAGGGGAACGTATGAAGAAAATAGGCGTAATAGGCGGCAGCGGGTTGTATGAGATAAAAGGTCTGCGCGTCAGCAAAAGAAAAAAGATCAGCACACCTTTCGGCAGGCCTTCTGACGAATACGTTATAGGCCGGACCGGAGATACTGAGGTCTCGTTCCTTCCGCGTCATGGCAGCCGTCACGATATTCCGCCGCATTTGATCAACTACAGGGCAAATATCTGGGGATTTAAAAAACTCGGGGTTCAGAGGATCATATCGGTGGGCGCGGTCGGCGGTATTAAAAAAGACCTGAAGCCGGGAACAGTGGTCATACTTGACCAGATAATTGACATGACAAAGGCCCGCGCTTCAACGTTCTACGAAGGAAAGACAGCCGGGCGGCGCGCTGAAGTGGTCCATATAGATCTCACGGGACCGTACTGCCCTGAAATGCGCAAGGTCATTCTGAGATCAGGCCAGACCTCAAAGGTCCCTTTGAAAAATGGGGGAACATACATGGCTGTCGAAGGACCGAGACTGGAAACAGCCGCTGAAATAAGGGCGTTCGCAAGGCTGGGCGGAAGCGTGGTCGGCATGACCGGAATGCCCGAAGCCTCTCTGGCAAGGGAACTGGAAATATGCTACTCCGGAATTTCAGTAGTTGCCAACTATGCCGCGGGAATAACCAGTGGAAAACTTACGACCAAAGAAGTTATGGATGGAATGAAAGCATCAACAGAGAAGATCAGGCGATTGCTCGAACAAATCTTCAGGCACGTTCCGGAAAAAAGAAAATGCCCCTGTAAGGACGCCCTGAAAGACGCGAAACTATAGAAAGACCGGTCCGGTCAACCGGCTGTCCGGCGGGTGATATATCCCGGGGACAGGCAATAATGTATTGCCCTATCTTCCGAACGGCTGCTTCTCCCCGGCGTCCTTTCTTTGTATCCCCCATCCCGATTCCTTCAGCCAGCGCGTAAAATCCCTGGCAGAAACCGGAGGGCTGATATAGTGCCCCTGCGCTGAATCACAGCCGAGGTTTTTAAGCGTGTTCCATACCTCTTCGTTGACAACACCCTCGGCAAGGACCTTAAGACCCAGGTTGTGAGCAAGCTCTATTGTCGAATGAACGATCAGCGCGTCGTTCTCATCCTCTGCCATGTTCATTACAAAAGACTTGTCGATCTTGATCTCGCTCACAGGCAGTCTTTTAAGATAGGCAAGCGATGAGTAGCCCTTGCCAAAATCATCAATAGAGAGCCTGACCCCGAGGGCGTCAAGCTGCATCAGGACCTCCAGCGCGCGCGGTTCAGGTGTACTTATAATGACTCCTACACCCATGGCCTCTCCTACTGAATGGAGCAGGTCATGATATTTTTCTTTTTCGGTCATCTCTGTATCCTTTTTATCTGTTTGGAGCTGCCGGTCCGTCCGCGACTCCGGCATACACAAAGAATAAACATTCAGACAACTGACAGCGCTCCTGAAGAAACGTGTAATTCCGCTCTGAGGAGCAACACGGGGAAAAAGTTAATTGATGAGTTTTTTACTTTCCCTTATACCAGTCTGACGTCTCGAGCCACTCTTCGAAGTCCTCCGCTGGAATAGGCCTGCTGATCAGATAACCCTGAATATTATCGCAACCCATATCTTTCAGCATATCGCATACACCCTCGGACTCCACACCTTCTGCAATGACCTGGATACCCAGATTGTGCGCAAGCTCAACAATTGTACGTACTATGATAGCGTCGTTGTTATCCACCAGTATATTGGAGATAAAGGTCTTATCGATCTTGATCTCATCTACCGGCATTTTCCTGAGATAAGCCAGAGAGGAATGCCCTGTACCAAAGTCGTCAATTGAAATGCGGATGCCGAGCGCGTCCAGGTCAGCAAGGATCTTCAACGAAAGGTCAGGGTCGATCATTATGGCGCTTTCTGTGATCTCGAGCTCAAGCAGTGACGGCTTAATAGCGCTCGCCTCCAGCCGCTTTGCGATCTCATCTATAAAGTGAGGGTCCAGAAGGTTTCTGGTGGAAAGATTTATCGATAACCTCAGATTAAAACCCGCTTTCTGCCAACGGCCAAGCTGTTGCAGGGCCGTGCTCAGAACCCATGTTGTCAGCTGTTTGATCAACCCTGTCTGCTCTGCCAGCGGAATAAAATCATTAGGCATTATCAGGCCGTGATCCGGATGATTCCAGCGGACTAATGCCTCCATACCGTTGATACGTCCGGTTCTGCAGTTGACCTTGGGCTGGTAGTGAAGAACAAGTTCTTCATTCTCTATGGCGTAACGCAGTTCCTTAATCAGCACAAGCCGGTCCCGGCTGTACCGGTCCTGCCTGGGGTTATAAATAACAACGGCGGACCGTGTCTGTTTCGCTATACATACAGCCGCGTCCGCGCGCTGTATCAGGGTGTCAGCGTCTTCGCCATGTTCAGGGCAAAGCACGATACCGATACTTGCCCCCAGATGTATGCTGGCATTTCCAACATTAAAGGGCTGTTCAAGCGCGCTCAAAAGCCTGCCTGCCGCGCGGTTGGCCTGTTCAATGTCCGCGGTAGGCAGCAGTATTACAAACTCGTCGCCGCCAAAACGCGCGACTGTATCGGATTTTCTCAGAGGGCCTGGCAAACGCTCCGCGACCTGTTTCAGCACCTGGTCGCCTATATCATGTCCCATGCTGTCATTTATTTCCTTAAAACCATCAATGTCCAGCATGAGCAGAGCAGTGGGCCTGTTCTCGCGCCGTACCACAAGGATGGCATGCTCCAGGCGGTTATAGAATAACGCGCGGTTCGGAATGCCGGTCAACGGATCGTGAAGCGCAAGCTGCTCCAGGGACGTTCTCTGCTCATTGAGCTCGGTAATATCTCTGACCAGAAGTATTTTTTCCTTATCAGAATCAACGCTTGTTATGTGGAAGACCCGCCGGCTGCCTTTACTGTCCGACAGGGGCAGTTCCAGGCTTTCAGAATCATGGATATCAAAGGCGGACAGGCCTCCGTACTTCTCCGCGAAAAGCTCCATCTGCCGGTTTGCCGCCCGCAACCCCTCGGACGTGCGGATAATTACTCCGATACCAAGGGTCTTTGTAACAAGGTGGAGCAAGCCGGATTCTTCTGCCTTTGCCACGGTCTTCCCTTTTTCTTTCGCCATTAAAAAATACTAACATAGAGTATTCTATTTAGACAAATTGACAGCTACGGATAAAACTGTTCCAGCGGTCACATTATTGACATGGAAAGAATCAATCGTTTAATCTAAAGTAATAATGCTTGATTTTCCCTTTAAAAAACTGCACCTTCTTAACCTTATTATAGTTGCTCTTGTTTTTCTCACGGCTCTTCTGCTGATCCGGGATATTTTAGGATTGTCTATGTCAAAAAAAACACCGTCTTTTACGACAGGCGGCAAGGCTGCCACTGAAATGATCCCGGCGGGAAAGAATATTATGAATTACGCTTCTATCGTTGAGAAAAATCCTTTTGGCGCGCCCATGGAGTTCCACCCGATGATCTCGTCTCAGGGCTCTTCTGAAAAGCCAGAGTCTCCTTCTGATCTTATTCTCGTTGGCACGGTAACAGGCCCGGATAATCTCAGTTACGCGATCTTCATGGACAAGTCCCGGCCGGAGCCTGTCAGGCAAGAGGTATTCTCTCACGGCGGGGAAGTATATAATTATGGCACCTTAATGAAAATAGAAAGGACCGAGGTCGAGATCAGACAGGGCGCGAATATACATACTATACAGATCCGGAATATTTCAGATATTGAACCAAAAAACCTCAGGTCCGCGGTTTCCTCAGGCAGGCACCCCGGCTTTGCCAGGAAGGTCAGGGAAAACCAGTATGTGCTGGATCAGAGAAGGGTCCAGACAGCGCTCAGGAACCCCCGGCAGATAATGACGGACGCAAGGCTTTATCCGAACATAGTTGACGGCAAGCAGGAAGGGTTCCGCATTCTTGAGGTAAAACCCGGGGGTATTTATGAAAGCCTCGGCCTCAGAAACAATGATATCCTGCTCAGGATAAACGGCCTTGACCTGTCAAGCCCGGAGGCCGCGGTACAGACAATGTCCGCGCTGAAAGGCATGAAAACCGTCAATCTTGATATAATACGCAATGGCTCAAGAATGACAATGGACTACCAGATGAAGTAACGTGCTAACTATCTATAATTATATGAGAGGATACATAATGAAAATTTCCAGAATCGCTATTGCCTTATGCCTTGCCGTATTCATTGTTTTAATGCTCTCAGCTTCTTCATTCGCCGAGGCACAGGACACTGGAAAGAAGATCACATTTAATTTTATTGACGTCGAGATCCCCGCTGTGATCGAGTTTATAAGCGAACTCACAGGCAAAAATTTTATTTTTGATAAAAGGATAAAGGGGAACATTACGATAATAGCCCCGACAAGGCTTACTGTGGATGAATCCTTCGCGCTGTTCACGTCGGTGCTGCAACTCAAAGGCTACACGCTTGTGCCGGCAGGAGCCATGACGTATAAAATAATTCTCTCCAGCATGGCCAGGCAGTCAGCGAACACTTTTACCGAAGACACGGTCCCTATTGATGAAACCTATATAACCAGGCTTCTGCCGGTAAAAAACATCAAGGCGGATGAGGCCATGAAAATGCTTCAGCCATTTATTTCGCGAAACGGGCATATATCCTCTTTTGGGCCTGGCAACCTTCTGCTGGTGGCGGATTCCGCTCTTAACATAGACAAATTAATGTCCATACTCAGGAATATCGACAAGCCTCCGACCTATGCTGAACCTGCCAACATAAATGTTTATTTCCTTGAGAACGCGGACGCGACAGATCTGGCCAAGGTACTGGAAGGGATAATAAAGGGCACGCGCGCCGCAACGCGGACCGCGAGGCAGAAGAAAGACACTCCCACCAAGGAGAGCTTACTCACTGACATAATTGTAACTCCGGACAAGGCAACAAATTCCCTGATAATCGTGGCTTCGCCCGGGGGTTATGACACGATCAGTCAGGTCATAAAGAAGCTGGACCGGAGAAGACGCCAGGTATTTGTTGAGGCGATGATCGTAGAGGCGAGAATAGATAAACTCAAGGAACTCGGTTCAAAATGGAGGGCTTCAGTCAGCATAGACGAAACACCGGTGACAATCGGCGGGTTCGGCACTCTGGATACAGCGGCCATGCAAAATATACTCGCCGGGCTGACAGGGTTCAGCATGGGGGGACTGGGTAACTTTCTCGATATTCCAATCACAACCATAAATTCAGACGGTACATTCGGTTCATCAAGCATGACTGTTCCCGGTTTTGCCGCGCTGTTCGACCTGAGCGAGTTCAATGACGCCATAAATATTCTTTCAACACCTCAGATCCTGACCTCTAATAATCAGGAGGCTGAGATAATAGTTGGAGAGAACGTTCCGTTTATATCAAAGAGCCAGAGAGACCTGGCCAGCACAAGCGCGGTCCTGAGCTCCATTGAGAGGCAGGACGTTGGTATAACACTCAGGATAACCCCTCAGATCACAGAAGGTGATTACGTAAAGCTCGACCTGTACCAGGAGATCTCATCAGTCAAGGAAGATTCGGAAAACATTACTATTTCCGTCGGGCCTACAACTACCAAGAGGGCGACTAAAACGTCCGTTGTGGTCAGGGACGGGCAGACAGTGGTCATCAGCGGTCTTATGCAGGAAATAGAGGAGAACAGCGTGGCAAAAACACCGATCCTCGGTGATATCCCTATTATCGGATGGCTGTTTAAACATAAAACCATAACAAAAAAGAAAACAAACCTTCTTATATTCATAACGCCCCATATAGTAAAAGACTCGGCACAGATGGCCGCCATAACGAACAAAAAGTACCTGGACTTCGCATCAAGAGAAAGTCACTATATTGAAAGGGAACTCATGATAAGGTTCAGGAATGGGGTCACAACCGAAAGAGCCCTGGAAATAATATCACAGCAAGGCGCCTCAGTGATCAGGCACTTTGAAGCCACAGGCGTATACCGCATAAATCTCAGAAAGAAACAGTCTGTGAATGAGGCCGTGAAAGAATTTTCAGTCCTGCCTGAGATCCTTTACGCTGAACCAAATTATAAAGTGACGATCCAGAACAGGGAACCGGAGCCTTCAGATGAACCACGGCAAGACTAGCTCCTTTATCTACAGGTATGAGCCTTATGAAAACCATAGACAGAATAAATGATGAGGACGTAGACCCTTCCCTGCTTGAAGACCTGCCGCTTTCATTTGTAAAAGGAAACGTCCTGCTGCCCCTGCGCAGGCAGGACGGCGAACTGCTGGCCGCTGTGGCTGACAGCCACGGCACCATGGCGCTGATGGACGTGGCGAGGTCTTTTAACCTGAAACCACATCCTCTTCAGGCCCCGAAGGAAGTGATACTGGATGCCATAAACCGGATCTACAGCCGGACAAGCAGGGTCGACGAGGTAATGGGCGACATAAAAGGTGAAGACCTGTCAATGGTCGCTACCGAGTTCGAATCACCAAGAGACCTTCTCGAGCTGACTGAAGAGGCTCCCATCATCAGGCTGCTTAACGCTCTGTTAATGGAGGCTGTCAAAGAAAGAGCGAGCGATATACACATTGAACCGTATGAAAAAAGCATTGATGTAAGGTTCAGGGTAGACGGCATACTCAGGAAGGTACTCAGTCCGCCGAAAATTATCCAGGACGCGCTGGTATCACGCATAAAGATAATGTCAGACCTGGATATAGCGGAGAAAAGACTTCCTCAGGATGGAAGGATAAGGCTGCTTGTGGGCGGCAAAGACATTGATATAAGGGTCTCGATAATTCCGACCTCACTGGGCGAGCGGGCGGTCTTAAGACTGCTTGACAGGCGTGTGGGTATTTTAAGCCTTGAGATGATAGGTCTTGAAGGACCGGTACTGGACACATTCAACAGCGCCCTTGCCAGGCAGAATGGAATAATACTGGTGACAGGGCCGACGGGTTCAGGTAAAACAACCACGCTTTACGCGTCGCTTTTAAAGCTCAATACAGAAGAGAGAAACATTATAACTGTGGAAGACCCGGTTGAATACCAGCTAAAAGGTATCGGACAGATCCAGGTAAACCCCAGGATCGGACTTAACTTTGCGACCGGCCTGAGGTCCATTCTGAGGCAGGATCCTGATGTAATGATGGTCGGAGAGATAAGGGACCTGGAGACAGCGGAGGTCGCGGTGCATGCCTCACTTACCGGCCATCTTGTTCTAAGCACCCTGCATACGAACGACGCTCCAGGCGCTATTACACGCCTTATTGATATGGGCATCGAGCCGTTTCTTGTAGCGTCATCTCTTATATGTGTCCTTGCGCAGAGACTGGTAAGAATAATCTGTCCCCACTGCAGGGAGTCGTATTCACCTTCACCCCAGGAACTGGAATATCTTGGAAACGCTATCAGAAGCGAAAACACCGGGCTGGTTCTGTACAGGGGACAAGGCTGTGACAAGTGCATGGGTAAAGGTTATCTTGGAAGGACCGGCATCTTTGAACTTCTGAAAGTAACTCCTGATGTAAGGTCGCAGATCGTTGAACGTAAAGACGCGCAGGCCATACGGCTGACAGCGATAAATGAAGGTTTTAAAACACTTCAGGCCGACGGGATAAACAAGATCCTGAGCGGCATTACGACACTGGAAGAGGTCCTAAGGGTAACACAGAAAGACAGCGACTCTTAAATTGCAAATTGCAGAATGATGATTGCAAATTTAATAAATCTAAAATCAACAATCTAAAATTATAAGATTATGCCTATATTCAGATATCTGGGATATAAACAGGACGGTTCTGAAATTAAAGGGACTATCGAGGCTGACGGCCAAAAAGACGCGGCCATAAAAATAAAAGCTGTCGGTGTTTTCCCCAGGGAGATCACTGAAGCCGTTTTCAACAAAAAACAAATATTACACTGGAGACGCCTCCCATCCCTTTTGCCTGATGTCACGAGCAGTCTTTCAACGTTATTGTCCGCGGGTGTTCCCCTGATAGAGGCGGTAAGCGCTATTGCCTCAGAACAGAAAGGCCGGTGGAAAGGGATCCTGGTAGACATAAAAGATCAGCTGTCTGCAGGGGCGACCCTTGCCAGGGCGACACAGTCGTATCCCCTGATCTTTCCTGACTACTATACGAGCATGGTCTCAGCCGGGGAGAACAGCGGAAGACTGCCGGAAGTTCTTTCAAAGCTGTCGGACTTCCTGGAAACCCAGACATCTGTAAAGAACAAGGTACAGAACGCGCTTATATACCCGATCTTTATGACCGGAGTAAGTATTATTATTATCTCTCTGCTTTTTACTTTTGTTGTCCCCAAGATAACCAGCTTATTTGAGAAAACCTCGGCAAGCCTCCCTATGATAACCGTAATACTTATATGGGTAAGCATGGTGTTTCAGAAGTTCTGGTGGCTTCTCCTGCTTTTCGCGGCGGGCGCCGTGTCTTTTTATCGATGGCTCAGGAAAACTAAACAGGAGGTTATTGATTCGATTCTGCTTAAACTTCCTTTCGGGGTCATGCAGAGTCTGTACACCGCCCGGTTTGCCATGACCATGTCCTTTCTGCTTTCAGGCGGCATCAAAATACTAAAGGCCCTTCAGCTAACATCAAAGGTTACGGGCAACGCTGTCCTGGAAAACAGGATATTATCCGCGCGGGAACTGATCTCTCAGGGAGCAAAACTATCCGCCAGCCTTGAAGGCTTCCCCCCGACATTTCTTCAGATAATATCCACTGGTGAGAAAAGCGGGCAACTGGCCGAGGTCCTGGACAAAGCCTGCAGATCGTATGAGGCTGATTTTGACAAAAAACTGCAGAGGCTGACCAGTCTCCTGGAACCCGTACTGATCCTGTTCATGGCGCTTATCGTAGGATTCATTGTAATAGCGGTACTATTGCCGATCTTTGAACTCAACCAATTAATAAGATAAGGGGGCACATCAATAATGGAAATTTCGCAAATAAATAATTCCAAAATCGTCAACCATCAATCCCGTAAAGGGGCGTGCTCGAAAAGCCACGTGGGCCACGAGCCTATACGGGGGTCCCAACTGGACTTTACGTCCTCAATCGTCAATCGTCAATCATCAATCGTCAATGCCACACGGGGTTTCACCCTGATAGAGATCATGGTCGTTGTGTTCATTATTGGTATTCTTGTTGCCATTGTAGCGCCCAGACTTATCAGCAGAACTGATGACGCAAGGGTTGTTGAAGCACAGGCCCAGATAATGAACTTTGAAACCGCCCTTAAGCTCTTCAAAATAGACAACGGGTTCTACCCGACCACAGAGCAGGGACTTGAGGCATTGATCCAGGAGCCTGTAACAGGGAGAATTCCGAAACATTACAGGCAAGGCGGTTACCTGGAAAAAAGAAAGGTCTCCCTTGACCCGTGGGACAATCTTTACATATACATATCCCCGGGCACAGAGGGCGATTATGACATCATCTCCTACGGCGCCGACGGCGTCAGCGGGGGAGAAGGTTATGACAAAGACATAACCAACTGGGATTAACAAATTGATAATCGTCAATCGTCAATCGTCAATCGTCAATTCTCATCGGGGTTTTACTTTGATAGAGCTGAT
Organism: bacterium BMS3Bbin08; assembly: GCA_002897775.1. GTDB lineage: Bacteria > Nitrospirota > Thermodesulfovibrionia > UBA6902 > BMS3Bbin08 > BMS3Bbin08. The sequence goes on along the minus strand of BDTR01000029.1, from coordinate 57,746 downwards.
GGTCGTTGTCTTCATCATCTCCATCAGCCTGGCCCTGATAATGCCGTCACTATGGGTCTCCTCAGACATGTCCGCGTTAAGAACAGAGGCACGGCATATGGGAAGTTCTTTAAGATACGTGTATGACGAGGCCGTTGGAAGAAAACAGACCTACCTGCTCAACATAAATCTTGACGACAGATCATGGGGATTTGAGAGTTCAGGAATAGCCCGGAGTTTTAAAATAAAAGGTGACATTGAAATAAACGATGTTATGATCCCTTCACACGGCAAGATATCAAGAGGTGAGATCACAGTAGTCTTCGGGCCCCTTGGCCCTGAAGAGCCGATAATCCTTCACCTGAGAAAGGGCGACTCGGAATATACTGTCATTTTTAATCACCTGAACGGACGGGTAAAGATCCATGAAGGATATGTGCTGTAAATTGTCAATTGTCAATCCCGTAAAGGGACGGGGTCCCAACGGCGAAAAGCCACGTGGCGGCCTCGCCGCTTTACGAGGGACTTTACGTTCTCGATCGTCGATTGTTACCCGCAGGGCGGGCTTTACCCTGCTTGAAATATTGATCGCGCTTGCAATAATAGGGGGAGCTCTTATAACCATTCTGCACACTGTCAATTATCACGCCGGCCTTACCTACGAAGACGCTCTTTCGACAAGGATGGTCCTCATGGCAAGAGAAAAAATATCCGAGCTTGAACTGGAACCAATGAATAAAAAAGGGGTTCTTGAGGACAAAGACTTTTCATATGAGACCATCGTAAAAAAGATTGAGGACCCTGAAGATGGCGAAGCTAAAATGATCAGCGAATTCCTTGAACTGAAAGCCATTGTCCGCGGACACGGCAAGGTGGTAGAGCTAAGCGAACTGGTCATTAAAAAGCCGGACCAGGAAATAAAATGACAGCCTCAAGATCAAACGATCAAAAAATCCGCAATAGACTATTGTTGATAATTGGTCGTCAGTCGTCAATCGTCAATGCCACACGGGGCTTCACCCTCATAGAGATTCTTATAAGCCTGGTGCTTTTGGTTATCATCCTGGGCGCTGTTTACAGTTCGTTCTTTACTGTACAGCGCGCGCTTGAAAGATTTGACGAGGTATCTCTTAAATATCAAGAGGCAAGGACCGCCCTTGACATGATACGACGCGAGATCGAGGGCGCGTTCCTTAAAAGCTCCATTTCAATGGACGCTGAAAGCAACAGGACCGCGTTTGTGATCAGGGACAGGGACATATTCGGGAATCCGGCGTCAGTATTACATCTGGCAGCGTTCACCTTTAAAGGCAGCGGTTTGCAGGAAGTCTCATACTATGTCAAGGAAAAGAACAACACCCTGGTACTTTTCAAAAGTGAAGCCCTGCCCTTTATGCTTACAGCGGAAACAGCGGAGAACACCGGCGCGGAGGAACAGGGACGGGGGATCAACGTGGAAATGATCGAAGGAATTGTTGGTTTCAGCGTTGAGACCAGATCAAACGGCAAATGGGTCAGGACGTGGGACTCAAACGAGACCGGACAACTTCCTGAAGTTGTCCGGTTCAGTATAGAGTTTGACGACAAAGGTAATAAAATTAAACTCACTGAATACGCACGTCCCAGATTTGAGAGGCAGTTATGAGAAGGCAGAACGCAATGGTCAATTATCGATTGTCAATTGTCAATCAACAAGGTACCGCCCTGATTATCACCCTTTTGATCGTTACTCTGCTGGCCGGGCTTGCTGTTGAGTTCGCCTATGAGGTCTATGTGTCGACATCCGCATTGTCGAACTGGAGAAACGCCCAGAAGGCGTCGCTTACTGCCAAGTCAGGACTGGCTTTTAGTTCCGATTACCTGAAAATATTGAATGAGTTCTCTTACACTTCCTCACGCAAGTTCGTTGTACCCGCCTATAAAGACCTCGGCGAGAATACAATTCTTTTAGTGACAATTGAGGATGAAAATTCAAAGTTCAACATTAACAGCATTGTATATGAGAACGGCCTGGATAACGAAGAAGCCCTCGAGTCCTTGAAAAAGCTATTTGAATACCTTAATATTAATCCATCTCTTGCACTGGCCATTGCGGACTGGATAGACCCCGACCTGGAACCGAGATTAAAAAATTCAGAAGACAAGGCAAAGAACCAGTTTCTGTGGAGCATTGAGGAGCTCGCTCTTATAGAGGAAGTAGACCGGGAAACTTTTGAGGCTATCAGCCCGTTCTTAACGGTACATGGGCGTATAGGCGAGATAAACATAAATATAAATACCGCGGAGTTGCCAGTGCTTATCAGCCTGCATGGCGACATGACCGAAACCCTTGCAAAAAAGATCATCGATTACAGGGAAAGCGCTCCGTTTGAAAACATTGCCGACGTTGTGAGAGTGTCAGGGATGGAAACTATCGGTATAGATATTCAGAAACTAATCACCGTAAAGAGCACGGACTTCCGGGTAACCGCGCGGGCGACTGTCAATGAAATAACGAGATTTATTGAAAGTGTTATTGACACCTCGATGAAGATCCACTACTGGCGGGAAGGATAGAAGGATAGCAATGAAGACAGGCTTTATAGACTGGACGGAGGGGAAGCTCAGCTTTTATGTTTTTGAAAAAAAAGGCGGGAAGTACACGCTTATAGATACTATATCCAGGCCTCTTGAAGGCGGGTTAAGCCAGGCTGTTCTTTCGTCACTCGCGGCTCCGCGTGTTGAACATGTGTATCTGAGCGTGCCTGCGGATCTTCTGTCACTTAGGGAACTGGACTTTCCTTTTTCTGATAAAGATAAGATAAAGGACACTATCTCCTTTGAACTCGAGGGTCTTCTTCTCGGCGATACCTCTGAATACTCTATTGATCATGTTGTCACGGAATTAACTGAAAGCGGCAGCCGCGCTCTGGCGGTTTGCGTGGAAAAAACAAAGCTGAGAGAAGTGATCGACCTTTTCTCATCGGTCGGACTTGAGCCTGTAATGGTCAGCTCTATCGACCTCAGGCTTTCAGGTAAAAACGCGGAAAAGCTTTTTGACAGTACTGTCGCTGACGAACAGACCAGGGCAAGAGCCGCCGGAGAGGAACTTGCGGCCCCGACCATAAACCTGCGGCAGGGTGACCTTGCTTATAAGGGTGATATTGACCGGATAAAAAAATCCTTACGAGTGACAGCGGTCCTCGTTATGATCTTCCTGCTGATGTTCGGCGCTGATATCGCTACAAAGCGGATATCTTTAAAAAAACAAAACTCCCTGCTGACAAAGGAAATATCCTCGCTATTTAGAGAAGCATTTCCCGAGGACAAAAAAATAGTCGATGTATCGAGACAGTTCAGTGCCAACCTTAAGATCCTCAAGGGGAAAAAGGCCATTCTCGCGGGCATGCCGGTCCTTGATATTCTGCTTCAGATAACTGAACTTCAGAAAGAGGACATTACCCTTGGCGAGTTTAATATAGATAAGGCCGGCATAATAATAAAAGGCTCCGCGTCCTCATTTGAAAATGTTGATTCATTTAAAAGCGCTTTATCATCCGCTTTTACGGAAGTAAAGGTTCTGGACTCCGAGTCCTTACCTGACAAAAAGATCACTTTTTCAATAATTATGGGGTTAAAGACATGAAACCTGTGATCGGGAAAATAATACTATCAGATAAATACACCCTCATACCGGCTGCAGCCGCTGTCCTGATCGTGGTATTTACAGTTATAACCTTTGCCTCCTCCAACGCGCTTGAAAAGAACAATGAAAACCTGGCAGTCCAGTTAAGCGAGATGACATCACTCAAAGAAGAGCTTATTTACATGAGGGACATCGTCAGATCACAAGAAAAAAAGATCGGTCTCACAGAGGTAAGCGGCGTGGTGTCCGCACTGGAGCAGTTGCTGAATAGTCTGGGCGTCGACGCAAAGGTCATTAAACCTCTGGCCAAAACAAGCGTTAAAGAGTACAGGGAAGAGGACGCTGAACTGGAGATCGAGAACATAGACCTCAATACAATGGTTAACCTGCTTTACAAGATAGAGAATTCCCCTGTCCCAATGAAGATCAAGAACGCTGATATAAGAACAACCTTCAAAGATCCTGATAAATTTATCCTGAAATTAACAGCATCGCTTATTAGCAAATGACAAGACTTAAAAATTTTCTTTTAATTGCCGCCTGTATAATCGTATTCATACTCTTCACCTGGCTGTTGGCAATTCCGAACAGTGTGCTGGAGTCCGCTATCAGGGACTCAATATCAGATAACGGCAGATCAAGCATAAGCGTTTCCATAGAAGGACTCAGAAAAGGCCTGTTCTTTTCCGTATATATAGACAGCCTTGGCCTGGAGATAGACGGGAACACCGCTCTGATCGTCACAGACATCTCAAGCAGGATAAATCCTTTTTACTTAGCTAAAAAACAACTGGCCTTTTCCCTGGTCGGCAGGATCGGCACAGGGAACGTAAAAGGAGAATTTAAACTGCCTGAAAGCGGCACTCTGAAAATAGACAGCGCGGAGATCAGCGCCATTCCGTACCTTGCGACTGCAGGGTTTGAAGGTACCGGCCTGATCTCAGCTGACCTTAACCTCAAAGACAACGCTTTGGACATTACATTCAGTATCCCTGACGCGGACATACAGGGCTCAATACATGGGGTGCCGCTTCCCATAAATTCATTCCGAAAGATACAGGGCGCCATTTTTCTTGAACAAAGCACCATTAAGATCACTTCCATCAGCCTCGACGGAGAAAGGGGCTATGCAAGGTTAAAAGGGGATATAACGCATGGGTCCATGAACCTTGTCCTGGAGCTTATGCCCTCTTTTGACGAGCTCAGTCCTTTGGAAATAGCCCTTATCAGCAAGTACCAGATCTCCCCCGGCTATTATGTCATTCCGATTGAAGGTAAGCTTCTTTAAAACAAAAGTAGCAAGTAGGGGCCCTCTGGCCTTTTCCATTGTAAATATACTCAGCAAGCACATTAGCGCCGTCCATTGCCTTGATAATCCTCTGGTTCTGGTTTCCTCTAAATTATAAGAAATATTTGTCTCATTTTCCATATAATTATCCCCCCTGCTCTAAATCCCCTCATTTCTGTTAACCCCGTTAGAAAGTTTAAAAGTTTAGATGCGGTTTTAAATCTTAAGATTAGCCGCCGGGGCTAAAAATATGCTCTTTATTTCTAACGGGGTAAAATTCTATACTAATTCGTAATAATTTGATGACTATTTCAAATAAAAAATATATGAAAAAAGCTTTAGCGCTTGCCGCTAAAGGCAAGGGCAGGACAAGCCCTAATCCTGTGGTTGGGGCTGTTATTGTCAAAGGAAAAAGAATAATTGCTGAAGGCTTTCATAAAAAAGCAGGCACTGCTCACGCTGAAATTGTTGCCCTGAAAAAGGCCGGCTCAAAAGCCCGGGGCGCTACGCTGTACATCAATCTTGAGCCCTGCTGTCACACTGACAAAAAGACCCCGCCATGCACAAAGGCAATCATTCAGTCCGGTATTAAAAAGGTAGTAGTAGCTATGAAAGACCCCAATCCAAAGGTGTCTGGCCAAGGCATCAGGGAACTTAAAAAAGCCGGTATTAATGTCGAGATCGGACTAATGAGAGAAGAAGCCCTCAAAATGAACGAGGCCTTTGCAAAGTTCATTAAAAAGAAAGAGCCGTTTGTAATACTGAAAATGGCACAAAGTCTGGACGGTAAGATCGCAACTGCCAAAGGCGAGTCCAAATGGATAACCGGTGAAGAGTCGAGAAAACTCGTTCATCGCGTAAGGAACGAGGTAGACGCCGTACTTGTCGGCATAGGCACGGTCAAAAAAGACGACCCGTCCCTCACCTGCAGAATAAAGGGAGGCAGGAACCCTTACAGGATAATTGCTGACAGCAAGCTCCGGATACCTCTTAATTCAAAGGTTCTCGGGCATAAGGACAATAAGACCATAATTGCCACAACTAAAAAAGCCTCAAAAAATAAAATTGCGTCAGTAAAAAAACGCGGCGCCTATGTCCTGGTTATTGACGACCTCATTAGGAAAAAAACCTCAACTAAGGTTTCTAACGGGGTAAATCTGAAAAGCCTGATGAAGGGACTTGGAAAGCTTGATATTACAAGCGTGATGATCGAAGGTGGCTCATCGATCAATGCCTCTGCGCTTTCAGGCAAGATCGTTGACAAGGTAATGATATTTATCGCTCCGATGTTGATCGGGGGAACAGACTCAATGCCTTCAGTCGGAGGAATGTCGCCTGATCTTCTTAAAAAGGCAACAGGAATAAAGAACCTTAAAGCACGAACAGTTGGCAGGGATATCCTTGTGGAAGGATATCTCTCATTATAAATTCCAATCTGAGATGCTAATTGATAATGTTATTAAACTTTGGCCGCCTTATTGTAAATCCAGGCAAAAATCAATCCGAAGATAAACCCGTCAATCAGACCATATCCCAGACCTATAAAACTCCCGGTAAGAGTTATCTTATAGCCGGGATAAAAAGACTGCGGTAATGCCTCGAGAAAGGCAGTTCCATATCCAGCGTATACTGAAAGCAGGGTTGTAAGAAAAACACACCCTCCCCACAAAACACCTGCTGCAACTCCCAATGCTAAGGGTTTAAGTTTCATTAGTATAATCTTAATTATACTTGATTACACCGATTAGTCAATGATGCCACAGATTAAACCACCTGCCTCTTTATCCCGCAGCTATCTGTGTAATCTTGTCTATTAATCTGTGAAATCAGTCGTTCTTGAACGACTCTTTTAATTTTTTATCGGTCTCTAAAACCTCATCCGCGTTATTTCCGCTGATATCCCATGCATAATTGCCTTTCGCGTTTCGCTTGAGTTTTATCTTCACCGGCTTTTGAGGCATTATTTCCTGGATCTCAGGGACCTGCTTAAAGACAGCGGGCTTTTCTTTTACGTCAGGATCAGTGCAGGCGTAAGCAGTAATTAGCAGTGATATTGCTAAAACAATTCGTAGTAATCTTAGAGCATGCATCTCACCCTCCAACGTTTAGAAACGTACTTAGTTTAAGGTTATTGATCTGCCGGTTTTGCATGAATAATTGCATTATATTCTCCACTGTCCGTCATTCCGGCAGAGCCTGTCCCTGCTTGTCAGGGATCGCCGGAATCGACCCTGTAATATCTTCGTATAAATCCCTGGTTGTCGCATTAGTCTGTTTAATGAGACCTATCTTCTCTTGTCTGCTCATATTCTTTACGTGTGTATATTATATTTGGCAGTAAAACTGCGCGGGTTTAGATTCTTTTTATGCTCATATACTCTCCTGATAAGATCGTTAGTTATTCCAACATAGAGAGTTGGTCTGGCATTGGCCATAATATAAACTGCAAAGCTTTTGTCCATCATAACACCTTGTTATTAAAAACGATTCCGGACAAGCCGGAATGACAGCCTGATTTAATGTTGTATTCAACAGTTCACTATTCACAGTTCACGGTTCACGGTCTTTAAAAGCTCTTATACCTGTTCGTTATTGGAAAACGCCTGTCCTTTCCAAACGCCCTGGAGGTTATCTTTATGCCGGGAGGCGCCTGGCGTCTCTTATACTCTGAGAGGTCGATCATCCGAATAACATTTTGCGCGCACTGCACGTCGCACCCCAGCTTCATTATCTGATCAAAGCTCTTGTCCTCTTCAATATAAGCCTTTAAGATCGGATCAAGCTCCTGATAGGGCGGCAGTGTATCCACATCCAGCTGGTCCGGCTTGAGTTCAGCTGTAGGCTCTTTCCACAATACCCTGTCAGGGATCACCTCCCCCGCCTGTTTCGCGTTTCTCCACCCGCAGAGGTCGTAGACAAGGGTCTTGGGCACATCTTTGATAACAGCAAAACCACCTGCCATATCACCATAAAGAGTGGCATAACCAACGCTCATTTCAGACTTGTTTCCGGTCGTAAGAACAAGCCAGCCGAATTTGTTCGAAAATGCCATCAATATATTTCCTCTTATTCTTGCCTGGAGGTTCTCTTCAGTTATGCCGGCCCTGGTTTTTCTGAAGTGTTTCTTCAGATCTTTCAGATATGTCTTGAATATATTGCTGATGGGCACCTCTGTTACCTTTATCCCGAGATTTTTGGCGAGTTTGTGAACATCTTCAAAGCTTTCATTTGAAGTATAAGGGGACGGCATGAACAATCCATGGACATTTTTCTTCCCAAGGGCGTCAACAGCGATCGCGGCCACAAGCGCGGAATCAACTCCGCCGCTCAGGCCTATCACTACTCCGTTAAAGCCGTTCTTACGCGCGTAATCTTTTGTTCCGAGCAAAAGAGCGCTATAGACTTCTTCCGGCGCTGACATCACAGAAGATCGCTTTATTCTGATAGCCGGCTTTTGACCTCTAACAGATGCCGCGGGTAATTTTATTTTTTCAGCGCCTTTTTTCTGAACGCCTCTGCCCTTCTGTCTTTTGACCCTGATCACAAGGTCAACTGTGACCATTTCCTCTTTAAACTGTTTTCCCTTTATGATCGGGGAACCTTCACTATCCAGAACAAAACTGCCTCCGTCGAATATCAGTTCGTCCTGTCCCCCGACCATGTTCACATACGCGATCGTCACGTTGTTTTTCGAGGCTCGTGTTGTGACCAGTTGTTCCCTGAAAGACGCTTTTCCCATATGATACGGCGACGCGTTAATATTTATGATCAACTCCGCGCCCGCATGGGCCTGGACGCCGGCAGGGCCTTTCTCATGCCATATATCTTCACAGATATTTACTCCGATATTAATTCCCCTGAGTTCATAGACAGGATATCTTTTACCCGGCCTGAAATAACGGTACTCATCAAAAACCCCGTAGTTAGGCAGATGCTTTTTATGATAAACATCAATAAGCCTGCCGTTTGATATTATTGCGGCCGCATTGAACAGCGCGCTTTTATCGCTGTCCACAAAACCCACGATAGTGGTTATTCCTTTTGAAGCGGCCCTGACCCGGTTAAGTGTCTTGATGTTGTCTTCTATAAAATGAGGTTTCAACAGAAGGTCTTCAGGCGGATACCCTGTCACAGACAGTTCAGGAAAGGCAATAAGATCCGCTTTAATTCCGCGCGCTTTTTTAATGAAAGCGATGATCTTCCGGGCATTACCGTCAAGGTCGCCGACAACAGGGTTGATCTGTGCAAGGGCCAGTCTGAGTTTCTTCAATTGCAGCCTCCTGCTATAAATTATAGCTGATTACACCGATTTTTAAGGATGATTACACAGATTGTCTTCATCTATCTACAATCTTTTTTTATCTGTGTAATCAAACATCGTTAGATGTTCTAAATGATAATTGAAGGAATCCTATTTGTAAACCCCATTGTCCACATCTCGGAGTATTCAGAGATGTATTGGGGTAAACCCCATTGTCCACATCTCGGAGTATTCAGAGATGTATTGGGGTAAACCCTGCCCTGTGTTGACTCAGGACATTTCGAATATATATAATCTACGGAGATCACGAGATCATCCGCCTTCGCAGAACAGAGTGCTTCGGCCCGGCTTCCCTCGGCTACGCCGAGGCGGACGGCGAAGCGGGCCGACAGGCGGGCTTGCCCGTGGAGTTCCATAACTCGGAAGAAAGGACATAAAATGAATTTAAAGATGAAATCTCATGGAATTTTGCCAATAGTTACCCTTTTATTTGCGATATGTTCAGCGCTTTACCTCCTTCCGGACCTTCAGCCGAATGCATACGCGGAAGATCCGGTGGTTTCACAGGAAACAATAGACTTCATGACAAAGACCAGCCAGGCCATGGCAGAAGTGGCTGAGATCGTTAAACCGTCGATAGTTAATATTTCGACTACACGGACCATGAAGATGGCGGGCAGTCCTGGCGGCCCGTTGTTTGATGATCCTTTTTTTAGGCGATTCTTCGGCGACAGGTTCAAACATCCGAATCAGCCCAGGGAGTTCAAGAAAGCAAGTCTCGGCTCCGGTGTGGTTGTATCAGCTGACGGATATATACTTACGAACAACCATGTTATCAAAGGCGCTGACGAAATAAATGTTCTTCTTCCGGACAAAAAACAGTTCAAAGGGAAGGTAATAGGCACTGACCCGAAAACAGACCTTTCCGTAATAAAAATAGCTGCCACTGACCTGAAGGCCATCAGTTGGGGAGACTCTGACAAATTAAAAGTCGGAGAACTTGTGCTCGCGATAGGAAGCCCTTATGGTTTAAACCAGACCGTCACAATGGGTATAGTCAGCGCGGTTGGACGCGCAAATGTAGGAATTGCGGAGTACGAAGATTTTATTCAGACAGACGCTGCCATTAACCCCGGTAATTCAGGCGGCGCCCTTGTTAACGCAAAGGCAGAACTTGTAGGGATCAACACTGCTATATTCAGCAGAACCGGAGGGTACCAGGGTATAGGCTTTGCGATCCCAAGTAACATGGCCAAGACTGTAATAGACAGTTTGATCACGCAGGGAAAAGTTATCAGGGGATGGCTCGGGGTATCAGTTCAGCCGATCACTTCAGAGCTTGCCCGACAGTTCGAACTGGAAGAGGAGTTCGGCGCCCTGGTTGCTGATGTTGTTGAAGGCAGTCCCGCGGAGCAGGCGGGCATTCTCAGAGGAGACGTTATTGTTGACTTTAACAATGAGAAAGTTGAAGAGCCTTATAACCTGAGAAATACAGTTGCAAGCACTCATCCGGGTGATTCGGTTGACCTGACCGTCATCAGAAACGGCAAGTACGAAAAACTCACAGTTATCATAGGGGAGCTTCCTGGTGAAGCACAGGCCCCGCAGCCGACTACTGATTATAAAAATGCGTTAAAAGGGGTAAGCGTACAGAACCTGACACCTGCTATTTACCAGCAGTTAGATCTACCGGAGAGGATAAAGGGTGTTGTTATCTCGGGCGTTAAAGCCGGCAGCCCTGCTGAGACAAGGCTTTTGATGGGTGATGTTATCCTGGAAATAAACAGACAAGCTGTATCAGGCCTGGAAGATTATGAATCAGTAGTATCAAAGATAAAGCCGAATGAAGAGGTATTGCTTCTGGTCTTTCGGAAAGGTTCAACAGTCTTTATCACGATCACACCTAATTAAAAAAGTAGCAAGTAGAAGCTGGAAAGTAGAGAGTAGAGAGAGTAGAGAGAGTAAATAAAAGCGGTGATATAAAAAGAAAAATCTTGCCACTCGCTACTTGTAGTAGCGAAGCGGAGATCCCGACTTTTCGGGGCTTCTCGCTGCTTCCTTTAAGACGTCTATGAGCGGGACTTTCAACTTCTTAGCGATCTTTTTGCAGTCCTCGTATTCAGGGGTCGTTTTTACTACATCGTCTCCAAGTTTTGATATTTTTACTTTTATCCTGCCGAACTTTGTATTAACAGAACCGACCTGACGGTCCAATACCCTTCTCCAGACCTCATAGAACCTGAGCCCGATGCTTGTTGTTTCACTCAGTATTATTTTTATCATCGCGTCCCTTTTATCATTATCACAGAACACAGTAAGTTTAATACCGGGCCTTGTTTTTTTCATAATGACCTGTGTCAGGAATACATCAAGGGCCCCTGCCCTGAACAATCTTTCCATCACATATTCATAAACCTGCGGGTTCATGTCGTCAATGTTGGTCTCAATCACGGTTATACTTTTGTCTGTGTTCTGTGCTCTGTGTTCTGTGCTCTGGGATAAGAATACTCTCAGGACATTAGGCGCGTTCTTAAAGTTTTTATTGCCCGCTCCCATACCGATCCCGGCCACACTCATCTCAGGTATTGCGCCGAACTTTTCAGCCAGCTCTGATATAAGCACTGCTCCGGTAGGAGTGGTAAGCTCATATTTTTTTCCCGACGAATAAACCGGAATATTCTTAAGCAGCTCCGCGGTTGCCGGAGCAGGAACCGGTAAGGTCCCGTGTTCAGTCTTCACACTACCTGCCCCGAGATTGACAGGAGAAGAATAGACATGCTGAATTCCAAGGACGTCCAGGCATATCAAGGTACCGAAAACATCAACGATACAGTCGACAGCGCCGAGTTCATGCAGATGAACCTTATCATAGCTTTCTCCATGCACATGAGCCTCTGCCTTAAAAAGTCTTTTAAAGACCGCCAGCCCCTTCTGCTTTATGTCTTTTGACAGTGTAGATCTTTTTATTATCCTTTCAATGTCCTTCCACTTTCTCCCCGCTTTTTTCTGGGTTCTGGGTTCTGGGCCTGCCTGTCCGGTAGGCAGGTTCTGGGTTCTGATATCCACCCTGGTGGCTGCCAGCCCTGCCCTTTTTACGGTCCCTGCACTTAATTTATATCCTTTAACCGGCAGGCGGGATAACTCTTTTTTTAGTCTGCTGACCGGCACTCCGGCATCAACCAGCGCGCCCAAAAGCATATCCCCGCTGACACCTGAGAAACAATCAAAATATGCAATCATGTTTTAAAACCGTTATACGTTACAGGTTAATCGTTAATCGTTAAAAGACAAAAACCAATAGCAATAGTTTAAATGAAACCGTTATACGTTATTTTTTATTCACCTTACTGCTTAGATAATTAATATACCCATTCAATAGACTCGATGCTCTTTTAATCATTTCCAGACTTTTTTTATAATCCGCATCGTTAATAAATCCTTCATCCAGAGAACAAATTATCTGGTCTTTTAATTCATATAGAGATCCTCTTGAAATCCTGCAAAACTGGATGTTTTCCTGATAATGAAATCTTCCATACCCCTCAGCAATATTATAAGTAAGAGATCTTGACGATCTCAGCATATCATTAACAAGCCGGTATTTTTCTTCTTTTGGGTATTTTTTTACTAGTTCGGAGATAAATTTTCTTAATTCCCGGCATATTTTCCAGCAATCCAGGTCCTCGAAACTTTTTATGCTATCATCTTCACTCTTCATCCTCAATCCAATCACTGAATAACGGTTAACAAGTTTATCTTATGTGCCCGGATATATTCTCACTTTGGATTTCTCTGTAAATTACTATTGTTTTTGAATAGATAGCGATTGGAACTTAATCAAGGACTTAAGCTTTTCATACTATCATCATCATTATTCATCTTTAACCCTATTAACGTATAACGGTTAACGATTAACGGTTTGCATATTAATCTTATGTGCCAGCGCGGCAGCACCGAACCCGTTATCAATATTCATCACTGCGATCCCGGGCACGCAGGAATTAAGCATGGCAAAAAGCGCTGTAAGCCCGCCAAGACTAGTACCATAGCCAGTGGACGTGGGCACAGCGATTACCGGTTTATCGCACATGCCGCCTATTACAGACGGAAGTGCGCCCTCCATACCAGCCACAACGATCACTGCCCGCGCGCTTTTAAGCGTCTGCCCGGCCTGTTTGAGTCTGTGCAGACCGGCAACACCGACATCAGATACCAGCTCTGCCTTACTTCCCAGAAAAGACAGAGTAGCAAGCGCCTCCTCTGCAACAGGTATATCAGACGTCCCTGCGCACAGTATAGCTACCTTGCCTGCTTTCTTCCCTGCTTCCGCGACAGTTATCACTCCTGACTTCTCATAGAACTTTGCTTTCTTCTTCTGCTTCCTGCATACAGAGCTTACCCCTTTGTAAACATCCGCGGTTGCCTTTGTTATGAGAAGCCTGCCGCCTGTTTTAAGCATAGCTCCGGCAATTGCCCTGACATCTTTCTGAGTCTTGCCCTTCGCGAATATCACCTCCGGGATTCCCTGCCTTAATGTCCTGTGGTGATCGATCATTGCAAATCCAATGTCCTCGTACGGAAGGTGTTTTAGAGTGTCAAGAGCGCTTTCTACTGCCAGGTCGCCCTTTTTCACCGAGTTGAGGATCTTTTTTATTTTGGAATTATCCATATTGAAAATAAGTAGAGAGTAGAGAGATTTTTGTTTGCCAGTCGTCGTTTTTATTTATTCTCTCTACTCGTTGCTCTCTACTCTCTACATTTGTTAATTAAAATTCTGATTTTAACGTCCTTCCCATAAGTGCTTTCACGGCATCAGCAGGGTTTTTGTCCTCATTAATGGTCTTATATATCTGCTCGACAATGGGCATCTCAACATTATACTTTTTAGAAAGCTCATAAGCTGCCTCTGAAGTGGCAACACCCTCTGCCACCATCTTCATGCTCTGTACAATGTCCTGCAGTTTCAGGCCCTGTCCGAGTTTAACGCCGACTGTATGGTTTCTCGATAGCTGACCTGTACATGTAAGAACCAGGTCTCCGAGACCGCTTAACCCCATGAATGTCCTCTCATGAGCGCCCATTGCTTTTCCAAGGCGTGTTATTTCCACAAGACCCCTTGTTATAAGCGCCGCCCTGGCGCTGGCTCCAAGACCAAGGCCGTCTGATATTCCGGACGCGATGGCCATCACGTTTTTCAGCGCGCCGCCGATCTCAACCCCTGTAATATCAGTATGCGTATAGACCCTGAAGTAGTCCGTATTAAAGATCTCCTGGAGAAGAAAACACGTGTCATCGTCTTCAGCCGCTATAGTTACAGCGGTCGGAAGTCTTTTTATGACCTCACTGGCAAAACTCGGCCCTGAAAGCGCCGCTACCTTACAGTCAAACAGTTCTTTCAGTACTGCCGAGACCGTAAGAAGGGTCCCTCTTTCAATACCTTTTGAAGCGTTTATTATTATCGCGTCTTTGTGTATGTAAGGCCGCGCGTCTTTAAACACTGCCCTTGTATACTGAGCGGGAACAACATTAAGCACATATCTGGTGCGCTTCACCACATCTTCCAGTTTATGGGAGACCTTTATACTGTCAGGAATAACATACTCAGGAAGATAAGTGCTGTTTACTCTGGTCCTCTGGATCTCTTCAGCAACGCTCTGTTCATATACCCAGAGAGAAACATCATACTCTTTGTCCGCCAGCAGTCCTGCCAGTGTTGTTCCCCATGATCCGCCGCCTATCACTGCTATGTAGCTCACGTTTTATCCTCCAGTCGCCTCTTACTACACGAAGTTAAGAAGTTAAAAAATTAAGAAGCTGAGTTAAAAACAAAATTTTTTGGCATTTTTCTCCATTGAATTAAGCATTAATAAAATTTGCTCGTACGTATTATCAAGCTCAGCAAAAGTACTTTTCCTAATATATTTACATGCCAGACTAAATTCAAGCCAACACTGAGTTTCAGACGCTTCTTGCATTGCGTCAGTTAATTTATTCGTAAAGACAGCAATATATTTTCTCTTTCTCCCCTCCGGGTCGGAGACATCCCTCAGCAATATTAGAACAAACTGACCTTGATGCTTTTCTGATCTGACTGGTAAGAGAATATCTTTCATCTTCTGGGAAACTTTTTGTGATCTCATATATCTCCATTGCCGCTTTAAACGCTTTCTGATATACCTCCAAATCTCTAAAGTGTTCTATCTTTTTGCCTTTGCTCATCTACTTATCCTCTTATCTTCTTAACTTCGAGTCTTTATTATTGTCTCAGTTGCCTATCTTCTTATCTTCCTATCTTCTCATCTTCCTGCCTTTTTCTGTATTTTCCCCCATTTATCGCGCAATGACACTGTCCTGTTGAAAACAGGCTTTCTCTTAACAAAAGTCTCTTGCGGGTCAAGACAAAAGTATCCAAGCCTCTCAAACTGACACATGTCCGCCTCTAAAAGAGCAGGTTCGATCCGGCATGAAGTCAGTACTCTCAGGGAATCCGGGTTTAAATGATCAATAAAATCCTTACCTGGTTCAGGGACTGAAAAAAGATGATCATACAAACGCACCTCTGCCTCACGTGAATGCGCGGCAGATACCCAGTGAAGTGTTGCCTTTACTTTGCGCTTGTCAGGCGCGTCACCGCCCTTTGTTTGAGGGTCATAGGTGCAGTGAAGTTCTATGATATCTCCCTTCTCATTCTTAACGACATCTTTGCAGGTTATAAAATAAGCGTATCTTAAACGCACCTCGCGCCCTGGCGCGAGACGGAAGAATTTTTTTGGCGGGTCCTCCATAAAGTCATGGAGCTCAATATAAAGCTCACGTGAAAAAGGGACCTTTCTTTTTCCCATGCTTTCGTCCTCAGGATTGTTGACAGCATCCATTTCTTCAACCTGACCTTCAGGATAATTATCAATAATGACTTTCAGGGGGTTAAGCACTGCCATATAACGCGGAGCACGCTTATTGAGGTCCTCTCTGACGCAGTGCTCAAGAAGCGCCATATCAACAGCGCTGTTCCTCCTGGCTACTCCAATACGGTCGCAGAAGTTCTTTATTGCTTCAGGTGTGTAACCCCGCCTGCGCAGTCCTGACAAGGTCGGCATCCTCGGGTCATCCCAGCCGGTGACATGCCCTTGATTAACAAGCGTGTTAAGCTTTCTTTTGCTCAACACGGTATGAGTTATATTGAGCCGGGCAAACTCGATCTGCTGTGGATGATGTATAGCCAGTTCATCCAGAAACCAGTCATACAGCGGCCTGTGGTCTTCAAACTCAAGGGTACAGAGGGAATGGGTTATCCCTTCAATTGAGTCAGATACACAGTGGGCAAAATCGTACATGGGATATATACACCATTTATCGCCAGTTCTATGGTGGACAGCTCTCTGTATTCTGTAGATAACAGGGTCTCTCATGTTTATATTGCCTGAAGACATGTCGATCTTTGCACGGAGGGTACGCGAGCCATCCTTGAACTCACCTGCCCGCATGCGCTCAAACAGGTCCAGGTTCTCTTCTATCGACCGCGCGCGGTACGGGCTGTCTTTGCCTGGCTCTGTAAGTGTTCCCCTGTATTCCCTCATCTCATCGGCGCTCAGGTCGCAAACATATGCCTTAGTGTTTTTTATCAGCTGGACCGCGTATTTGTACAGCGTCTCAAAGTAATCCGAAGCATAATATTCCCTCTCCCCCCAATCAAAGCCTAACCAGTAAACATCCTCTTTAATGGAGTCAACATACTCGGCCTCTTCTTTAATGGGATTTGTATCGTCAAAGCGGAGGTTGCAAAGACCCTCCTTATTCTCATTCGCGATCTCAAAGTTTAAGCAAATGGATTTGGCATGTCCTATATGAAGGTAACCGTTAGGCTCAGGAGGAAAGCGTGTGTGCACACGGCCGTCATTCTTGTTAATTTTCAGGTCTTCAGAGATTATGTCTCTTATAAAATCAGACCGGCCTGTTGAAGCAGTTGATTCCAGGCGCTCGCCCTTTTTCCATTTTTTCTCTTTCATTGAATTCTTCTGCCTATCCGAAGTTAAGAGGTTAATTAAACCTATCTTCCCATCTTCCCAGATTCTTATCTTCTGCTTTACATCTTCTCAACTTCCTGCCTCTTAGTTGCCTTTGCTCAACCTCTCATCCTCTTATCTTCCTAACTTCTTGCTTTGTTAATAGTCTGAATCGCCTTCTCCAGTCTTTTCAGGGTCCTTTCCTTTCCGACTACCTCCAGCACCTCGAAAATTCCCGGACTTTCAGTGCCTCCGGTTAACGCGACACGGACAGGCTGGGCAAGTTTGCCGAGTTTGATATCATGCTTATCGATAACTGCCTTGAATACCTGTTCAAGCTCAGGGGCGGAAAAATCCGATACAGTCCCAAGGCTGTCCTTTAGTTCGACCAGCAGAGGTAAACTTTTATGGTTAAGGAACCTGGCCTTTGCCTTTTCATTGTATTCAACATCTTCCGCAATATAATAACGCAGTGAATTTGTCAGTTCAATCAGTGTTTTTGAACGTTCCTTTAAAGTAGCAATGGCTTTTGACAGCCACGTTTTGTCAGGCAACTGATCTTTGTCCACTATCTTCTCTTTAATAAGAAACGGCATTACAAGCTCTGCCAGCTCACCTGCCGGAGTATTGATGATGTACTGAGCGTTCAGCCAGAGAAGTTTTTCAGGGTTAAAGACCGCCGCAGAGGTGCCGACATTTTCAATAGAGAATTTTTCTGTCAGCTCCTGCCTGGGAAATATCTCCTGGTCGCCGTATGCCCAGCCCAGACGCGCAAGGTAATTAATAAGCGCGTCCGGCAGATATCCCATGTCTTTATAAGCGTCAACTGACATTGCGCCGTGCCTCTTTGAGAGCCGTTTCCTGTCCGGTCCCAGGATCATCGGCAGGTGCGCGAACTTCGGCACTTCATATCCGATAGCCGCATATAACTGCATCTGCTTCGGGGTATTATTCAGATGATCATCTCCCCTGATAACATGAGTTATGTTCATATCCGCGTCATCAACGACAACAACCAGGTTATATGTGGGTGTTTTGTCTGAACGCATGATGATCAGGTCATCAAGCTGAGCGTTATCAAACACTACCTCACCTTTTATCAGGTCATTAACAACTGTCTGCCCCTCACTGGGCATCCTGAACCTGACAACAGGTTTTTTGTCGTGAGTCGCTTCGACTTGAACAGCATCTAAATCCCTGCATTTCCCGCTGTATTTAAGGGCCCTGCCCTGTTTCATAGCTTCTTTGCGCCCTGCTTCAAGTTCCTCAGGGGAACAGTAACAATAATATGCTTTGCCTTCTTCCAGGAGTTTGTCTATATATTTGTTGTATATATCAAACCGCTCAGTCTGCCTGAAAGGCCCCTCATCCCAGTCGAGACCAAGCCATTTCATGCCCTCGATTATTGCTTCGATATATTCATCCGTTGAACGGTCTTTGTCAGTGTCCTCGATCCTCAGGACAAAGGCCCCGTTATTGTGCCTCGCGTACAGCCAGTTAAACAGGGCCGTCCTGACACCGCCGATGTGAAGATGGCCTGTGGGGCTCGGAGCAAATCTTACACGCACTTTATCCGTCAAAACTATTCTCCTTAAGTTATCAAAAGCAAGGTCAATTATATCATAGATGTATCATTCCATACCCCACCAGTGTCATACCGGACCTGCCTGTCCCGATCTTTCAGGGAACCATCATCCAGTTCCTGCATATGTCATACTTGCATGATCAGTACGACCAAGCCAGTTCCGTCATTCCCGTAAAAACGGGTATACAGTTTTTTCTGTCCTTTTCCCTTGAAAATAAGGGGTTGCGTTGCTTATGATATGGTCATAAATAATTCTTCATTTATAACCATATAAAAACAAGGGGTTTGTAGTGAGTAAAATTAATATATCTCCATGGTTAACTGAAAAAATACAAAATGGAGAAGTTATTTTATTTCTTGGTGCTGGTGCATCACTAGGTGCAACTAAACCTGATGGTAACCCTCCCACTGGCTTAGAACTTCGTGATATTTTATCTGATAAGTTTCTTGGTGGAGCAAAAAAAGATTGGCCTCTAAATAGAGTAGCAGACTATGCAAAAACGCAAAGCAGTTTAGTAGAAGTACAAAACACAATTAAAGAAAACTTTGAAAACCTTAAGCCTGCTAATTTTCATAAATTAACCCCAAAATTCAGATGGTTTGCAATTTTTACAACAAACTATGATTTGGTGCTAGAAAGTGCATATGATCATACACCTTCTCGATTACAAAAATTAGCTCCCATAATATCCGACTATGATGACTTCAGTAAAAAAATAAGTGATCCAAGCTTGGTCCCTTATCTAAAATTGCATGGCTGTATCACCAGAATTAATGATCCTAACCTTCCACTAATTTTAGCAAGTGAAGAGTACGCAAAATATGAAAAAAACCGTATAAGACTTTTTAACCATTTAAAAGAATGGGGCAGAGAATATCCGATTATTTTTTGTGGTTACGATGTTTCCGACCCCAACATACAACATATATTATTTGCTCTAGATGACTTAGGAATTTCAAGACCAAAATATGCATTAGTGAAACCATCCATTGATGAATTAGATAAATCAGTTTGGATGGCTAGACGTTTTGAAGTTATTAAATCAGACTTTGAAGGTTTTCTAATACATTTGAATAATACAATTCCCGAAAAGAATAGAACATTGTCATCTTTATTAAAAACAGATCGACCACCTATCTCAAAGAAATTTACTACTACATTGACTCCTACTAGTGAATTATTACTATATTTGGAAGACGAATTACAATATATCCACAAAGATATGCCAGTAAAAGGAATTAATCCAAAAGATTTCTATCAAGGTTTGAATGTTGAGTGGGGAATCTTTCAACAAGAGTTAGACGTTAGAAGAAGAATTACTGATGATTTGTTATTAGATTGCATATTAGATGAAAAGAATACAAAAAATGTTCAATGCTGTTTACTTATGGGACATGCAGGTAGCGGAAAAAATGTTACCTTGAGAAGAACAGCCTGGGAGGCAGCTACAGAATATGAAAAAACAGTCTTTTATTTAAAAGAAGGAGGGTTAATCCGCAATCATTTAATACTTGAATTATTTAATCTTGTTAAATCTCGTATAAATATTTTCATTGATAATTCCATTTTTTGTTTAACAGAAATTCTCGGGCTTATACATTATGCAAATAAAAATAATATTCGTATTACATTGCTATTTGGAGCTCGTACAAATGAGTGGAACATTTATGGTGAAGAACTAGCACCCCTATTAAACTATGAATATGAACTAAGGGACCTATCACAAAAAGAAATTATATGTCTCCTTGAGAAACTTGAACAACATAATTGTTTAGGACATCTTTCAGAATTAACTTTAGATCAAAGAAAAGCTCTTTTTAAATTTGATGCAGAACGCCAATTGTTAGTTGCTCTACATGAAGCTACATCTGGAAAGTCTTTTGAGGAATTGGTTTATGATGAATATCAAAATATTATACCCTCAGAAGCAAAATTATTATATTTAGATATCTGCTCTCTTTTCAGACTCAATGCCCCTGTTAGAGCAGGCCTTATTTCAAGAATTTCCGGTATAACATTTGACAAATTTCAAAAAGAGCTATTAAAACCCTTAGAACATGTTGTCAGAATTTATAAAGACAAAATCTCACGTGATTATGTTTACAGATCCCGACATCCACTTATTGCTAAGTTTGTTTTTGAGCAAGCCTTGCCAAAACCTAATGAACGCCAAAATCAAATAATAAGAATGCTGAAGTATATGAATGTTGACTTTAAATGGGATAAAGAGGCGTTTTCATATTTAATAAAAGGCCGGGAGTTAGCTGTTCTTTTTTCTAATCGCATTCTTGCTGATCAAATCTATAATGTAGCATCTGAAACAGGTGCAGACTTAGCTCACATATATCACCAAAAAGCAATTTTTGAACTAAACCATCCGAGTGGCTCTGCTAGTAAAGCATTAGGTATTATCCAAGAAGCTGAATCACTTGATAAGCGACATCTTCAAACCCTTCTCCATACTAAAGGTTTAATACTTAGAAAGCTAGCTACAGAATCTAGAAGCGATTTAGAAAAAAATAAATACAGAAAAGACGCTAAAAACATTTTCAGAAAGCAATTGCTGGCTTCAGTTACCTCTCACCCATATTATAGTTTAGTACAAGTTCTACTAGATGAAATTAAAGATAAAAACGATGAGTTAAGAAAGCTACGCGAGACCGATAATGACTCCACACTAACTGAACGAGTTTTAACTGATTTAATATCTCAAGCTGAGGATACACTATCTAGTGGAATTCAAAAGTTCCCCGAAGATGCGTTTTTACTGACGGTTCAAGCCGACCTTTCTGAATTGTTAAAAGATGAACCTACTGTTATTAAAGCTCTTGAATCCGCGTTTCGAACCAACCCTAACAGTGATATTGTAGCATCCAGATTAGCAAAGCAGTACATTAAAAAGAACGATACTGAAGGAGCAATTAAAATATTAAATAGAAGTTTAGAATATAACACGGGATCTAAACTTATTCACTCCCTTCTTGCAAAAACTTACTCTTTAATTGGAGAAGAAGCAAACAAAGAAACAATCTCTCACCACTTAAAACGCAGTTTCACTGAAGGTGACACAAATTATGAATCACAAATTCTTTATGCACGGCACGAGTTCTTATATGGTGATAGAGCAGAATCTAAAAGAATATTTAATATTTTAAAAAATCATAGATTCCCACCTCAATTTCGAAACCGCTACTGGGGTGAGGTGAAAGATAGTAATGGCAAATTAATTAAATATACAGGATTCATTACAGCCTTACATGATAATTTCTGTTTTGTTTATGTAAGCACTTTAGGTGAATCAATTTTCATTCATTACAGCCAATTTAGCTCATCAATCTGGGAACAACTTACAAAAAATACTAATGCGGAGTTTAATATCGCCTTTACTGTTAGAGGTCCAAATGGTATCAAAGCAAACATAAATAAATAATGTCCTTTGCCCTTTAAAGCTTGTACAGAAAAAAACAGTCCATGGGGTAAGGTCTTGTTTCTTGCAAAAGGAAAAGTCTAGATTTCAGTTTCCAGTCGGTCCGGCTCGGCAGGGAACGACGACAAAGGAGTTATACGCTCGCATCCCCTGCCCCTCACACAATCCCTTAAAAGAATGATTGGATAACTATAGTTTTACATATAGCTATTTAACACCCATATATTTTAAGTCTTTCTTTTTTTACGCCGATTAGGTTTTTTGAGAGACGGTAAGAGACTTGTATACTGGTGGTACAGTTCAAAGAGGAACGCTACCCTTTCGGTATCGGACGCAAACTTTCGTCTTCCATAAGCGCCATCAACTGCACGGTCAAGCTCCTGATGCGCTTTCCTCAGATCCGGCGGCATGGCAACAGGATCGTAAAGGTCGGCAAGTGTCGCTTCGTGATGAGCAGAACGCGCATCAAACACACCTTGCGCCGCCTTTTCAACAGCAGCCACCTTTTTATCAGAAGGTTCTTGCGGCCATGGGAAGTTATTGTAGACGATCTGACTTGAATACTGGTAATCACTTTTCATTCTACCTGCTACATACCGCATCCAAGACATGTGCATATGTGAACTTAATATTCCAAACGAGAACAAATGTGAATCGGGAATTACCAACAAACTCCCGTTTGCAATCACGTTCGGCTGGAGCAATGCAATTGGCAAATACATTCGATTCTCAGATGACACTTTGGGGATTGCAAGATATTTTACAGTCGGCTGTCGTTTTTCTCCAAAGAGCGTGGGATAATTAGCTAAATCAGCCGTAGCTCCGCGACCACTCGCAGTCCTGAATTGCTTGACGCGTTCAACGCGCTCCATTATTGGCGGAAATTGTCTAAGCTGTTGTGGTTTTATATTTTCAAGCCAAAGACAATAGCGGCGATAGCCGTTTAATACTTCATAGCCGCCGACATACGGTCTAATCCATATAGACGACTCGGGATAATTTCTTATCAATATCTGATATTCGGCTTCATCCAGAATAAGATGCCCATTATCTATCGCCATGCTCCCATAATTGATCGGTGGCGCAGGACATATTGGAGTTGTTCGCTTTATAAGTAAAACATCCGGCGCATCTACAAGATACGGATTAATGTTGACTGTAGCAAGAGCATGTGGCTCTCCGTTTATATCAGGATAATCATAAATGGTTTTACAGTCAGAATCGTGTAAAGCAAAGCCGATAATAACGCAATGTACCGCCGCCTTCCCACGTGCCTCATTGCTCCAGCGAAAAGTGCGGTGAGCAAAATGTATTTTGACACCAAGCCGTAAAAGTTCAGACCAGAGCACGCCTACCTGTTCGCCCTGTGTGATAGAGTTGGTCGAGACAAAAGCGATCTTTAACTTCTCGCTTGGTGGCTTTGGCATTCCCGGCAGAGCATCTAAACGGCCTGCAACCTTCTCATCGCCTCTCACATAACGCACGGCCTTCATATACCACGCTGTAACATAATCAAGCACACCTCTGCCTTTGACTCCTGCAAAAACTTGTGCCATATCAGCTTTTTGCTCCGCGCTTTGTTCTTTTTTCCCAACAAACGGTGGATTGCCAAGGATATAGTCCACATCATAAACAGAGACAACATCATTCCAATCCATATGCAAGGCATTACCGCACTGGATTTTAGCGGCATGTTTAAGCGGCAGACGGCGGAAATACTGACCAAACTCCTCTGAAACCATCATATTCATCTGGTGGTCAGTCAGCCAGAGAGCAACCTGAGCTATCTGTGCAGGAAATTCCTCTATCTCAATGCCATAGAACTGATCAACATCAACCTGCACAAGCTGAAAGATGTTAAGATGCCTCTGACCCGATGCACGTACAGCACGCAGTATTTCGAGTTCAAGCAGCCTTAATTCACGATATGCAATAACAAGGAAATTCCCGCAGCCACAGGCGGGGTCAAAGAACTTCAGCCGGGCAATCTTTTTATTCAGTTCAAAAAGCTTCTTTGTACTACGTTTTGATGCTTTAAATTCAGCCCAGAGATCATCTAGAAAGAGCGGTTTGATAAGTTTGAGTATGTTTTCTTCACTGGTGTAATGAGCGCCGAGATTACGGCGGCGTGCTGATCCCTCCTCATCCATAACACACTGAAAGAGAGCGCCGAAAATAGCTGGCGATATACGCCCCCAGTCAAGCGCGCAACAGTCAAGGAGCATCTCTCGTATCGTTCTGTCACAGGTAGGAATAGAAAGCGTCTCTTCAAATAGCTGTCCATTAACATATGGAAAAACGGCAAGCGTCTCATTAAGATTTTTTTGCCGTTTGCTTTCAAGCGTATTAAGCACCTGAAACAGATGCGCCAATCGGGAGCCGAGATCAGAGCCGTCTTTATGGCTACAGTTTTCAAGATAATCACGAAATGAACCCATAGGCTCAAAAAGCGTAGTGTCTTCAGCAAATAGACAGAAAAGCAGTCGAACCAGGAAGACTTCAAGCTTATGCCCTTCATAACCGGATTCACGCAGACGGTCATGCAACCTGCCCATGCGTTCAGCGGCCTTTATGTTGACCGGGTCCTGCGCCTCTATGCGCTGAGTGGTATAACCCGCTATGAATCCGAAAAGTTTAATATTTTTGTAAAGATCCTTCAGAGGGAATTCATTGCGGGTGCGTGAATCAAGATCATAGAGCCTGATACGTGCAAAATCAGAGACAATCACATAACGTGGAAGATCACGCTCTGCGAGTCCATCAAAATACTCCAAAGCCTGTTTGTACGCGGAATCGAGATCAAGCCCAGATGATTTATGCTCAACGATAAGGGTACCTTTCCAGAAAAGGTCTATAAAACCACCCTTACCTCCACTCTCTTCATATCGTGCCCGAGCTGGTTTAACATACTCCTCAAAGCTCGCAATCCTCCTGCGTGTTACGCCAAATACAGCAAAAAATTCATTCCAGAATGTTTGGGCTTCAGCACGTTCAGATGGAGTTCCTTCCCAATCACGGGAAAAGGCAAGAGCGCGGTCTTTGATTTCATTCAGTGAAAAAGGCATTTAAAACACTATAAGCAAACATCTGAAAAAGCGCAACAATGAAATGAATGATCTCACCTCTTAAAACTCTTAATGATCAAGAATCTCTTTGTCCCTTCTTTGGCCCTGTACCGCTCATCCATCCTGTATCCTGCGATCCAGATTATATTCCCGCCAGACACTACGATAGGCACCGAATCTCTTTCGTCCCGGGGCACTTTCTCGTCCACAAAGAAATCCTGCAGTTTCTTTTTTTTGCCGAAACCGGCAGGATAAAAATAATCCCCTTTCTGCCTCATGCGCACTTCAAGGGGCAGGACAAGCCTGTCCAGGTCAAAAACAGATGTATCTTTGCCATTATAATCATTACTCCAGGTTTCCGCGATCTCAGCCTTTAACACGATCCCGTCCTCATATAGCACCAGTTCTCCGGGAGGATCAAAGACCCTGGGCTTCAGCTTCAGAGGCGCAAGTACGGTGAGGATCAAAGTCGAATATTTCCTCACGGCCCTTATCTTCCCGGGGAGGGCAACACTGTCACCGGCCCTTCCTGTTTTAATGAGTTTAATGATGTCCTCGATATGTATCAGGTCAATGCCCCTGAGACCCCTTGTTTCATTGACCGCCCTTCGGATCACTCTTCTTAATATCGGTTTTTCCATGTTCTCAAGAGGGAAAAGAAACAGTTCGATATCATCGTCGGTTTTTCTGCTTATCAGCCTCATCAAGGTCTTGGTGACAATGATCTCAAGATACTCGTCTTCCTCTCGCATAATATCAGCTGTCCTGTTGATCGTTGCTATCAAAGAGGGGTTATATTCCTGCAGCAGAGGGATAACCTCCTGCCTGAGCCGGTTACGCGAATAGTCCTTCCTGAGATTGGATGAATCCGTCATATATGAGATATGCTTTTCAGACAGAAAGGCCTCTATTTCACTCCTCTCTATATCTATTAAAGGCCTGATAATGATCCCGCGTACAGGCGGTATTCCTGACAGGCCTTTCCTGCCGGCCCCCCTTATCAGTCTCATAACTACTGTCTCTGCCTGGTCGTCAGCGTTGTGGCCGAGAGCGATCCTGTCCGCGCCGGTCTTTAAGGCCGTCTTCTCAAACGCGTCATACCTGAGTTCTCTCGCGGCTTCCTGAAGGTTAAGCCTGTTTGTCTCAGAATATTCTTTTGCTTTAACAGTCTCAAAATGAAATTTAATCCCCAGTTCATCGCAAAACCGCCTGCAAAAGGCCTCCTCTTCCCTGCTCTCTTCAGGACGCAGGCCGTGGTTAACATAAAGAGCGTGAAGAGATAGATTGAAATTGTCCTTAAGTTCATCTAAAATAACTGAGAGGCTGACAGAGTCAGGACCGCCTGACAGTGCGATAAGAATACTGTCTCCATGCTGAAGCAGAGAGTATTTCTTTATTGTTTTAAGGGCTTTTTCTTTAATATCCATAGGTGAATTATACATTAAACATAATCAAGTTATTAAGTCATTAAATTATTAAGTTATTAAAGTAAAATACTAGATCACATAACAACCAGACAACCTGTTTTTTGCTATGCACTACTTTACATATAAAAATTCCGAGCTTTTTGCCGAAGATGTTTCTGTCAGGGACATTGTTAACAGGGCCGGAACACCGCTTTATATCTATAGCCATAAAACCATAACCAGGCATCTGGATGCCTACAAAGACGCGTTTAACAGTTATCCGAACACTATATGTTACGCGGTCAAGGCAAACCCCAATCCCGCGCTTCTGAGAATAATCGCTAAAAAAGGCGGCGGCGCGGATGTGATCTCCGGCGGCGAGCTGTTCCTGGCGTTAAAAGCCGGCATACCCGCAAAAAAGATCGTGTACGCCGGAGTTGGAAAGACCCGGGAGGAGATAATATTCGCGCTGAGGTCAGGGATACTTATGTTCAACGTCGAATCCCAGGATGAGCTGGTCGCTATCGACCATATCGCCGGAGAGCTCGGAGTGAAAGCGCCTATAGCCCTTAGGGTCAACCCTGACATCAGCGTGAGCACTCACCCATACATATCAACCGGATTAAAAAAACACAAATTCGGCATTCCAATAGAAAAAGCGCTTGAAAATTACAGACTGGCAAATTCATTGCCCAATATCAGGATCCTCGGCATACACAAACACATAGGCTCGCAGATAACCCGGGTATCCCCTTTTGTTGCCGCGCTCAAAAAAGTGCTGTCACTTGCACAGATGCTCAGATCGCAGGGAATAAAAATACAATACATGGATATCGGGGGCGGACTTGGAATTCCGTATAATAATGACGAAAATCCGCCCCATCCTAAAGAACTGGCTCTAAAGATACTGCCCCTTTTAAGAAAAAACAATTTAAAGCTGATCACTGAGCCCGGACGGTCAATTACAGGGAATGCCGGAATACTCGTAACAAAAGTTCTGTATCTTAAAAAGCATCATAAAAAGGAATTTGTAATTGTGGATGCCGGAATGAACGACCTTTTAAGACCAAGCCTCTATGACGCGTTTCATAATATCCAGCATGTGAAGAGAAATAGACGGACAAAGATCTCCGCTGACATCGTGGGACCAGTCTGCGAATCCGGAGATTTTTTTGCTAAAGACAGAAAAATAAACCGTCCCTTACAGGGAGACCTTCTTGCCATAATGAGCGCCGGCGCGTATGGGTTTTCCATGAGTTCCACTTATAACAGCAGGCCCAGGGTAGCTGAGGTCCTTGTCAAAGGGAAAAAGTTCCATATCATCCGCGAAAGGGAGCAGTACAAGGACCTTGTCAGAGGAATTAAAATTCCTGAATTCTTAAAGTAAATTTTTTAAGTGAATAACTCAATTACGGTTTTTCCGAGTTTAGTGTGGAAGAAGAACCAATTTAAAGGTAGAGAATCTCAAAATTAGAGATAATTCCTCCCCCTTGATGGGGGAGGGTTAGGGTGGGGGTGAAATTTATTGAATAGCAATTTAACTTCTCTATCCAGGAATTTAAGAAAAAGACACACAGATGCTGAGAGATTATTATGGCGGCATTTGAGGTCAAAACAAATAGAAGGGCTTAAGTTCAGGAGGCAGGAGCCTGTAGGTAAGTATATAGTTGATTTTGTATGTTTTGACAGGAAGGTTGTAATAGAAGTTGATGGAGGACAACATGCAGAAGAAGGAGCAGATAAAGAAAGAGACAAGTGGTTGAATAAAGAAGGGTTTCAGGTGCTAAGATTCTGGAATAATGAAGTTTTGTTAAATCCAGGAGGAGTATTAGAGGTAATAAGAGGAAATTGTTTAAAATCACCCTCCCCTCAATCCCCTCCCATCCCGAAGCGGGTCGCCGCGAAGGGTCGCTTCGACAAGGGAGGGGAAAATAGAGGAAGGTTCCACACAAAAGTCTGAATAACTCAATTACTAAATACCATGAACCTCAATTTCACAAAAATGCAGGCCCTGGGCAATGATTTTGTTCTCATTGACAGCAGGAAAAAACGCCTGAAAAATATATCCCGCCTATCAAAGGCCCTGTGCGACAGAAGGTTCGGCATAGGCGCTGATCAGATGCTTCTTCTCAATGAATCGACAAAAGCCGACTTTAAGATGCGTATTTTTAATGCTGACGGCTCGGAAGTGGAAATGTGCGGCAACGGGATAAGGTGCTTTGCAAAATACATCTGGGATAATAAACTCATGGTTCGACAGGCTCACCATCCAGAACAAAGTCGAGGGAAAAATCACGGTTCGGCGGGCCTGCCTACCGGACAGGCAGGCTCACTGCTGGAAATAGAAACGCTGGCGGGAATCATACGTCCTCAAAAATCCGGGAACAATATTAAGGTTGACATGGGGGAACCGGTCCTCGAACCCCGGAAGATACCTGTTCGAATAAACACAGAAGTTACGAAGTTAAGAAGTTCGGAAGCTAAGAAATCTCAACCTCTCAACCTCTCAACCTCTCAACTTCCTGGCTCTCTCCGGTCGGTTAACTTTGTGCCCATTGTTAACTATCCCATCGTGATAGGCGGTATGACTTTCAAAATCACTTGCGTTTCTATGGGTAATCCTCATGCCGTAATAGTGGTCAATGACGTTAAAAAGGTCCCGCTTGAGAAATACGGCCCTGTGATCGAAAAGCACAGGCTTTTCCCGAAAAGGACAAATGTAGAGTTTATCCAGGTGGAAGACAGCAAAAAAATTAAAATGAGGGTATGGGAAAGAGGCGCTGGAGAGACAATGGCATGCGGCACAGGCGCGTCAGCCGCTGTAGTAGCGTCTTCCCTGCTCGGACTGACCGGCAGAAAGGCGGCGGTTTACCTGCCCGGAGGCAGACTGCTTATCGAATGGTCTGCAAAAAATGGTCATGTGTACATGACAGGACCCGCGACAACTGTGTTTGAAGGAAGCATAGAAATAAAATAAATTCAAAATGCAAAATTAGCAGTTATCATTGATAAATGTATAGCGAGCAAAGGTGAGCGAATGTGGTAATAGTCTGTTATTCCTCACATTGTGTTTACCCGAAGGGTGACCACTGAATGCAGGCTAAACAAAGGTGAGCAAATGTAATAATAGTAACTCCTTACATTGTGCTTACCCGAAGGGTGACCACTAATTTCTAAATGATTGACAGATGACCATTAATAATTGTTAATTGACAATTTTAAATTGACTATATGAAAATAAAGTGTCCTACTTGCAAGAACAAGACAGTCTGGAAGGGTAATCCGCATAGACCTTTCTGCTCTGAACGGTGTAAACTTATAGACCTCGGTAAATGGGCCTCTGAAAAATACAGGATTGAAGGAAGATCAGAGGATACAGTGGCATCCTCAAGTAACGAGAAGGATGCCTGATTACACCGATTAGATAAACGATTTCACAGATTAGATCATCATCCGAGTAATCATTTTTTAAAACCGGGAGGAAAGACAATGATTAACTTGATAGTATCCGGCGCTGCCGGAAGAATGGGAACACGTATAACCGCCCTTGCGCATGACCACAAGGACATAAAGGTGGTGGGCGCCCTGGAGCAGAAAGGCCACCCCAAAGCCGGCGTTGACATAGGAGAGATCATCGGGACCGGGAAAACAGGTATTACTGTTTCAGCCGATATCAATGACGTCAAAGAAAAAGCAAACGTAATAATCGACTTTTCGGATCCTGAGGCAACGGTCGAGCTATCAAAGATCGCTGCTGAAAAAGGTATTGCAATGGTCATCGGCACAACCGGCCTGAGCAGTGAAGAGATCAATGAAATAAGGTCACTTACAAAAAAGATCCCTTGTGTTCTGGCTCCTAATATGAGTGTGGGCGTAAACCTTCTTTTAAAGGTTTTGGCAGATGTTGCCAGGGTACTGGGTGATGATTTTGATGTGGAAATTGTGGAAGCGCATCACAGGCTGAAAAAAGACGCGCCTTCAGGCACGGCCCTGAAGATGGCGCAGGTGGTGGCAAACGCTCTTAACAGGAACCTTGATGAGACAGCTGTATATGCCAGAAAAGGCCTGATCGGCGAAAGGACAACAAAGGAAATCGGGATACAGTCCGTGCGGGCCGGTGATATCGTCGGAGAGCATACTGTGCTGTTCGGCGGGCTTGGCGAGAGGATCGAAATAACACATAAGGCGTCAAGCAGGGATACATTCGCGCGCGGGGCTTTAAAGGCCGCGCTCTGGGTTGCCGAACAAAAACCGGGTTTTTACGACATGCAGGATGTTCTGGGATTAAAATAACAAAACGGGGACGGTTCTATTTTTTATAATTTTTTTCTTGTTTCGTCGCTAAAAAATAGAACCGTCCCCGTTTTGTTATTTTAGGGAAACTTTATCTTTTAAGATGATATCAACTATCGCGGGATCGAACTGGGTTCCGGCATTATCCCTGAGTTCGCTCAGGACTTTTTCCATCGGAAGGCTGCCCCTGTAAGGACGGGCGCGCATCATCGCGTCAACAGCATCTGCCACTATAACGATCCTCGCGTTCAGGGGAATGGCCGCACCTTTAAGGCCCGCGGGATATCCATTACCGTCATATCTTTCGTGATGATGCAGAATAACCGGTATCGCGTCTTCGAGCAGGGGCACTGACTGAACAATCGAAGTGCCTATTTCAGGGTGCTGCTTCATATCTGAAAACTCTTCATCAGTAAGAGGGCCCTGCTTCTTTAAGATTCTTTCATCAATACCGATCTTGCCTATATCATGAATTGCCGCGGCATGCTCTATCTTTTCTCTGGCCTCCTTTGACAGGCCCAGGACATCGGCTATTGTGGAAGACATCCTGGACACATGCTCAGAATGGTCAAATGTATAATGGTCCTTTGCGTCAATGGTTTTAATGAGCGCCTGGATAGTGCCCTCATACCCCATCAGGATATTCTCCCTGGCCTTGTTAACCTCAGCCTCAAGGTCTCTGTTCCTGAACAACAGTTTCTCACGCTCGACCTTCAGCCTGTCGCTGTTACGTTTTTTGTCCAGCCCCTTCTCCACAACCGTTAAGACGTCATCTTTATCAAAGGGTTTTGTCAGATAATCCAGCGCTCCAAAGCGCACGGCGCTCTTGGCGGTCTCAAGGCTGGCAAAGGCCGTCAGCAATATCACTTCTGTATCAGGGTATTTCTTCTTTATTTCCTTCAGGGCTGTTATGCCGTCCATTCCCGGCATCTTGATATCAAGCACAACAAGGTCAACCGCGTTCCGCTCCATGAACTCAAGGCCTTCGTACCCTCCTGAGGCAGTGGACACGTTATACCTGTCCCTTAACACCATCCTCATGGACTCCCTGGGAGAGAGCTCGTCATCAATTATCAGGATCTTGTCCCTGTTATTCATTTGCCCCGCCTTTTTCTATTGGAGACCCGGTTACTGTTATTTCGGTAACCGGCAGTTTTATTACAAAAATGCTTTTGTCTCCCTCATCTCTGGCTTCCAGAGTACCGCCATGGGCCTCTACAACCTTCTGGCATATAGGAACGTTCAGCTCGGTCTCCAGAGTGTCGATATCAAGCGTATTAATGTCAGTGATCGGCTTCAGAAGGTTCTGCCTTTCTCCGGAAGAAGTCCCGGACAGCTTGTATTCTATTGATATCTCCACAGAGGAGAGTTGGTCACGCAGGATTGTGCCGGCTTTTAACATGATCTCAGTCCCGTCTGAGGTCGCGTTAACAATACCTGAAACGAGATAGGAGATCGCCTTCGCGAAAAGCTTTTTATCGGCATTTACAAGAACGGACCTATCATTCTCAATATCCTGTTTTGAAAATTTATAGCCATTGGGGATATTCTTTGATATCTCGTTAGCGGCCTCATCAATAATATGATTGATATCTTCCCCCTGAAAGTTATAATCCGGTTTGCTTGAGAAAATAACGAGTTTATTGATCAGGCTGTCCAGCTTATAGATCGACTGTATAACCGTGGTTGAGAAAAAGTTCTGCAGTTCCTCGTCATCACCGTATTTATCGCTCAAAAGCTGGGTATATGTCTGTATGGACGTCAGCGGCGTTCTCACCTCATGCGCTATCTTGCCTATAAGGTCGTTCACAGCCTCGAGCTTTTCAGCCCTTCTCTGATGTTCCTCAAGCCTTTTGGTGCTTGAAAGGTCTGAAAATACAATGCCCGCTCCACTGGGGTTTTTGTCCTCATCCGTAAGCCTGAAGCTGTTGATCCCCACCGGCATATTGCCGGGCTGTATCTCAATCTCGTGACGCTTGTAGAACGTTCCTGTGACCAGCGTATCATAGAGAATATCGCCAAGCGGAGACGGCAGGTTTCTCAGGTCCCGGCCTTCCATATCCGCACGG
Organism: bacterium BMS3Bbin08; assembly: GCA_002897775.1. Classification (GTDB taxonomy): domain Bacteria; phylum Nitrospirota; class Thermodesulfovibrionia; order UBA6902; family BMS3Bbin08; genus BMS3Bbin08. The sequence goes on along the minus strand of BDTR01000029.1, from coordinate 24,744 downwards.
TCAAACTCCAGTATTTCAGCGGCCGCGTTATTAAAAACTGTTATTTTCTCCTCATCGTCAATAGCGATCATGCCGCTTGTCATACTTGATAGAATGTTATTCGTGAATTCCTTCTGAGACCATATCTCGTGATAAAGGTCGATGTCTTTGACCGCGGCTGCCAGATAATTGCAGAACATATAGATTATCTCCAGCTCTTCCCTGTAAAAAGGCTCATCAGTGATCTTGTTGTCTATATTGAAGATACCTATAAGCCTGCCTTTATGGATCATGGGAAATGAGTACGTGCACTGCAGAAAATCCATTTCTGAACTGATATTTATCATATTCGTGTCAGCCGGGTTGGCAGGTTTCTGCATTATTCTGCCTGTTTTCGCGAGCCAGCCTGCGAGCGCGCTGTTCTTTTTAAGTTTCATGTTGTCAGCAATATAAGGGTCAAGCCCGTAATTCGTCTCAACATAAAAGCCGTCTTTGTCTTTAAGCATTACAGACATCCTGCTCACGCGGGCGATCTCCATGATCGAATCCATAAAATGAACAAAAAGCTTACGCAGGTCAAAGCTGACGTTCAGCATTTTGGCGAAACTAACAAGTATCTTCTCCTGAAGGTCCCTGCCGCTCAACAGGGGCATCTCCCGGTTTGAAATAATCTCCACATCAGGCCTGCTGTGGACCGGTACCTGTATGGGCATGGAATCATCCCTTGCCTTTTTAAGCAGGTTCACCTCGTTTTTCAGCTTCTGCCTTTCGATCGCTCGCTCGACCAGAACAGGCAGTTCAGAATGAATTGATTCAACATCAACGCACTCATAAACGCTCTTTGGCAGTTCTTCCAGGCTCATTTTGTCAGGTCTTTCCGGATAAAGCAGTATGACCTTGTCCTCCCCAAGTCTATCCAGCAGGTCTTCCATCCTCGATAACCTGTGCGATACCGTATCTACGAGGAGCAGATTAACAGAGATGCTGGTATTAAGGTCCTCAAATTCCTCTACTGTTCTTAATGGATATACAGTATGTCTTTTAAGCGCCTTTTTTATTTCCGACGTAAATACCTCATCTCTGCCTGTTAAAAGCGCTATAAGTTCCATATGTCTTCTCCCACGTTCTTATTACCCCTTCTGGCTATCCTGTATTGGCAGAGTAATTGTAAAAGTTGTTCCGTCCAACAGCATGCTTTCCACTTTTATTCTGCCTTTATGGTCCTCTATGATCTTCTTGCTTATGGCAAGCCCGAGCCCTACCCCCATAGCTTTTGTTGTAAAGAAGGGGTCAAAGATTGTATTAATATCATGAGGGGCTATTCCCTTACCTGTATCAGTAATTGTCACCCTTACCTCTTTCCCATCAGGGATAATGTTCACTTTCAGCACACCTTTGTCTTCCATAGACTGGCACCCATTACTGATTATATTAATAAATGCCTGTGTCAGCTTCTTTTTATCGGCGAACACATTGATTTTAACATTTTTGTAAAATTTTTCAACAGTTATGTTGTTTTTTTCCAGTTCAAGTTTGGCTTTCACGTTTTCAAGAGTCTTGTCCACCAATGCGGTCAGATCGAGAAAATCTTCAGGGTGCTCAGCCCTTCTCCCTGAAAAGCTGAGAAGGTCCTTAATGAGCCCGTCTATTCTTGCTATCTCATCAACAACGATCTTTGAGAACGTTTCCCTGAACTCAATATCTTCATATTTCTCAGGTATCAGTTGGGCAAATGTCTTTATCGAGGTAAGCGGATTTCTTATTTCATGCGCAAAGGTCCCTGACAGCATACCGATTGACGCGAGCCTTTCTGAATGGACCTTTTCCGAATAAAGCCTCGCATTTTTTACGGCAATGGAGGTCTGGTATGACACCGTATCCAGAAGCCTGACGTCCTCATTTGCAAACAAGTCTCCGGATAATTTCCCTCCAAGGACCATTAATATCTCTAATTTGTCATCAACAATTATAGGCACGGCAGCCTCTCCATTAAACTGTTCAAATTCTTTTTCAAGGTCATCTATAAGTTCCTGGCCCAGCACTTCCTCAACCCCTGGTAGTTCGTCCTTAATAAGAATTTTACCGCCTGAAGAGAGGGTCTTAATCAGCCATGAACTCTTATTTAATTTAAGTTCCTCCATGCCCTCTATCTCTTTGCTTTCCTCTTCTATGATCTCCTCTGTTGGTTTATCCTTATCCTTCCCCTTTTCAAATGTTCTTGAGTAAACCACCTTGTAATCACCGCCCGGCACAGCGGCAAGAATATAAATATGCTTCAGTCCGAGCACAGAAAAGATCGTATAACCCACAAAACTGTATATTCTTTTGATATTGAACATTGACGCCAGGTAATGGCTGACCTTCTGTATAACTGAGTAATAATCGTACGTTTTCTTGTAAAAGATCTTGTCCACAAGGGTCTGCATTTTGTTTCTCAAGGGATTAAAAAGTAGTGCGATTATAAGTGCGGCAACAATACTAACTATGAAAGAGTCCACATGAGCAAAAGCGGAAATAAAATTTGTGATCGCGATAACTATCACAACAAAAAAAGCCATGAGCAGACCGGCAGAAAGGGAATACGCCATGGTTTTTTTGAAGATGAGACGTATATCCATGAGGCGATAACGTAGGATGGCGTACGCAACGATAGAAGAAAATAAAACCATGAATATCCATCCAAAAGGATAAATCTCTATACCATAATTTGGGATAAAATCCAGAGCGGCAAAAGTATAAATAATAAAGGCTAAAAAAATGTACTGCAGCTTATTTCTATATAACGATGCTTCTTTTTTTAATTCAAGCCAGCTTATAAAAAATAAAAAATCACAAAAACCTACAGTAAGAAAAAGAAAACCCAGATAATAGGGGTGCAAAAATCCGGCCTTTGGATAATAGCCCCAGTAATATTCATACACGCCGTTTACAAAATAATCTGTTCCATAAAGAAAATAAATAAATAAAAAACATGCTCCATATAAAAAAACAAGTATTCTCTTATATGATTTTGATTTTAATTCTAAATTCAAAAATGCATACGTAAAATGATAAAACCCTACAGGTATCAAAATGACACCTGTGTAGCCAATTGTTAGCCAGAAAAATGCCAGTTGTTCATTGGTTGTCGAATATGAAATTGAATAGGCGAATAACCATACAAAGGTAAAAATCGAAAAACGACTGAATGCACGATTGACAGGAGATTTTCTTTGTTTGAGATAAACAAAAGAACTTAAAAATAACGCAAATAATGAAACTAAAAAAGGAAGTGTTGAATAAAAATTTATCTCCATTTTCCTTAAGGTTTAAAACTCTTAATAATTTGTTTAGCAACATTTCTTCCGCAATAGGCAACAGATGATACTCCGCCCTGCCCTGTACCCTGTGTTGTCCAGTGTCCAGACAAGTAAAGACCTTCAATAAATGTTGTTAGTGGCATTGTGTTTCTATCTATTTGTGATACTGTAGATGCCCAGCCATAAGAAGCTCCCTTCTTATTTGAAGTGTACCTGCTTAAGGTCAATGGAGATGCTGTATCTTTGGCCACTATAGAACGTGATAAATTAGGTATAAAATTTTCTACTTTTTTAATAAGATTGTCTGCTAAATAATTTCTGCTGTCCTTCCAGAAACTATTATCTGTCATTTTTGCAGGGATAATCAAAATAACGATCTCATTATCAGGTGGTGCCAGTGACAAATCATGTGAGGAAGGAAATGCGCAAAAAATAAAATCATCTGAATAGGGTTTATCTTTTCTATCCAGATCTGAAACAAGCTTTTTCAAATCATAACTATTATTAAAAGAGCACCACCAACTACAACGATTTTCCAAGATATTTGAATAATTTTTATTTAAACCTAAATATACTATAAAATTAGAAGGTGAAATCTCAAGATTATTAATTTTCCTTGTAAAATTTGCGGGCAGATGCTCTTTACCAATAAGTTGAAAGAATGTATTTGAAACATCACAGTTAGAAATGACTATTTTAGAAGGTATAAAATTATCATTGTCAATAACAATACCTTTTACACTATGATTTTCGACCATGATTTTTTCCGCCTTTTTCCTGAACATGATCTCCCCCCCCAACTCCTTAAACCTTTCAACAAAAGCATCAGAGAATGTCTGCATTCCGCCCTTCGGATAATATCCTCCATCTAATACAAATTCCTTATAGAGAACTACACTCGCCAATGCAGACGCTCTTGATGAGGGCAAGCTAATATTGCCCAAAAAAACTCCCAATACACCTTTTAGTTGTTCGTCTTTAAAATACTCATCTAAAAGATCTTTAAACGTTTTGTTTTTCAATTTAATGTATAAAGCTGCAAATTCAGAGTTACAAATGAATTTAAAAAATTTTTCGATATTTTCAGCCTCATGTTTAAAATTCTCCTGAAACTCGAAAATTGTAGCATCCAGGTTCGTCCATATATGAATTTTATGATCAGTAGATATAATAACGTTGGAAGGATCAAATCTGATGATATTTACTTTATTTTCTAGCTCTAATTCATCATAGACTTTTCTTAAAGGCCCATTTTCCCTGAAACTTCCTAAATAATGCGTCGTCGCATCAAAAGTAAAACCTTTCCTTTTAAAGGATGTGCAATATCCGCCTGCTTTATGGTGCTGTTCCACAATTAAAACCTTCAGACCGGCTTTTGCTAAATAACACCCGCATGTAAGTCCGCCAATGCCTGCGCCAATAATGACTGCGTCATATTCATTATTCTTATAACCCTTAGCTTTAACTTTTTTATTAATGAGGAACTTTTTCATGATGTTTTTTTAAAAAACCAGCTTCTGTACAATATTCTAATACTTTTAATAAGTAATCTTTGTTCATTTTAGAAAATTCAAATCCATATTGTTCTAATACTTTTTCCGTAGTCTTCGAATCTAATCTCACATAATCATTAAATAAAAGGATATTGTTCTGCAAAAGCATTTTCTGCGCTGGCGTTGGATTATTTTTCAGAAAATTTTCTCGTGAAATCAGCTCAGGTTTTCTAAATTCCAGAAATTTATTTGACATATCTAAAATTAATTCCAACGGTACTGCTTCGGAACTAAACGGATGATAATTTTTATTCTCAGACGAACTTAGAGAAGCGATTCTGAATATAGCATTGCATAGCTCATCCACAAATATTATATTTACTAATAATCCTTTTCCCGGGAAATGATCGAATATCCCCAGATTCCAAATATGAAACAATTGATAAACACTCTGCTGAAAAGTGAATGTCTTCCCGGTCGCGGATTCTCCAACTACCATGGGAGGTCTGTATATATCAATCCATAAACCTTTGTTTCTATATTCTAAAACCAGCTTCTCTGCTTCAAACTTACTTTGTACATATGTTGTCTGAAAGCCCTGCCCCACATCAAGATCATCTTCTCTAAATACTCCCTTATAATCACCACATATATAAGCAGTGCTTAAATGGTTCACCTTTCTGAAATTGCCATTCATCTGACATTCGACAGCTAATTCAAGTATATTTTGTGTCCCGGTAACGTTTTGCTTTCTGATATCATCTATTGTCCAGTTAAACTGCGTAACAGCGGCACAGTGAAAAATTTCTTCGGCGTTATTAATCAGTGTTTCTTTGTCACGCTTACCCAACCCCAAATCATCCTGTGTTATATCTCCTTCCAGGACAATTAAATTGTTTGCATGTTTAGGTGTTATTTTTTTGTCCCAGAAATCTACAGTATCTGTTACTCTCTGTCGCGCAGACTTGTTATCATTAGACCTTGCCAATGCATATACTTTATCCCCGTTTGCCAGTAACATCTTCAACAAATAAGACCCGATCAAACCTGTAGCGCCGGTTATAAATATTGTCGTTTGTTTACTCATTCCAGTTCCGAAAACTTCTTAACCACCAAACATGAATTATTGCCGCCAAAGGCAAAGCCGTTATTTAAACCTTTGGGATTTACTTTTTTGTTAGCATAAAAATTATTCATGATCCTTTTATACCGATTAAACCTTAAAACGTCCTATTGCATCTTCCATCAAATTGCTATAGTCTTTTAACTTTCCATATATAATCTGAGCAACTTTTTCTTTATAAGTATGTGAAGTCATGTTCCTGTCATCAGTCATTTCAAGGAGTTTAACAGTCTCATCCTCTTTTATCACAGCTATAGTAAATACTTCTCTAAAACAAGATTTCGGGGCATTGCAGATTATTCCTTCTTTTATTCTTAAATACTCTCTGATAAATTTCCAAAATGCCTCAAATGTATATTCAAACCTCTGTATTGCCGCATCCCTTACGATAATGGAAAAGGGTTGTTGAAGTATTTCCCTTAATGTCCCAATAGCCCTTTTAGCATCTTCATATCTGATTTCTAATCTTTCCATATTACTGACTCCTTTATAGCCATTTGTTTAAATTCCTCCGACACAGTAGAGAAGTCTATAATTTCAACCTTATATGGAATATTAAGCTCCTCTATATATTCACGCAGCAAAATCAATTTTTTTCTGTCAAACTTTTTCCCTATGATTATGCCAACATCAACATCCGAGGTGTTTACAAAATCTCTCCTTGCCCTTGAACCAAACAACAGAATCTTCACGTCCTCGTCTTTAAGAAAATTTAAAAAGACTTCTTTAAGCTTTTTAATAAAAGGATTTAAATTCTGCCTGTCAAGCATGTCTACTTCCCTTCCTTCTTTTAATAAAAGTTACTTGAAAACCCCCTCCTCTACCTCCTGCACTTTTATTATCTTTATTTCTTGTTAACGCATAAGCTTTATAGCCGTTTGCCAACAGGATCTTTAGCAAATAGGAACCTACCAGTCCTGTTACCCCGGTTATTAATACTGTTTTAGGTTTATTCATAACTATCTAAGTTATATTAATTTCTCGGCTCCTATCCTTTTTTATATGCCCGAATTCAGCCATTTCAGGTAACTGTTGAATGATTGGGCCTTAATGTCCTTTGTTAAAAAAACATCACTATCACAAAGACAGATTAACCCGCCTGTCATAATTTCCAGTTTTGAAAATATCTTCTTAAACCTGTCCATTGGTTTGACCATATTAATGTTAGGTGATTTGGAAAGCTTAATTTCGAATGGATAGATTCGCATACTTTTCTCTATGATCAGGTCTATTTCCACATCATTATGTGTGCGGAGGTAATACATATTCGGCCTTTTGCCTTTGTTAAAATAAGATTTGATCGTTTCCTGAATTATATAATTTTCAAAAAGCGCTCCAGCCATCGGCCCGTTCAACAAATGCCTTACATCTCTTATGCCTGTTAAATAACATACTAACGCGGAATCGAGAAAGTAAACCTTGGGCCGTTTTATTATGCGTTTGCCCAGATTTCTGTAATAGGGATTAAGTAAGTATATAAGCTGGCCCGCTTCTAAAACAGAGATCCATTTCTTTATAGTATTTACCGCAACGCCCAGTTCACCTGATAGACTATTAAGGTTCAGAAACTGTGAACAGCGGGCAGCCAGCAATTGCATGAATTTCTGGAATTCCCTCAAGCTTCCTATATTATATGTAGTGCGTATGTCCCTTTCCAGATATGTCTGAATATAGCTGCCGCACCAGGCTTCAAAATCCATTCCCGGATGAACGCTGACTTCTGGAAAAGAACTTCTAAGACAGGCGTCTGTAAAGAATTTCTGGGTATTTTTTAATTTCTTTTTCATGGAAGGGATGCGATTTTTTTCCTGTTTGCTGAAAGGCAGTAATGTTAAAAGCCCTATGCGGCCGGCTAAAGTGTCACTTAAATTTTTCATTAAATTAAACTGCTGTGACCCGGTAAGTATAAAGCGGCCCCGCTTATTTCGATCATTATCAATTAAGATCTTCAGATGAGATAATAGCTCTGGGGCATATTGTATCTCATCAAATATCACGGGCTCCTCAATATTATCCAGAAAGAGCTCAGGGTCGGACACTGCCCTTTGCCGTGTGAGAGGTTCATCAAAAGAAATATATCTATGGGTTTTTCCAAATATTTTTTTCAGCAGAGTGGATTTGCCGGATTGACGCGGGCCTGTTAAGGCAACCGCGGGAAATTGCCTGATCAGGGCTTTGAGAGGGCCTTCTATTTCCCTGTGCACATAGATCTCTTTTTTCATATATCAATTATATTGGCTCTGACATACTCCTGTCAAGACATATTTGCATTTAAATTGCAAATATGTCTTGCATGGTTCATCGCGCAATACTACTATGCTTCAAATAACGCGGACATACTGGTTCACGAAAACTTCTTAACCACTAAACATGAATTATTGCCGCCAAAGGCGAATCCGTTATTTAATGCGATATTCACTCTCTTCTTTTTTGCCTCATTTGGAACACAGTCTATGTCGCATTGCGGGTCTGCTGTTTCAAAATTGATAGTCGGAGGTATGATATTTTCTTTGACTACAAGACAGCAGGTCAGTGCCTCAATGGCTGACGCGGCGCCCATAGGATGGCCGAGCATTGATTTAATAGAGCTGACAGACACTGTCTTATGGACACCATTAAAAACTTTTTTGATTGCCGCGCACTCTGTCTTATCATTGCCCTGAGTGCCTGTTCCGTGAGCGCATATATAATCAACATCTCCTTTTTCGATCTCAGCGTCCTTTAATGCCTTTAAAATAGCCTTTTGTATACCCTCCAGCTTGGGAGTGGTAATATGAAAAGCATCGCAGCTCAAACCGTAGCCTGCTATTTCCGCGTAGATAGGCGCTCCCCTTTCCATGGCCGACTCAAGCGATTCAAGAAGGAGAATTCCTGCCCCCTCACCAACCATCATGCCTTTTCTGTTCTTGTCAAACGGCTGGCACTTTTCAGGAGCCATCGCGTAAATACGATGAAAGCCGATAAACGCGAGTTCGGAAAAAGCGTCAGCGCCTCCAACAATAGCATGATCCAGATATCCTCTTTTTATAAAATCAAACCCGTACCCTATCGCGTAATTGCCCGCGGCGCATGCCGTGGGGATCATATAATTCGGCCCCTTAAGTTTAAAATGTGTTGCAAGATTGGCAGGGATATTATTGGCTGTTGATTGTAATATTTTCGTCTTGCTTATGCTGGCAACACCTTTCTTCACCCATGTATCTATAGACTCTGCCAGGGGCTTTTCACCCATTGTGGTGCCGAGAAAAACACCAACCCGGTTGTTAGTAATTTTCCTGGGGGTTAATCCCGCGTCTTTTAAAGTAAGCGACGCGGCAGAAATGGCCAATTGCGAGGTGCGGCCCAAAAATGGAATCTTTCTTTTGGGAATAAAATCCTCAGGGTTAAAATTCTTTATCTCAGCGGCATTATGGCATCTCATGCCGGTGGTATCAAATGAAGTGACTTTACTTATGCCTGATCTGCCGCTGGTTATGGATTTCCAGAACTCATCCTTGCCGATCCCAACAGATGAAATAACGCCCAGACCTGTTACAACTACTCGTCTGTTTTTCATTGTGATATCTCACGGGGTTTTATCCCGAATACCAGGCTTGCTTTGGCAACTATCCTGTCGCCAACCCGCGCCTGCGCGTCAGCTATCCCTGCCTCATCTGTTATTTTTACGTTGTTTGCCTCCAGAATAAGCCTGTCTCCTGGAACTACAGGAGAAAGAAACTCTGCCTTTACGCGCCCAAGATAATAATCTGGATTTGTCCTGGCTATATCCAGTTTACATACAGAGTATAGGATTATGGCGGTCTGTGCCAGGGCCTCAATAATTAAAACACCCGGCATTATGGGTCTATTGGGAAAGTGCCCTTTAAAAAAATCTTCATCCCCTCTGATATCCCTGACAGCTACCACTTTATTCGTACCGTCGATCTCAATTACCTCATCAATGAACAGGAACGGCTCCCGCTGAGGTAATATGGACCTGATCTGCTCTATTCCCAAACGCATCTGCTATCCCTGCTTCACGTTTTTCACATACGCTATTATCTGCGCGAGATTTTTGAGTTTTGGTATATCCGGTTCTGGAATAACAACCCTGTACTTCTTCTCAACCGCAGCCACGATCTCAATTGCCTTTAATGAGTCCACCTGAAGGTCCTCTATAAACTCTGCCTCAGGAAGCAGTTTGTCAACAGGCACCTCAATGATGTCTGATACCAGATTTTTCAGCTCTTCGTCAAAATTTTCGCTCATTCACGATCCTCCTTAGTTCCATTTTGATAGAATAAATGCCGCGTTGCTTCCGCCCGGCCCAAAGTTGTTGATCAGAACATTTCTTATTCTGGCTATTCTGGACTTATTTGCGACGTAATCCAGATCACAATCTTTATCTCTCTCTTGAAAATTAATTGTCGGCGGTATAAAACTGTTATACATACTGCCGACAGCGCCGGCTATCTGAAATAGGCCTGCCGCGCTGAAAGGCTCTCCTGTCATTGACTTAATCGCGCTCACAGGAATGTTATACGCGTACCTGCCGAACACGCTCTTTATGACCTTTGTCTCAAGCCTGTCCTGTTCAGGAACAGAATTAGCCGAAGCGCTTATATAGTCTATGTCATCAACACCCAATCCGGAACTTCTGATAGCCTCTTTTATGCTGTTTTTTAAACCGCTTGCTTCAGGGTCATATTTGCCCATCCTGAAAGCGTCAAAAAAGTTACCAACACCATTTACCTCAGCATAAATATTCGCGTTCCTCTGTCTGGCATACTCCTCATCTTCTATTAAAACAACAGCCGCTCCCTCGCTTAAAATAATTCCATTTCTTCTCTTGTCAAAAGGGCATGATACTTCTTCGCCGTTTATTCCGGCAAAAAACCCGAGGTTATAAAACCCGATAAAATTGGGCAGTGAAAGGCTCTCAACCCCGCCTACAAGAACAGCCTTTACGCGCCCAAGCCGTATAAAATCAATAGCATATTTTAACGCGTCTATGCTCGAGCTGTATCCTGTTGAAATTGTTGTATTAAATCCCTGGATATTAAAGCGTATTGATACCTGGCTTGAAGCGGCATTTACTACTGTGCCCGGAAAAAGAGAGGCATCAGTAAAAAGTGGGCCGTCCACTATCGCGCCTTTTTCAAATTCAGCAAAATTCCAGAGCGACGAAAGAGTCGTTCCTGTACACACACCGATATCATCGGTATTCTTATTATCAATGACAAAGCCTCCATCCTCTATGGCCAGTTTTGCTGCGGAACACAAAAGCCTCGCGGTCCTGTCTAAACTTCTTAAACCTTTTGAGCCTAAAAAATATGTTGGTTTAAACCCGTAGATCTCTCCTGCCAGCTTGCATTTAAATTCGCTTGTATCAAACCTGCTGATAGGCTTGATCCCTGACCTCCCCTCTTTAAGGGCCTGCCAGAACTGTTCCTTCCCTATGCCGTTAGGCGCGATCACACCTAAACCCGTGACCACTATTTTTTTATTCTTTCTTTTTCTCATTTCCTAAATTATTGACAATCCTCCGTCTATGACAAAGGTCTGGCCTGTAATATAGCTCGCGCTGTCACTGGCCAGGAAGCTTACCAGTTCTGCTATTTCCTCTGGCTTCCCCAGCCTGCTTGATGGTATCTGCTCTATTATCCGGCTCTTATGCTCCTCTTTTAAACTTTTGAGCATATCGGTCTCTATAAAACCCGGCGCAACCGCGTTGACCCTGATATTATAGGACGCGACTTCTTTGGCAAGGGCCTTGGTAAACCCGATCATCCCGGCCTTGGAGGCTGAATAGTTAGTCTGCCTTGGCAGGCCCGTGATCCCGCTCACTGAGGAGATGTTCAATATAACCCCGCTTTTTTGCTTTATGAACGTCACGATCGAAGCCCTTGAAAGATTGAAAGTCCCGTCCAGATTAGTACTGATCACCTCATGCCAGTCAGCAGGGTCCATAAGCGCGAGCGCCTTGTCCCTGGTCACACCGGCATTATTGATAACAATATCTATTCCTCCGAACAATTCCCTGGTCTCATCTACCCATAATCTCACAGCTTCATAGTCCTTAATATCCGCCTTAAAAGCCCTGGCATTAACGTTCATTTTTTTGATCTCTTCTTCCAGGGCCTTTGCCTGCTCATCGCTATGAAGATAGTTAAAGCTGATATTCGCGCCAGCCTCAGCCAGTTCAACAGCAATAGCCCTGCCTATACCCCTGGAGGCGCCGCTAATAATGGCTATCTTATTTTTAAGAGACATGTTCACCCCGTGAGATAAAGTTGTTTGCCTATCATTCTTTTACGAATATGCCCTGCGAGATAATTCCTGGTATATATCTCACGGGGTAAACCCCTTGCTCCGGTTCGTTCTTCCCTGCCTTTTATCATGCCTATATAAGGCGGCAACGATATTTCAACATGTGATGGACAGATATACTTTATAGAGGGCCGGAAAAGCGTGGTAATTTGCCCTGAGCTTAATTCTCTATGCGTATGGATCTTGATGTTGACAAGCAATAGACACTGGCTCCTTTTGCGAATTTGCTGTCATTTTTATAACCTTCTACATCTCCCTGTAAACAAACCCTACATCTATACCAACGCTTATTATTTAATAATTTATACGTAAAAATCAAGTAAAATAAGGGTTTACAGCTTTCCAGCCCCAGGAAATCAGGATCTTCTGTCCCTGATTTATTTCATTTTCGCTCTGGTTAATATATACTAATATAGTGATATTTCTATATATTAACCTGTTATGATTCCGACAGATAACTTGAACTGTAGAGATTGCGACGGAAGCCTGACGTTTATTATGGGTTGAAGGAGCGTGCACCTTCGCTGCATGGAATGCGGCAGAAATTACCCGCTTCAGGAATATATTGACGAAATAGATGAGACGTTCTGGACTCACCTGTCATGCCGCCCCTCTGACAGAGTATAAGGCCATATCAAGCCTGTTCAACCACGTTCTTTGAGTAAGCAAAAATATCAGGGGTTCACCCCGTGAGATAATCAGTTTTTACTATCTCAGGGGGTAAATTGACAAATCAGTAGGGTTTAGAGTATCATTTTAGTCTTGAATCACGGTAACTTAGATTATTAAAAGGAATAGATATGAAAACCTTTCTTGCTAAAAATACGGATGTTGAAAAGAAGTGGCATCTTGTAGACGCCGACGGTGCGGTTCTCGGAAGGCTTGCCTCCAGGGTAGCTTCGATACTCAAAGGCAAGACAAAGCCTATCTACACCCCTTATATAGACACCGGTGATTTCGTTGTTGTCATTAACGCCGGCAAGGTACGCCTGACAGGCAACAAACTGGAGAACAAGGAATACTTTCGTCATTCGGGATATCCGGGGGGCATTAAAAAAAGGACCGCAAAAGAGCTTATGAACAGCACTCCTGAAAAGCTGATCATCTCTGCTGTGCACGGCATGCTGCCAAAGAACAGGCTTGGAAGGAAGCAGATGAAAAAATTAAAAGTTTACAGCGGCCCTGAACATCCGCATCAGTCACAAAATCCCGTTGCTTTAAAACTGAATAAAGCATGATTTCACAGATAACGAGGCAGATTACACAGATAAAAAAATTAAAAAAATCGGTGTATCGGTGTAATCGTATTTTAAATCAGTGTAATCAAGTATAATGCATTATACTAGGAGGTATCTTGGGAACAACTGAAATACAATACGGCGGCACAGGAAGAAGAAAATCATCCATAGCAAGAGTGATACTGAAACCCGGCAAGGGTGAGATCAATGTTAATAAAAAGCCTCTGAATAAATATTTCCCTTCAGAAACCCTGAAGATGATCGTCAAACAGCCCCTGGACACGGTCGCTGTCACCGGCAAGTACGACGTATTTGTCAAGGTTCACGGCGGAGGTATGACAGGACAGGCCGGAGCAATAAGACACGGGATCGCAAGGGCCCTTCTTCAGCTCAATTCAGACTTCAGGGAAAAGCTCAAAAAAGAAGGACTGCTGACAAGGGACCCACGGGTCAAGGAAAGAAAGAAGTACGGCCAGAAGGGCGCCAGGAAGCGCTTCCAGTTCTCAAAACGTTAAACTTATCAGGTTATTCAGTCACTCAGTTATTAAGTCATTCCTTTAAAAATCCTGTATAATTAGGTCCAATAACTTAAGTGCTTAATTACTCTATTACTTATGCTTAAAGTAGCTATCATAGGCGGAAGCGGTTACACAGGCGGTGAGCTTTTAAGACTGCTCAAACAGCATCCCAATGTAAAAATAGCAGTTGTCACGTCCGAGCGTTCAGCCGGCAAGCGCGTGTCTGAACTTTTCCCGAACCTGAAAGGCTTTAAATTAAAATTTGAACGGTTCAACCGCAAAGAAGACGTAAAAAAAGCCGACCTGTTCTTCCTGTGTCTTCCGCATAAAGAATCCCAGGAAGCTGTTTCCTACTTTTATAAGGCCGGTAAAAAAGTGATCGACCTTTCCGCTGACTACAGATTGAAAAGCGCTTTAGTGTACAGGAAGTGGTATCAGACAAGGCACAAGTTTCCTGCACTTCTTAGAAAGTCTGTCTACGGTTTTCCTGAACTGTACAGGGAAAAAATTAAAAAAGCCTCAATAGTGGCTAACCCCGGCTGTTACCCTGTGAGCGCGATCCTCGGTCTTTCTCCTATTATCGGAGAGCGTTATCTGGACACAAACTCAATTATCATAGATTCGAAATCAGGCGTCTCAGGAGCCGGCAGGAACCCTTCCCTGCCCATTATGTTCTCAGAGACAAGCCAGTCGGTCAAGGCCTATGCCGTCACAGTGCACCGCCACACACCTGAAATAGAGCAGGAACTGAGTTCAGTATCAAAAAAGAAGATCACAGTCGTGTTTACGCCTCACCTGATCCCCATGGACAGGGGAATACTGAGCACTATTTACGTAAAAACAAAAAGAAAGGTCAAATTATCAGACGTTCAGAAACGGTACAGGGATTTCTACGCTGATGAACCGTTCGTAAGGGTATTAAGAAACGGAGAATATCCGACCACAAAAGCGGTTTCTGGAAGCAACTTTTGTGATATATCCATCTTCTCGGACACGCACAACTCAAAGACCCAGACGCTTATAATAATAAGCACTATCGATAACCTCTTGAAAGGCGCGTCAGGCCAGGCCGTACAGAATATGAATATTATGTACGGCTTTAATGAAACAACCGGATTGACAGGTCTTTCCATCTGGCCCGGATAAACAGCTCATGATAAGAATCCATATTAAGCCAGGGCCGGGGATTGCGGAATCCAGACCTTGGAATCCGGATTTTTTTAACCCGGCAATCCGCATTTGCCATATCTGATCTTGCTATGTCTACTTAAATCACCGGGCTATGAAAAAACCAAAAATTTTCAAAAAAGTAATTGTTTCCGGGTTTAAATTCGCGGGCCTTGCCAGCGGCATTAAAAAGACCGGCAAAGACCTTGCCCTGATATTTTCCGAAAGTCCCGCCAATATAGCGGGCGTCTTCACCACGAACAGTATCAAGGCCGCGCCGGTAAAGCTGGATATCAGGCGTATCAGGTCGCAAAAAGGCCGCGCCATTATAATCAACAGCGGAAACGCGAACGCGTGCACAGGCCCCCAGGGGCTTAAGGATGCCCGGGAAATGGCCGCGATAACAGCCGGTTCTTTGGGAGTCCCGGTCGGACAGGTTTACGTGGCGTCAACCGGATTGATAGGCCGCCCCCTTCCAATGCGGAAGATCAGAAAAGCAATACCAAAAGCAGCCGGAAAGCTTTCTTCCGGTTCCATATCTGATGCCGCCTCCGCGATAATGACAACCGACACTTTTCCAAAGATATTCTCAAGAAAAATAAAGATCAACGGCAAGACAGCGACGGTCGCGGGCATCGCAAAGGGGGCAGGAATGATATGCCCCAACATGGCCACTATGCTGAGCTTCATGGTCACGGATATTGCCGTAAGCACCGAAGCGCTTGATTCAGCCCTGAGAAAGGCAGTGAATACATCATTTAACAAATTGACTATTGACGGTGATATGAGCACGAACGATACTGTTATGGTAATGGCTAACGGAATGCTGAAGAACACGCCTTTAACCCGCAGATCACCTGCGTACAAAAAATTCGAAAACGCCATTGCCGGCATAGCGGACAACCTTTCCCGTATGATAGCGCTAGATGGTGAAGGCGCAACAAAATTGATAAATGTTTCTGTAAAAGGCGCCAGGACCGAAGCTGACGCTGAAAAAACAGCCCGGTCCATAGCCGACTCTTTACTCGTTAAAACCGCGCTTTACGGGCAAGAACCCAACTGGGGACGGATAATGGCAGCAGTCGGTTACTCAGGGGTCAGGGTCAGCGAGCAAAAGATCAGTATTACGGTAAATAACTGTCAGCTTGTGCGCAGGGGCGCGGGTGTGAACAGAGCGCCAAAGAACCTGCTTTCTCCTGATGAAATCACAATTACCGTTGATCTGGGTCTCGGCAAAAAAGCGGCCAGGGTGCTCACCTGCGACCTGACCGAGAAGTATATAAAGATCAACGCGGGCTACATGACATAGAGAGCTGCTCCCCTCTTGATCATACCAAATTTAAAGCTGATAACTCAGATAACAAAAAATCTGTGTGATCTTGTTAATATTTGTGAAATCAGAAATCGGTGGGCTTCTGCGGCGATCTCTAAAAAACCTTGACAGAAACCAATTAGTAGGATATTTTAGTCATAAGTGGTTTTTCCGCCTTTTCGGAGTTGTCTGCCCGCCACACTACAAGGCGGGTAAACCGACAGGCAGGTTCGCTGGGGCGAGAATACAGGAGGAACGGGATGAAAAAAAGATTTTATTTTTTACTTATTATTTGCCTGGCTGTGTTTATGGCTGCTGCTGCAGGCGCGCAGGAAGCAGAAGAACCGGAGTATCATACTGTTGTAAAGGGAGATACACTGTGGGACATAACGTACGCCAGGCTGGATGACTCTTTTCTCTGGCCGCAGGTGTGGAAATTCAATCCCCAGATCAAAAATCCTGACCTTATTTATCCAGGCAACAGGATAAGGATACCCTCAAAAGAAGAACTAATGAGAATGATGGCAACAGAGGAGGAAGTCCCTGTTGTTGCCGAGCTGGAACCGCTGCCACTTATTCCTCTTGAGAAACCAAAAGAATATATTGTTTCCAAGGACCTGTATATCGCAAGCGGATGGCTTTCAGGTGAATTCCCCAGCATCGGAGAAATCGTCTCTTCGCCGAGCGGCAAGACCAGGACAATGTTCGGCCAAAATGATCATGTCTATCTGGACACGCCTGACGGCTCGTTCGTGGGTGACAGGTTCTTCGTGATCAAAGACATCAAAAAGGTCAAGCATCCAAAGACAGGAAGGTCTCTGGGACATCAGATAAGGATAGCCGGGATCATAGAGGTTATCGGAATGGACGGAGAGGATCATGACGTTCCAAGGGCAGAGGTCCTTGTTTCTTACGAGGACATTGCCGTAGGCAACGGGTTAATGCCTTACACTGAAATGGAATCTCCGGTTCTCCCGGATAAACCAGGAACACCTGACGTAGAAGGCTACCTTGTTGAGACCTATACAAACGCCAAAATGGTCGGTGAAGGCGAGGTAGTTTATCTTGACAAGGGAGAAGATGACGGGCTTGCAGTTGGTGATACTTTCTCCGCCTTATCCAAGGATCCGGTTGAAAGGGTTATTGGAAAATTGCGGGTTTTTTCGCTTCAGCCCACCACATCCGCTGCTGTTATCCTGACAACTCAGGATGACGAAATAAAGATCGGAGATAATTGGGGACAGAGGTAAACCCCGTTAGAAGACATTCACCCTTCTAACAAAAAGACTGTGGCTATTCACGGTGCTTTCTAATCGGGTAAACATATAAATAACAAATAACCAAATTCAAACAAAAAAAGGAGAGAAATTATTCTCTCCTTTTTTTGTCCACTGTATCTGTTCTTTTACATAGTTACCAATGTCTTAAGCGCCCTCAGCCTGCTCGGGTGTTTCAGCTTCCTTAAAGCCTTGGCCTCGATCTGCCTTACCCTCTCTCTTGTGATCAGCAGATGCCTGCCCACTTCTTCAAGGGTATGGTCCCTGTCCACGCCTATACCGAACCTCATTCTTATGACCTTTTCCTCTTTAGGCGTAAGTGTACCCAGAACTTTCTGTATGTAACCGGATACTTCCTTGTTCTCCGCGTCCGAATAAGGGGACGGGCTGTTCTTGTCACCTATAAAGTCCTCAAGTTCAGTGTCTTCATCACCGACCGGCGTCTGAAGGGCAATAGGATCCTGAATGGCCCTGTAAACCTCTTCCACTTTTTTGGGAGGAACCTTCAGTTTGGCCGCGACCTCCTCATCGGTCGGTTCCCTGCCGAGGATCTGCGTAAGCTCTCTTGAGGCCTTTGTGACCCTGTTATAAAACTCCATCATATGAACAGGCACCCTTATGGTCTTGGTCTGGTCTATAAGCGCCCTTGTGATCGCCTGCCTTATCCACCAGGTAGCATACGTGCTGAACTTGAACCCCTTTTCATGTCTGAACTTATCAACCGCCTTCATCAGGCCAATATTGCCTTCCTGTATAAGGTCCAGTAGAGGCAGTCCCCTGCCCACATAGTTTTTCGCGATATTGACCACGAGTCTCAGGTTCCGGGTTATAAGCTCGTTCTTTGCCTCGCTTACAAAGGCCTGGACCTTATATATCCTGTCCCACTGTAGTAACAACTCGTCGACTTTTTTGCCGAGCGTGGTCTCTATGTTCTTAAAGGCCTTTGTGGTCGTTTTTGCAAGGTCTGTCATATTGGCAAGTTTTTTCGTCCCTGGCTTCTTTTTGGCCTTTTCCTCTCTAAGAAGCTTTCTTAAAGAAGTTAATGTGCCCCCGTAAGAGATCAGTCTCTTATTGTGGACTCTTACTTCCCTTACAAGCAGATGGAGCTTGAGCAGGACTATCTTTGTGGTTTCCTCGATCCGCTCCTCCTCTTCCATGGCCTCCTCACCGTTGTTGAGTAAACTCCTGTCCACTTTTCTGGTCAAAGGAAGGGAATAGAGAATTTTTCTGATGATCTCCTTTCCTTCGTCAAGCTTCTTGGCCAGCTCAACCTCTTCATCCTTTGTAAGGATAGAGATATCGCCCATTGAATGGAAGTACGCCTGGACAAGGTCCTCTGTCTTTTCATACGCAGGCGGCTCTTCTTTTTCAGGCGCCTCGATCCCTCCCCTTTCCTCATACTCAACCACGCGCACACCCATGTCGTGGAGAAGGTCCATCAGGTCTTCGATCTCGTCAGGCGTAAAGAACTCGGAAGGCAGGGCTTCGTTTATCTCATCATACGTGAGTACCCCGCGTCTCTTGCCTAAATCTATTATTTCACTGAATACGTATTTTTCCCGCATTTTATTAAACGCCCGATTTATTTTCAAAAACTTAATATTTTACCATTCATTTTTTGAAAAAATCAAACCCGCCTGAAAAAAACATTTTCTGACAGGTCCCTATTCCCATTTATTAGTTATCCTTATACCATAAATAAAGCCCACTTACAAGTGGGCTTTATTTATACATGAACAGGAATATGTTTAAAAAGTACTATCTTGCAAATCTGACAAACTGCAGGGATCAGAAAAGGATGGGTCAAGGCACACGGGCTATTAGTACTGGTTAGCTAAATCCGTCACCGAACTTACACACCCAGCCTATCAACGTGGTAGTCTACCACAGCCCTTCAGTCCCGATTGCTCGGGAGGGGAGACCTAATCTTGAGGGAGGCTTCCCGCTTAGATGCATTCAGCGGTTATCCCGTCCGAACATAGCTACTGGGCGTTGCTCTTGGCAGAACAACCCACACACCAGAGGTTCG
>BDTR01000029.1:0-2500 GCA_002897775.1 bacterium BMS3Bbin08 | reverse complement strand
AAGATTTATAAATGCAAATTTCAAGACCTGACCCCATAACCCCTCGGTTGTGTGTCCGGGTTTGGGCTGTTCCCCGTTCGCTCGCCGCTACTCAGGGAATCTCTTTAGATTTCTTTTCCTCCGGGTACTGAGATGTTTCACTTCCCCGGGTTCGCCTCATACGCCTATGTATTCAGCGCATGATATCCTGACTTTACTCAGGATGGGTTTCCCCATTCGGACTCTCACGGATCAAAGGAAACTTACTCCTCCCCGTGAATTTTCGCAGCTGGCCACGTCCTTCATCGCCTCTTGATGCCAAGACATCCACCATATGCCCTTACTTCCTTGACCCAGCCTTTTCTAATCCCTTCAGTTGTCAAAGAGCTCGCCCCGACGTATCAGGGCATTTGCACTTTAAATTTTCAAGAAGTAGGCCCGCAAATCTTTAGAGTGACTAATGTCACTTACTAACTGTAATTCATGCTCCTTAGAAAGGAGGTGATCCAGCCGCAGGTTCCCCTACGGCTACCTTGTTACGACTTCACCCCAATTACCGGCCATACCTTCGGAGGCTGCCTCCCCGATTGCTCGGGGTTAGCCCACCCACTTCGGGTACAACAGACTTTCGTGGTGTGACGGGCGGTGTGTACAAGGCCCGGGAACGTATTCACCGTGGCGTGCTGATCCACAATTACTAGCGATTCCAGGTTCACGGAGTCGAGTTGCAGACTCCGATCCCAACTGAGATAGATTTTGGGGGATTGGCTCCTCCTCGCGGGTTGGCTTCCCTTTGTATCTACCATTGTAGCACGTGTGTAGCCCTGGGCATAAGGGCCATGAGGACTTGACGTCATCCCCACCTTCCTCCAGCTCTTCGCCGGCAGTTTTCTCAGAGAGCCCCGGTTACCCGGAGCAACAGAGAATGGGGGTTGCGCTCGTTGCGGGACTTAACCCAACACCTCACGGCACGAGCTGACGACAGCCATGCAGCACCTGTGCTAGCTTCCAACCGAAGCCGGATCGTCGCCCTTTCGGGTCCCTACTACTAGCATGTCAAGCCCAGGTAAGGTTTTTCGCGTAGCGTCGAATTAAACCACATGCTCCACCGCTTGTGCGGGCCCCCGTCAATTCCTTTGAGTTTTAATCTTGCGACCGTACTCCCCAGGCGGGGTACTTAATGGTTTCCCTGCGGCACAGATGACTATCGCCACCCACACCTAGTACCCACCGTTTAGGGCGTGGACTACCAGGGTATCTAATCCTGTTTGCTCCCCACGCTTTCGCGCCTCAGCGTCAGTCAGTGCCTAGAGGGCCGCCTTCGCCACCGGCCTTCCTCCTGATATCTACGCATTTCACCGCTCCACCAGGAATTCTGCCCTCCCTTGCACGACTCAATCCTGACAGTTTCAAATGCAATTCTCAGGTTAAGCCTGAGGCTTCCACATCTGACTTATCAGGACGCCTACACGCCCTTTAAGCCCAGTAAATCCGAACAACGCTTGCCACCTCTGTCTTACCGCGGCTGCTGGCACAGAGTTAGCCGTGGCTTCTTCCTGAGGTACCATCATCCCGGTTGCCCGGGACTTTTTCCCTCACGAAAGGGGTTTACAACCCGAGAGCCTTCTTCCCCCACGCGGTGTCGCTGCGTCAGGCTTTCGCCCATTGCGCAAAATTCCTCACTGCTGCCTCCCGTAGGAGTCTGGACCGTGTCTCAGTTCCAGTGTGGCCGATCAACCTCTCAGTCCGGCTACCCGTCTCTGCCTTGGTGAGCCGTTACCTCACCAACTAGCTGATAGGCCGCAGGCCCATCCAAAGGCGCCACGATTGCTCGCAGCTTTTACCTCAGGGCATTTCACCCCGGGGTCATATCCGGTATTGTTCCCGATTTCTCGGGAGTATCCCAATCCTAAGGGTTGGTTGCCTACGTGTTACTCACCCGTTCGCCACTAGGTAACAAGATGCTTCACGCCGAAGCGATCAGCTTCAAGCACCCCGTTCGACTTGCATGTGTTAGGCGCACCGCCAGCGTTCGTTCTGAGCCAGGATCAAACTCTCAAATTGAAAAAATTGACTGCGGGCCTACTTCTTAAATTTTCAAAGAGCATTTGCAGTATTTCACTGCCAAGTTTTCCAGGCGGGAAAAAACACAATTCGGACAACGTACTGCCCCTTTGTATGTATCAACTAACTACATACTTATTTGTTTTTCGTTCCCTTAAGGAAAGTATATCATATATGAAACCTAAAATCAAAGTCAAGAGGGGCTGAAAAAATATGTCAAACCAATTTAGAAATGTCCTATTCTTACCAAAATAGAAATGTCCTATTTGTAAGTTTTAAATATTGCTCTCAGAAATCCCCTTTTGTTTCTGCATATAGCCTAAATGTTGCAGTTTTCTCCAGGGGTGGGTATTTGAAGGCGTATAAGTCTTTTGAACCTTCCCTGAGAGCTTATTTTTCTCATGTGCTCTTTTAGGCCTATTGGTGATCTGTTTATAATTAAGCCTGGATCCTGCAC
>BDTR01000028.1 GCA_002897775.1 bacterium BMS3Bbin08 | reverse complement strand
CGCTCTCCCAGCTGAGCTACACCCCCGGCAAAATTTTCTTTTTTTTAGTTTAACGAAAAAAGTCTGATTAATTCTAATGAGTTGGTATGACCTGTCGGATCGACCGCTCTCCCAGCTGAGCTACACCCCCGGCAAAATTTTCTTTTTTTTAGTTTAACGAAAAAAGTCTGATTAATTCTAATGAGTTGGTATGACCTGTCGGATCGACCGCTCTCCCAGCTGCCTGTCCCGATGCTTCGGGAAGCCTCACCCCCGTACCGTTTAAATTGTCAATTGTCGATTGTCAATTTTCAATTGCATGGTGGGCCTAAGTGGATTTGAACCACTGACCTCACGCTTATCAGGCGTGCGCTCTAACCAGCTGAGCTATAGGCCCTCACTTCTAATCCTTCCGTAAAGTTATTTAACATACCCTATAAAAAGACTTATTGTCAATTGATGCGCCCTTCAGCAGACCTCCACCTGTTTATCTGAAAAGCCTTTTTTTAATCTCATGATAATTTCTGTGATGTATTTATCATCAAGCCATTTCTCCATGCCGAATTTTCTATAAAGCCCTTTGGCCCTGGATTCATAATTCATCCTGTCTATAAGAACACTGTTAACATAAGGCCTTATTTTCCGGGCAAGCGCCTCAGGGTCCATTGGAAGGCAAGGGCCTATGAAGACATACGTATCGATGCCTTTTTTATGCAGGGTCTTCAACGCCTCAATGCGCGCTGAAATGACAGGGGCGTTCGGCTCAAATATCCTTCTAATGCTATCATCGTCAGTTGTTATTGTAATACCCACCTCGGCATTCATCTCTGATATTATGTCAATGTCCCTTAGAACAAGAGGCGATTTTGTAAGAATATCCACTGGAAACCCGTGTGACGCGATGATCTCAAGGCATTTTCTTGTGATCATGTATTTGCTCTCGACCGGCTGGTAAGGGTCAGTGACAGAGCTCATTATGATATCGCCCCGCTCAGCCCGCTTAAGCTGTTTTTCAAGTCTTTCCGGGGCGTTTATTTTTACATCAACAAAACTGCCCCACGGCTCTATATGTCCGGTGAACTTTTTCATAAATGTCGCGTAGCAGTATTTGCAGGCATGGACACAGCCGATATAAGGGTTTATACAGTATTTTTTCCCGGGTATGCCTGTTTTTGTCAGTACAGACCTGACTTCTATCTCTTTAACTTTTTGTCTCATGAAAAACGGTTGTTGATAATTTGTCTTTTAAGTAATATAAATAACATTAAACTGATTACGCCATGGTCATCCAGCCCGGCTAAAAGGAGCCTTGATGTTACTGGACGCTATTACATTGATTGCCTCTGCAATTTGCGCCTTAAGCGCGGTGACCATATCTTTGCGCGCTCTCGGCAAGTCGCGTGAATATTCAGGAAAAGAGCAGCAAAAGCTTCGCAAAGACCTTTCCATCTTTCGCATATCCACCATTATATGGTACGTACTTTCATTTTTTTTCGCGGTTCCGATTCTCGCTGAGAAATGGGCGGCAAAGCTGTACGCGGGACTGATGTTATGGGCATTACTGTTTTTAGTCCTGCTTCTTGCGCTATGGGGGATATGGAAAAAAGTAGAGAGCTGTGCAAAGTAAGATTTTTGATTTAGTGATCACCCTTTGGGTAAGCCCTCCACAAGAACCGGCGGGTAAACACAATGTAAGGAATAAACAATTATTATCATTGCTCCCCTTTGGTTCGCCAGCATTTATAGATTGTAGATTTTATATCCCTGCCTGTTGTCAGTTCCACTCTCTATCTACTCTCTACTTCTGTCAGAACGGCCAGAGCCTGTTCTCTACAGCGCTTAGAAGCCTGTGGAATGTCTCGGGTCTTAACGCTGAAATAGAGACTGTATTAAATCTCCTGCATATTGCTTCAACCTCTTCTTTTTCCGCGAGGTCCTCTTTATTAAAGACAAGAAGCGCCGGTTTGTCTGAAAGCCCCAGATCCGACAGTATTTTTTCAACAGACCGGATCTGCTGCTCGAACCTGGGATTTGAAATATCCACGATATGCAGGAGCAGGTCCGCGTCTTTAAGCTCTTCAAGGGTTGCCCTGAACGCGGCAAGAAGGTCTTTCGGAAGGTCCCTGATGAAACCAACTGTGTCTGTAATGATCACGTCTCTTTCCCTGGGGAACCTCAGCCTTCTGCTTGCGGTATCAAGGGTCGCGAACATCTTGTCCTCAACAAAGGTTTTGCTTCTTGTAAGATTATTAAGCAGCGTTGATTTGCCGGCATTTGTATAGCCTATGATCGATAAGATGGGGATGTTCTGTTCAATGCGGCGTGCCTTTCTTTGCTGTCTTGCGCGGCTCAGCGCCTTCAGCTGTTTTTCAAGAAGACCTATCCTGTCCCTGACTCTCCGCCTGTCAACTTCAAGCTTCATTTCACCCGGGCCCCTGCCTCCGATGCCTCCCATTAATCTTGACATGGCGGTCCCCTTGCCCGTGAGCTTCGGAAGCCTGTAGCGTAACTGGGCAAGCTCTACCTGGACCTTGCCCTCCCTGCTGTGGGCGCGTCTCGCGAACACATCAAGAATAAGCTGAGAGCGGTCTATGACCTTCAGCTCGGTAATGTCGCTGATAGCCTTTATCTGTGAAGGGTTAAGGTCCTGGTCAAAAATAAGAAGTGTCGCCCCCTTGCTAAGGGCGTTAATAACAAGTTCTTTTATTTTTCCCTGGCCCATAAGATATTTGGGGTTTATCTGCTTTGGTCTCTGAAGCACAGTATCCAGTACCAGGACATTGCTTGAGCCCGCAAGTTCCTTTAGCTCATCCATGGAATCTTCCTGATCGTATTTTGACCCGGTTGAAACATTGACAAGTATCGCGCGTTCCCTTTTATCTTTTGTATCAAATCCCGCGCCGAACTGTCCTGACTGCATTTCATTTTCAAGGGAGGCGATCAGGGTATCAAAATCTTCAAATGCCGTTTCGATCTTTTGCCAGGGAACAGGGCCGCTTATTTCATAAGGCGTTTTTGAGCCCTGAGGCAGCAGATGGGCCAGGTAAATGTTGCCCGCGTGTCCGTCCCTGAGCCCTATGGCTATAAGGGCGTCAAGCCTGAGCAAAGAAAGGTCGGTCAGATCGTCCTGATTTATCTGCTCGTTCTTCAGGTGCGTGTGGATCAGCCTCAGACCGCGAAGCACTTTCCTGCCGAGCGGATGACTGGTCAGCTCCGGGATGAAGATCCCCTTTGCGTCTCCTACGATCACATGACTGATACTGCCGTCTCTGTCCGCAAGTATGCCGACCTGCCGGCCTATCGAAGATGAACATTCAGCCAGGTATTTTGTTAGTTCAGGGGTAAGGGCCTTTTGCCGTGGTATGCGTCTTCTGTAGATCCTCTCAAGCGCTTTAATATCGCTTCTCTTCAGACCTGAGATGTTCCCGTAAACAGATGGAATAATAACTCCGTTATAAAAAATTGCTGGTTTTTTGTTTAGTGGTCACCCGCCACACTACAAGGCGGGTAAGCACAATGTAAGGATTTACTTATTATCATATTCGTTCACTAAACGTTTACTTTGCATTCATGGTTTTTAGACCAATAACGAATAACCAATAACGAATAACTGATTTTAGTGCGCTTCCGCCCAGTTCCTGCCAATACCGATATCTACTTTTAACGGCACGTTAAGCTCCACAGCGTTTTCCATTTCTTCTTTTACCAGGGATTCTGCCCTGTCTTTTTCTTTTTCCGGTACTTCAAATAACAGTTCGTCATGTACCTGCAGGAGCATCCGTGTCCCAAGCTTTTCCTTTTTCAGCCTTTTCTGGATGTTAAGCATTGATAATTTAATTATATCAGCCGCAGAGCCCTGGATAGGCGTATTTATGACCAGCCTTTCGCCGAGCTGCCGCGTGTTCCTGTTCGTACTCAGCAGTTCAGGTATGGCCCTTTTTCTGTTAAAAATAGTTGATACATAACCTGTTTCAGATGTTTCGCTGATCAATTTGTCCACATAGTTCCTGACCCCGCTGTGTTTTGCAAAATATGTGTCTATGTAAAGCTTCGCCTCATCATGAGCTATGCCCAGCTGTCTGCTCAGCCCAAAAGGGCTGATGCCGTATATGACCCCGAAGTTGACGGTCTTGGCCATGCGCCTCATTTCTGTTGTAACGTTTTCAGGGGCGACTCCGAACAGTTCAGAAGCTGTTCTTGTATGTATATCACCGTCTTTTTTGAACACCTCGATCAACCCTTTGTCCCGGCTGAAGTGGGCAAGCACGCGCAGCTCTATCTGTGAATAGTCTGACGACAGGAGCAGGTGAGCTTTTTCGGCTGTAAAAGCCTGTCTTATTCTTTGTCCCCATTTACCTCTTATGGGTATGTTCTGAAGGTTGGGCTCTGAACTGCTGAGTCTTCCGGTAGCGGTTATTGTCTGGTTAAATGACGTATGAAGCCTTCCAGTTTTGTGATTAACGATCCTGGGAAGCGCGTCTACATATGTGCTTTTAACCTTTGACAGCGTCCTGTGCTCAAGTATCTCCTTTGGAAGTTCGTGCTCAAGTGAAAGCTGTTCGAGTACGTCAACATCTGTAGAAAACCCTGTTTTGGTCTTTTTTATTGTTCTGAGCCCGATCTTTTGAAACAGTATCTCCTGAAGCTGTTTTGGCGAATTGATATTAAACTCTTCACCCGCCAGAAAATATATGCGTTTTACAAGCGCTGAAAGTTCTTTTCCAAGTTCCTCTGAAAGGATGTTCATCAGAGACAGGTCTATTTTTACACCGGCCATCTCCATGTCCGCGAGGACTTCGATCAGAGGCATTTCTATGTCATTAAATAACTTTGAAAGCCCCTGTTTTTCTATCTCCGGCTCAAGCAGGTTCCGCAGTTTTAAAGTTACTGCCGAGTCTTCTCCGGAGTATTTAGCGGCGTCTTCCACAGATACTTCTTTGAAATTCTTTTTGCCTTTGTCAGTAACTTCCTTAAACGATTGTTTTTTAAGTGAGAGATAGTTCATGGAGACATCTTCAAGATTGTGCCTCGATCTGTTGGGGTTCAAAAGATAAGACGCCAGCATTGTATCAAAGTCAATACCCTTCAGATCTATTTTCTCGTTTTTCAGTACTATGAGGTCATATTTTATGTTATGACCGGTCTTCTTTATGTCCGGGTCTTCCAGAGCGGGCCTTATTTGCTCAAGGACATATTCTTTGGCTAATTGCTCGGGCGCGCCGCTGTAGGAGTGGGCAACAGGTATGTAATAGGCCTTCTCCGGCTTATCAGACAGTGACACCCCCACGAGTTCAGCTGTGATCGGTGATCTTGCGGTGGTCTCGGTATCAATGGCGATATGGTCCTTTAAACCGGTTACGAGTTTTTTTAAGGCGTTTTTATCAAGGATGGTTATATATTCAGTGCTGTCTTCGGCAGCCGCTTCCTGTCCCGGAAGAAGTTTAAGGAGCCGGTTGAACTCAAATTTCCGGAAGAACTCTTCTAACCTGTCCCACGCGGGTTCTTTTGGCTCAAGGTCTTTTAGTGACAGGTCTAAAGGGATATTTGTGTCAATTGTCGAAAGCATAAGACTTAGCCTGATATTGTCGATATTCTCTGATGTTGTTTTTTTGAGCTTTGGTTTCTTTATCCGGGAATGATTCTCTATCAGATTGTCGAGGCTTCCAAATTCTTTTAAAAGCGCTACCGCGGTTTTTTCTCCTATGCCCGGGACACCGGGGATGTTGTCAGACTTGTCGCCCATTAATGCCATGATTTCCGGGATGCGGGACGGTTCAACCCCGAAGCGCTCTATAACGTCCTTTTCTTCAGTGACTTTTTCTTTCATACTGTCATAGAGTTTGATCTTCGGGCTGATCACCTGGCACAGGTCTTTGTCTCCTGTAACAATGAAGACGTCAATGTCTTTTTTTTCATACTTTTTCGCTATAGTGGCCAGCAGGTCATCAGCTTCGTAGCCCGGCATTTCAACTGTCTTTATCCTGAAGGCATTTATTACATCCTTGATAACAGGGATCTGCAGCTGGAGGTCATCAGGCATTGGCGGCCTGTGGGCTTTATACTCCGCGTATGCCCTGTGTCTTTCAGTAGGCTCAGGTGAGTCAAATACAATGGCAAAAAAGTCCGGTTTTTTTTCCTTTAGTAACTTCAGGATCATGGTTGTGAAGCCGTAGATGGCGTTAGTGGGAAAGCCCGCTGAATTAGAGAGTCTTTTTATCGCGTAAAAAGCGCGGTAGAAATAGGAATTTCCGTCTATAAGGTACAGAGTGGGCATGTTTAAAAAAAGGATATCAAAACTCAGGGGATAAAGCAATAAACGAAAAAGTCGCCTGTCCTGAGCCTTCTTGTCCCGAGCTTGTCGAGGGGGTCGAAGGATCGGCTGTCAGGCGGTTGGAGCAGACGCCTGAAAGGCGGCGGGAATAGTCTGGCGGATTAAGTTGTTAGATGGTTATTCCGTAATAGATTCTATGTCTGCTAAATCTTTATGCCGCCCGAGAGTTTTTTTATTAATAATTAACTCATCTTTACCGATAAAATATACGGATATATCACCATATTGTCCTTTAATCAAAAGAATTCCTCGAAGCTTGCTTCGGGGTTTCAATAGTTTTCGTCATTTTTGTCATTCCGGCTTGTCCGGAATCTATCTTTGATACAGGGAGATTCCGGACAAGCCGGAATGACAGACTTGATACCTCGCAGCTTGCTGCGGGGTAGTTCATTTGCCGAGATTATATTTTTTGCATTATTTGAGTCAGGTTTAACTAATATATCTAAGTCTCCGGTATATCGGGGACATCCATGAAAGGCTAAAGCGTAAGAGCCAATGATTACATACTCAACATTATGTTTGTTGAATAACTGTAATAGTTCTTTGAAATCTTTTTGTTCTTCCATTGAACCGTTTCCTCAATATTTCTACTGCCTCAATGCGTTCTTCGGGGGATTTTGAAAGCCAGTAAGCAAGATCATCTCCTTTGTCTCTTAGGCCAAGCTTTTTTACAACCTTTTTTATCATGACAATATTATATCAAATACCTGAATATTTTCTATCTTTTTCCTTATAGCGGCCGGCAGGTCATCAGCTTTATGGCCCGGGCATATACTTATATTTTATTTATGTGCTGAAGCATTTCTCTATAAACTTTTTCATCGCGGCGCATGCCGACTTTTAGCGCCAGCACCTTAACAGTGCTTTTTTCAATTTTATAAATAATACGATAATGGGAGATTTTTAATTTCCAAAAGCCTTTCAATTCACTGCGGAGGGGAGAGCCGTATTTTTCAGGGTCAACGCTTAATTTCTTGTAAAGGGTTTTTAGGATGGTGGATCGGTCATTTTTGCTGATCTTTTTGAAATCTTCATCAATGACCCGGCGGTGAATTTTTATCTGCCACATATTTACTTAGTCATTTCAGGAGAGATTCGATATTGACGTAATCTTTTTCTTTGCTCTTTTTATAGCGTCCATTTGCGATGAATCCCAGGACTATGTCTTCAGCAGTCTCAACAACCTGCTGTATATGTTCATATTCCTCATTGGACATTAGTACGGCAGTCGGTTTGTGTCGCTTTTCGATGATAACAAGCCCTGTTCGGGCTTTTTCGAGAATTTTTTCGATTCCCTTGCGAAGTTCTGAAACACCCACTAATGTTGTATTCTCTTTAACTGTCAGCATATTTATCACCTCTTTACAGTCATCTTTAATATAGCATATGTCAATTTAAATGTCAATTGAATTGGCAGTTGAATTGCACAATAAGAATTGAATAAATATGTTTTTTCTTATTTTTCATAAAACAGAGTTATGCCGCGCCGTAGCAGCAACAGGAAACGGTTTGTTGTCCTTTGCTTCGGCTGCTGGTGTTATTGGCAGTCCGCCCACTGTTCGACATTGGGTCTAACGAATCTTTCAATCGCAACCCCGTTCGTGTAGGTGCCGAGCGCACCCTGCCTCGCGACGATTCCGAAATAGTCATTGCTTCGATCCCAGAATGGGTAAGCCCCGTATGCGCCGGGGCTCGAAACCCGTGTTCCCGGAGTACAATTATACGTAGCGCTCTGGCATTCGTGCCAAAGACCGAAGCCGTAGTGCCAATCTTCCCCGAGGCCGGTGACGGCCGGCGAGAAAACGATCGTGGCTGTTGCGGTTTGATCAGATAGCATTTGGCTCATCAATGTGGAATTCAGCAATGTTCCATTTCGGAGTGTCTTGAGAAACACCATGTATTCCTCGCCTGTCCAATGCATGCCGCCGGCAAGGCGGGGATTTGATGAAGAAGGAAGGTCATAGGTCGACGTTGGGAACAGGCCGGTTTGTGTTTTGAATTCCGAGAATACGTCCTGCCATGAAGCGGCCCCGCGTGCCTTAATGGCCATGAGTCCCGCCACCTGTAAGTGCGTGCTGGCGTAGAAAAACTCCTCCCCGGGAACGATGCCGTTGCCGGCATTTCTAATGGCGATATTAATGACGCAGGTCTCAAAATCAATGTCGATGTTGAGGCAGGGCGGTAGCAGCGGTTCATTTGTCAGGCCCGAAGTGAAGCTCAGCAATTGAGACAGGGTCATGTTGTATAACGAATCGCCGATGCCGATGGGCCAGCCAGGAATATGATCCTGCGGTCTGTCCGACAGATCCAAATAACCCTGTTCGACCAACCGCAGAATAATGACCGCCGAGACCAGCTTGGATGTGGACGCGGATTCGTAGGATGTTTGAAGGGTGGAGGTTCCCCTATTAAAGTTGTACCGGCGGCCATCCTGCCGTTCTACCGCGAAAGAAAAGTCTACATCTGATGTGGCTTGCGAGAGCGTCGCATCCATATCTGCTTCGAGCTGTGTCACTGAACACGCTGATATCTGCTCTGAACCCGGGTTAGCGTTGCCCCCTCCACAGCCGGCCACAGAAACGAAGATAATAACCGATATGATCTGCACGGCCTTTATAATCGTTTTTCGATCAACCAGAAAAAGACTAAGCAGTGATCTTCTCATGTTTGACTCCAATAAAATTGACCTAACGAGTCTCATTAGACGCTCCCAAAGAAATATATCGAAAAAGTCACCCCCCTGCTTTCTTGCGAAAGCAAGAAGGGGGGTGCAATGTCTGGTTATGCAGTTTTATGGACCAGCTCATAAGTACTAACTTCTTTATTAAGCCGTGCCGCCAACTTATCTTCTTGTATGTCAAGATCATAATCCATCTGAAGACCAAGCCAAAACTGAGGCGTCATCTTAAAGTAATGTGCAAGTCGAAGAGCTGTATCAGCAGTTATTCTACGTTTCCCATGAATTATTTCGTTAATTCGACGTGGAGGAACTCCTATATCATTAGCCAACATATTCTGACTCAAACCCATTGGCTTAAGAAACTCCTCCATGAGTATTTCTCCCGGATGTATTGGCTGAATTTTATTTGTTTTCATATCTTCCTCCTAGTGGTAGTCAACTATTTCAACATTGTCGACTTCTCCTTTATTCCATTTAAAACAAATGCGCCACTGATCATTAATGCGAATACTATATTGCCCCTTTCTATCCCTTGATAGTTTCTCAAGATAGTTTGCAGGAGGAACTTTTAAATCATTTAATATCTTGGCTCGATTTAACATCCTTAACTTCCTCAACGCAACCCTTTGAATATTATTGGGAAACTTTTTGGAGAATGTCCTATTGAATATTTTCTTCGTTTCCTTACATTTGAATGATCTAATCACACTAATAATATAATAGATATGACGTTTAACGTCAAGCGTTAAGTAAGTTTAATTTTATTGTCGAACGCCTGAATTGACTTGATGAGAGCCCTTGATAGTATTAACATGATAAAAAATGTCTTGAAAACAATCAGCATTGAAAGCTAAAAAAGCCCCATCTGGCTCGTATTCAATGTCCAGGGACTGGTTATCTGCTCATTTCTAAATGATTATCTCTCTCGAATTTCACGAACTATATCAACAATTTCTTTTGCCGAAAGATTAACATTGACGCCAGCAACATCCAGTGGAGACCGTTTTGATGACATTGGTTTTACTACAAATATAGAACCATCTTTTCTTTTGATCAGTACCTCCCCCTGAGTTCGTGCCTTTTCAAGGACAGATGATAACTTCTGGCGTGCTTCTGAAAAAGTATATGTTGTCATATTTTTACCTCTCTAATTTTTACGCCGGCTTCTTTGGCAGCCTTTAACAATCCCTCATCAAGAGAGAGTAAAGCCGCATTATGTTTTAATGCGCATCCAATAACATATGCATCATAAGCATAAATATTTAAATTATGAGAAAGCTCAAGAGCAATGCCCAATTCAATATCACTAAAACGTATAGGAATTTGATGATATGCTTCAAGAGCCGCAATTGCTTGTTTTATGCTAATTCTTTTGCGCTTAAACATTGCTGAGAAAGCGTTTCCAATTTCCCAGTGAAGTGATGATGGAGCAATCAAATCAGCACCCTTAGTCGCCTTAATCAGTTGTTTCTTATGCTTTTCGTTTGTTATTACTGCGATGATGATTGAAGTATCTACTATTAAGTTCATATTTACCACCTATTGTACAATTGTACATTTAGCATAGCTTATATTACTCAAGATTGCAACATATTTAATTCTCTTGATTGTTACAGATAACGTGAAGCTCACGGGCAAGTGCCTGTAAGAGATAAAAATGAGTGCGCCAAAATAAACGTTTGCTAACTAAAAACAATCAAAATCGAAAAGAGCACCGCTGGTACCTGTCCCGTGCAGTGCTTTGATATCTTTTTATTTTTTTTGTTCTTTTCTTTATTTAATCTGAGCATGATCGAACTATGAAAGCCGCAATCTACAACCAACTTCATGTCCCGGATGTGTATGACAAGTATTGCAGTTTGTATCTTCTTTTTTCTCTATGCCTTTTTTTATTTTTGTCATTTGTCAATTATAAAGATTTGACCCCACGCTTCTATTAAACTGCTGACTGCTTCAACGGTCTAATTTCACTTAATTCCTTTGACTCAGCAACCTTGGCTCTGTATAAATCCCAGCGCAATTGAAGGTTCATCCAGAAATCTTCTGAAACCCTGAATAACTTTGCAAGCCTCAACGCAGTGCTGGGTGTAATACCGCGTCTTTTATTAATAATTTCATTTACCCTCTGATAGGGCACATGAATTTTATCCGCTAATTCTCTCTGAGTAATACCCATAGGATTAAGAAACTCCTCAAGCAGCATTTCTCCGGGGTGTGTTGGCTCTCTATGTGTTGGTATCCTAACCATTATTTACCTCCCAATTTTTATATCAATGATAGTCTGTTATTTCTACTTTCTCCGGCCCTGATTCGCTCCACTCAAAACATATTCGGTATTGATCGTTTATCCTGATGCTAAATTGACCTTTACGATCTCTTGTTAAAGCTTCCAGTTTATTATTTGGTGGAATACGTAGTTCATTAAGCTGTACTACTGAATCAATTTGGTCCAGTTTTCTTACTGCGATCTTCCATAATGATTGTGGACATATTTTTCTTGCATCCTTTGAATTTATGCCATTAAATATATCTTCCGTTCCTTTATTTCGGAATGACTGGATCACACTATCATAATAGCACGGCTCTCATGCTATTAGCAATTATTTTCTTGATGCCTAACGTTAGGCATTTATACTTCATGCCCAATTTGAAATGCCACCATTTCAATGTGATTAGCCTGCCATGGAAGTTGTTGATTTCCGTTTTCATTTAACCCCTCTGAGATTGCCCTACATAGCCATGACGCATAAATAAATCCAAGCCTGGCTTGTTGCTGAGTGCCAAGCCGTGGAAAACCATTCACCGGTGCTCCAACTCGTCCGGGTGGCCATGGGAACCTCAAGCTATTTTCTAAATACGCTGAAAAGTTTGTTGATCGAGGATGTTTCAAGTTTTGACACGGCTTCAAGTTCGCCGGAATCAAGCCAGACACCCGCACATTCCGAGCATTTATCAATCTCAATGTTTTTATAGTTAATTGCAACAAGCTCCATGCCGCACTTAGGGCACCTCATGTGATGCAATTCTTTAAGCTTTTTCTTCTCTTCGGCAGCAAGGTTGCTATGTTTTTCTTCTTCAATTTTTTTCAGCCTCTCGTATTCCTTTCTTGCTATAAATTCTTCTTCTCTTTCACTAGGTTTATCCGGCATAATTACCTCCTTTGTTCATAAAAAATATTTATCATTCCCAAATCAGGTTATTGAACAATTCTACCTAATTCGTAAACTAATTTTCATGATTTTGCATATAGGGATTACTCAATAGATTATAGCAAGATATTATAATATATCACTGTTGAATTTTCACTCATAACGTCTTGATGACTGACGAGTGGCCAAAACGACGTTACTTGCTAATAAGACAGTTTGCATACTCAAAACGAACAAAATCAAAAAGAGCACCGCTGGCACTCGTTCAAGTCCACTGGCTTGTGTACGCCCGGCATGGGCGTGAGCTAATGGGGTGAGGTTCCGGAATTCACGAAACCAGGTCCCCTGTACGTGAACCCTGCTAATCTTGATATTAGCAAAAGTACAAGCCTAAGGCAAGGGCAAAACCGTGAGGTTTTGTCTGAAGCCAACAGTAGGGGCTTTAAGCCGAAGTCTATGGCAAAGCTGTGAGCCGACGAACAGAAACAGCATAGTAAGGCCGAGTCCGCGGGTAAGTCGGTACGACTCGATTCCGAGTTGGCACAACACAACAAAGCCCGGGGTTCAGTGGAGGAGCCTGTCCCGGTGTTGTGTTGAGCCGGGAGTAAATGCTGCGGTTGTGTAGTGTCCGCCTCAGGCGGATCCGCCGAGGCGGAAAAGTTCACGTCCTTATCCGGGGAGATC
>BDTR01000027.1 GCA_002897775.1 bacterium BMS3Bbin08 | reverse complement strand
CGATCTGCACATGTTCTGGATTTACACCTAATTCTTTCAATTTTTTCTTATAAATTTCTAGATGCCACCATGGGCAACTCGGATCACTACATGGCTCATCAGGGTCAACCTCATGTTCATACTCAAAATGAAAGCAAATCCAATGCATTTTTTCAAATGTTTCATAATTATCTTTATTCTTTTCTACTGGTTGACCACAACGCACACAAATCAAATTTTTATCACTATTATTTTTCTGCATTTTTTATTCTTTTATTTTCAGATAACGTCCTCATCAGTGATGCAGACCATGAAGCACACTATATGCAAAAAGACAATTAGCAAACTATAAACCAATCAAAAGCCAATTCATCACCGCTGGTCTGCATTCACTGCATGAGATTGTTAGGCAATTCTTAAATTTGAGCCAAAGTCACATCCAGAAATATTTATTGCGTTTTCTTATTCTTCCATATCTCTACTCCCGGCCCAGAAGACCCTGGGAATTGGAACCCCATATGAGTTACAGTGTTTATCACACTACATGCTAATCTTGCCGCATCCATTTGAACCTGATTGAGAAATGCACAATCCACTTTCGTATCAAAGATTTCCAATTGACGGTTTACAAACAATGGCTCTGAAGCACCGGAATCATCAGGAGGCCGCCATGATCCGTGGCATAATACATTTCGTAACTTCGAAGCCTCTTTTAAATCTGTCACTAGATCATCTATGTCAGTTATTGTTGATTTAGGATGTTCGCGAACTTCTTTACCAAAGCTATCAATGAGACCTCCAAGCTGGTCATATAGTGATCGCTCCAGTTTTGGGAGCCATTTTTCATAGGCACTGTCTATCTCATCTTCTTCGTAAGTTCGTGTGCTTGATAGCGCAAATATAGCCCTGCCTAGCACTTCCTCAAGAAATCCAAATGTACCAACAACGCGACCTAAGCTTTCCCAAAACTTCGAGTGATGCCGATGTGTAGGAAAGTTGTCAGGCAATTGCTCTTGGGCTATTAGGAATCTCTTAATATCATGTTCACTCATGTTGCACACCACCTAATTTTACTGCCTAACGACCTGTGAATGAGGAGTACCATGTAGGACGTCTTCACGCCAAAAAGCCGATTTTCAAGTGAAGAATAATCAAAACCCAACTCATCACCACCGGCACTCGGTCAAGTCCACTATGTTAGGCTTATTTATGGGTTATTATTAATTCTTTATCTGCAATCAGAACTTAATAAGGACTTACCTGCGCCACACTTATTATCAGGAGCTAAAAGAGAAGTTCCTGCACCACCCCTACCGTCTGGATTCAATAACGATCTTCCGGTAGTATCGCTGCTTCTTTCATCTAATCTGCCTCTACGATAACCACTCCGATAACTATCTTCTTCACTCCCTGTTCTACCACTATTATAGGTCGATCTGTTTTGATTGTTGTAATAACTATCATTCGACTCATAAGTTGGGATATTCCCCGCGAACGATACCGAAACAAAAAGGATGAGTAGTACAACTAATAATATCGTTTTCATTTAATTCCTCCTTTTAATTATTGATTATATGTTGTCAAAAGTTTTAAATCCAGGATTATATGAAAAGTCATTTTATATATGAAGATACGTAATAAAGTTATGGTGGATATCTAGTTTTCATAGTAGCCTAACAGTTTTTTTTAACTTTATTCTATTACTTTCTCAGTTTATTGTTGGAAATTGATGAAGTCAAGCATAAAATTAATAAATTTTTGCATTTATTGACAAATGCGCTATATTTATGATACTTATTTATTGATATATAGAATAATGATAATGTGAGGTATTAGTTATGCTTGCTGATTTTAAGGCCTATATCACAAATAAGTCTGTTGTTAAGGAAAAATATATCCCCTATTATCTCAAGTGGGTATCTGACTGCTACACTTTTAGTGATACGTCTGATGTAACTATACTGAAAAAGGAGCAGAAACAGCAGTTTCTGAAGCACATCGCCAAATCATATGAAGACTGGCAGGTCAATCAGGCTGATAATGCCCTTCGTCTTTATGAGTATTTCCTCACCACCAAACAAAACAACACAGATAATATGACAGATAATGCAAACAAGTCGTGGGGTGTGTTGGAACAGCGCACAAGGGAAGCACTCAGG
The DNA here is from genome assembly GCA_002897775.1 of bacterium BMS3Bbin08. Classification (GTDB taxonomy): domain Bacteria; phylum Nitrospirota; class Thermodesulfovibrionia; order UBA6902; family BMS3Bbin08; genus BMS3Bbin08. The sequence continues at coordinate 14,315 of BDTR01000027.1, read as the reverse complement.
CTCAGACAGCGGTCATACAGTACGGAAAGAACATATATCACTTGGTTGCGGTCCTTCGGCCGTTTTGTTCAGGGGAAAAACCCGCCGGACCTGACAGCCGGGGACATCCAGAATTTCCTCAGTTCCCTTGCTGTTGAACGAAAGGTGTCTGCGTCAACTCAGAATCAGGCCCTGAACGCGTTGATATTTTTTTACCGGCATGTGCTTGACAAGAATTTAGGCGACAACGAACTCAGGGCAGTTCGCGCTGTTTATAAAAGACGCCTTCCTGTTGTTCTCACGGTAAGGGAAGTGCATTCGATATTCGATAAGCTGTCCGGAGTTACCAGTCTTATGGCAAAGCTCATGTATGGCTGCGGACTCAGACTGAATGAATGCGTAAGCCTGCGAATAAAGGACATTGATCTGGAACAGAACATGATTACTGTAAGATCAGGTAAGGGTAACAAAGATCGAAGGACTGTATTGCCGGAGATACTGAAAGATGAACTTATCAGGCATTTGTCAGAGATCAGGAGTCTCTATGATCATGACAGAGGAAAAGACCTGAATGGTGTTTTCATGCCGGGTGCGCTTGATAGAAAATATCCTAATGCAGGAAAGGAGTGGGGCTGGTTCTGGCTGTTCCCTTCAAAATCGCTTTCAGTTGACCCGCGGACTCATATAGTGCGGCGTCACCATGTGCATCCCGCATCACTGCAAAAGGCATTTAAGACTGCGGTAGCAAAGACAGAGATTGCGAAACAGGCATCTGTTCATACGTTAAGGCACAGTTTTGCAACTCATATGCTTGAAAACGGCTACGATATCCGAACCATACAGGAACTTCTCGGGCACAGCAATCTGCAAACCACAATGATCTACACCCATGTTGCTTCAAAAAATATTATGGGTGTTCGTAGCCCTCTGGATAGATAATGCACTCAATATCAGAAGGCCTTATAAAGGCTTTTTCCCTCATAGGCAGTTTCGACGCTGACTTGTTGAAAATAATATTTTTGACATTAGAAGTCTCCGGCGTTGCCCTTTTGATCGCCACCGCATTGGGCCTTCCTCTTGGCGCTCTGGTCGGCCTCAGGAAATTCCCACTGCAAAGGGTGGCCATAAGCCTCATGAACACGTTTATGGGCCTTCCGCCTGTTGTGGTCGGGCTTTTTCTTTATTTGATACTCTCAAGAAGCGGTCCGCTGGGCTTTATGGGTCTGCTGTACACGCCTTTGGCAATGATACTGGCACAGACCATACTCGCTCTGCCTATCATTGCCTCACTCTCTCATTCAGCCATTGTGAATGTCGATCCGATCATCAGGCAGGCTTCCATTACTCTTGGCGCGACGCCTGTACAGGTAACGCTTAACATTATGAAGGAGGCACGGTATGGGATAATGTCCGGGATAATCGCGGGGCTTGGAAGGGTGATGGCCGAGGTAGGGGCTGTGCTTATAGTAGGCGGTAATATCGCCGGATATACAAGGGTCATGACAACTACAATAGCGCTTGAGACTGACAAGGGGAATTTTGAGCTTGCGATCGCGCTCGGCATAATACTTCTGGTACTATCACTGGCTATAAACATGTTTCTTCATCTGGTCCAGAGAAAGGGCGCCCTGCAGCCAATAAGATAAGCATGAAATTAAACGTGTCAGACATCAATAAGAGCTATAACGGCAAGGCGGTTCTGCAGGACTGTTCGGTCTCATTTGAAAAAGGCGCGGTTTACGCCCTGATGGGACCGAACGGAAGCGGGAAATCAACGTTCCTCAGGATATGCGCGCTTCTTGAGACTCCGGACAAAGGAAGTGTTGAGTATCTGTCAGGGGATAGTATTGTCAGGAATGATATAGGTCTCAGGCGAAGAATAACGCTCGTGCTTCCCGGGGTAGGTGTTTTTAACACCACTGTTCATAAGAACGTAGTGTACGGTCTGAAAATAAGAGGACTGAGCAAAGAGGAGATAAGACGCCGAGCTGACAGCGCGCTTGAATTTGCAGGGCTACTGCATAAGAAAGATCATAACGCGCTTACTCTTTCAACCGGTGAAGGCCAGAGGCTCGGTATAGCAAGGGCAATGGTTATTGAACCTGAGATACTTTTTCTTGATGAGCCTACGGTTTCCACTGATCAGGAAAACACTGCGATCATAGAAGGTATAATTCTTGATATGAAGAAAAAGGGCATGTCAACGGTGATCATAACAACTCATGATCCGGCGCAGGCAGAAAGACTTACAGACAGGGTATTAATAATGCGGGACGGAAAGATCATTGAGCAGAAATCTCCATAAAAAGCTCGTGAACTTTTTTATTGTTTAGTGGTTTTTTTGAAATAAATCTCTAAAACCTCTTATAATAAGTGACTTTTATTTCAAACGGACCTGACAGGAGGTTTAGATTGAGCAGAAAGAAATCTTTTGAACTTGCTAAAAGAGTAAAAGACCTTCCCCCGTATCTTTTCGCTACCATAGATAAAATGAAGCAGAAGGCAATCAACCGCGGCATTGACCTGATAGACCTGAGCGTAGGTGACCCCGATCTTCCGACTCCGAAACACATAGTGGAGCGGATGAAAAAAGCCGTGCAAAAACCGGCCCATCACCGGTATCCCTCTTATGAAGGCATGCTTTCATTCAGGCAGGCGGCTGCCGGATGGTATAAGAAAAGGTTCAGGGTATCTCTGGACCCTGAAACAGAGGTCCTGTCGCTGATAGGCTCAAAAGAAGGGATCGGGCACCTGCCCCTCGCGTTTTTAAACCCGGGCGATGTTGTGCTTGTGCCCTCTCCCGGGTATCCTGTTTATCCTGTTGCAACACTTTTTGCCGGCGCAAAAAGCCATATAATGCCCCTGGTGGAAAAGAACGATTTTCTTCCTGACCTGAAGGCAATACCAAAGAACATACTTAAAAAGGCCAGGCTGATGTTTTTGAATTATCCCAATAACCCGACAGCCGCGGTCGCGGGCAGGAAATTTTATGAAGAGGTCATTAAGTTCGCCGGAAAGAACAATATCATTGTATGTCATGATGCCGCGTATTCAGAGATCTATTATGACAATAGAAGACCCATGAGCTTCCTCCAGGTTCCGGGCGCAGGGGATGTTGGAATAGAGGTCCATTCCCTGTCAAAGACATACAATATGACAGGCTGGAGGATCGGGTTTGCCGCTGGGAATGCCAAAGTGATCGCCGGACTTGGAAAGATCAAGTCAAACCTTGACTCAGGGATATTCCAGGCTGTTCAGGAGGCTGGGATCGAGGCGCTTAAGACAAAAGAACCGGTCCTCAGGAAACTGCGCGACACATATCAGGAAAGACGGGACATACTCTACAGCGGGCTAAAAGACCTTGGCCTTGGTGTTAAAAAGCCAAAGGCTACCTTTTATTTGTGGACAAAAGTGCCTCAAGGTTATGACTCTGCTTCTTTTGTAAGGCATCTGCTTAATAGGGCCGGTGTACTCATAACTCCTGGAAACGGCTTCGGCTCATCCGGCGAAGGCTATGTTAGGTTTGCATTGACCGTTCCGACCAAACGGATCAGACAGGCGATCCGCAGGATCAAAAAAGTACTTTAATAATTATTTCATGCCCATCGCATACATCGGCATTGGTTCCAACCTTGGCAACAGGCAAGAAAACTGCGACAAGGCCATTGCCCTGCTTACTGAAAAAGGAATAAATGTCCTGAACAGGTCCTCTTCTTATGACACCGAACCATGGGGCGTTAAAGAACAGCCGAAATTCATTAACATGGCTGTTGAGACCGAGACAGATCTAACACCTGAGGCATTGCTTGGAGCTCTCAGGCAAATCGAGACCGAGATGGGCCGTCAGCAAACCAGGCGCTGGGGAGCGAGGATCATAGACCTGGATATCCTGTTCTACAACGACCTCATTATGAACACGCCGGAGCTTGAGATCCCGCATCCCGGGATCAGGGACAGGGCATTTGTTCTTGACCCGTTATGCGAGATAGCCCCGGACAGGATACACCCTGTACTCAGGAAAAGCGTTAAAACCCTGTTATCAGAATTAGAACAAAGTAGCCCCGAAAAGTCGGGATCTCCACTTCGCTACGACAAGTAGAGAGTAGAGAGAACCAATTTATGAATGCAGGCTCACTAACGGTGAGTGAATATAATAATATTTAGTTAATCCATACATTGTACTTGCCCGCTCTATGAGTCGTAGACCGGTATTTTTGGCGGGTGACCACTAATCAACAATCTAAAATCTGCAATTTTAAACGCCACTTCTTTTCTATTTATTCCTGGCGTTTAAAGTGTTATCATTTAACTATCATGCCGGAGCTAAGGCTTAACCTTATCACAAAAGAGTGGGTAATAATCTCCACTGCAAGGGCAAAGCGGCCTGAAGAGCTTAAATCAAGGCAGAGGAAAAGGGCCCATTCTGAATACAGCGCGACATGCCCCTTTTGTCCGGGCAATGAAGCAAAAACACCCGGAGAGATATTCCGTATTTCCGACGGCGACAAGTGGAAGATACGCCTGATACCTAACAAGTTCGCCGCTCTGAATAGAGATGCGGAGAGCAAGAGGTTCAATGACGGCCTTAAGCACGTAATGTCAGGTTTTGGGGTACATGATGTCCTGATCGAGAGCCGTCAGCACAATACTACAACAGCCCTTTTGCCGCCGGAGCACGTGGCTGAAATAATCAGGGCGTACAAAACGCGTTTTGTAGAACTGCATGCTGATCACAAGATAGGGCATGTTATTATCTTTAAAAATCACGGAGAAGGCGCGGGCACGTCCATTGAACACCCGCACTCCCAGATTATAGGTACTCCTGTTACGCCTTTTCAGATCAGGCGCAGGATCGAAGAGTCGATAAGTTTTTTTGACATATCAGGTGAGTGCCTGGTATGCAGGATCATGGCCGAAGAAAGAAATGACGGAATAAGGATTGTGCATGAGACCGAGCATTTTATAGCGTTTATCCCTTATGCCGCCCTGTCTGCTTTTCACACATGGATATTCCCGAAAAGGCATAGCGGGTCTTTCTCAGAGATAACAGAGGAGGAGATCAGGGACCTGGCCTTAAACCTGAAAACAGTGCTGTCAAAGCTCTATTACGGGCTTAATGACCCTGATTTCAATTATGTCGTGCGCTCGAACAGGCCCAGGGACGCCGGTTCGGCATTTTTTCACTGGTATATAAGTATAGTGCCGCGCATCAGCACGGCAGCGGGCTTTGAGATGGGTTCAGGCATGTTCATAAACCCGGCACTGCCCGAAGAGAGCGCACAGTTTCTAAGGAGCGTTGAAATACCGTCTCTTTAAATTTAACAATGATAATTTTACATTGCTAATTTTAAATTGTTTCTCTGCCTGCCCCCATGTCCGGAAATCCTCGATTTCTATAGGGGCTGCTTCTTTTGAGCTGCGACTATCTTCCCGAAGTTCTCAAGGAGTTTCAAGCCCCATGTCTGGCTTTTTTCCGGATGGAACTGGACCGCGTAAACATTGTCTTTGCGTATCGATGATACGAACTCAACTCCGTAATCCGTAGTTGTCGCCACAATAGCACTGTCATCAGAAACAACATAAAAAGAGTGCACAAAATAAAAAAAAGCGTCATCAGGAATTCCATCGAGCAGTGGGTTGTTCCTTTGTGTTTTCAGTTCGTTCCATCCCATGTGAGGGACCTTTAAATTGTTAATTGCAGATTGTCGATTGTCGATTGCCCCCTCGACTTTGCTCGGGATTGACTGACTCTTACTGAAATCAAATTTCACGACCTTTCCCTTGAAAATATCAAGGCCCCTGCATTTTCCGAACTCCTCTGCTTCGCTGAAAAGCACCTGAAGACCCAGGCATATTCCAAGATACGGCCTGTTCTCTTTTATGGCATTAACCACAGCGTCTGTCAGGTTGAGATCAGTCAGCTCTTTCATGCATTCTCTGAAAGCGCCTACTCCGGGAAGCACCACGCCGTCCGCTTTGTCAACGACCTCGGGCCTGTTCGTTACCGTGGCTTTTACGCCTACTTTGAGAAATCCCTTTTCAACGCTCCTCAGGTTTCCCATCCCATAGTCAATAATAGCGATCATAGTTCTGTATTATGGTTTTTTAGGCGGACAAATTCAAGACGTCCGGATGGATCTTTATCCTTTGCTCTTGCGCTCTGAGGGCTCATGATAATACTTGAACCTGAAAAGCGCGTCAAGGCCGTGACAGTCGATACACATCAGGCCGTACGTGTGCCGCCTGAGAAAACTGTTGGTCGCGTTTCCTTCTGTATTCTTGCCGGGCCCCTTTTTATAGAACCTGGGGTCCCATTGGTGCACATCATGGCATGACGAGCATGATATGTCTCCTACTGTTACCGGCTTGCCGTTCCTGATGTCAAAAAGCGGGAAATAATTGGGCCTGCCCTTAACGTTACGTCCTATATTGGTGATAAGCTGGTTTTTTGGATGCGACGCCGCTTCAGGTACTTTGGTTTTTGCCGAACCGTTTTCCGAGTGGCATGAATTGCACATCATATCCATTATATTGCCTGTCATGCCGAGGTCCCTTGCCCAGAGCTTGATAAAATATTTGCCGTTATGCACAACATGACACACACCGCAGGCGCCTGATTCAGCAGGGGTCTGTCCCATGGCGTTCTTTGAATCAGGGGCTGTTACAAGGAGGTCGTGGTCTGTTTTTTCAACATACATTTTATCTGGATGGCAGTTCGCGCATAATTTGGGTGAAGGCCAGTTTTCCAGCCTCAGGAAGCTGTTCCGGGCGTTTCCCTCGATTTTGGAGTGGTCTTCCAGGTCGGCCTTTACCGGGTCCCATCGGTGCGGGTCATGGCAGGTCGGGCAGGTCACATATCCTGTTTTTGAGAGCTTTCCGTTTTTGTCAAAAAGCGGAAGGGTTGTAGTGAAATCTTTTTCAAGAGCTGAGATGTTCACTGGGTGGGAATAGTCTTTGATGACCTTTTCTTTTGCCATTCCTTTTTCATTATGACAGCTGATGCACAGGTTCGCGGCTATATTGTCATTCTTTGTTGTTATCTTTCTTGCCCATAGATAATCCTTTTGCCCGCCGTGCACAAGATGGCATGTCTCACACAGCCCTGATTCTTCAGGCGTCTGCTTCAGGATATTTTTCTCCTCTGGCGCGACCTTGCTCAGGTCGTGTTTTGAGTTGGCTATATAGAACTTGTCATTATGGCATTCCCGGCAGATATCAGGTGAGGCCTTTCTTAGAAATGACGTACTCTTGTCGCCTTTGACATCTTCCCTTATTTCGCCCTCTGTTGAATCCGCGCGCCATCTGTGCGGGTCATGGCATGTGGTGCATGTGATATAGCCGTCCTTGTCATGAACGCCGTACTTATTAAAAAGAGGCAGGGTCAGCTCTTCTTTTCCAACACTCATGGTGGTCAGTATGAGGTCTCCTTTTTCTTCATAAGGCCTGACATTTAAAGGGTGCGAATATTGCTGCGGGATACTGTCCCTGGCAATATTACCTTTGCTGTGGCAGCTCAGGCAGAGTCCTGTTGTAAAATCCTCTTCTTCAGGAAGTTTCCTGGCGGCCTTATGCGGCAGGTGGCATGCCGAGCATATCCCTGTCTGTGCCACTGTCTTGCCTTCCAGGTTCTTTTCCTTTGGCGCCAGATGGATAAGATTATGCTTTGTGTCCGCAAGGTACTGCTTGTCAGTGTGACAGGTCAGGCACAGGGTGGATTTTTCATCCTTTTTTATTAAAAGCAGCTGTTTTTCTATTTTGTTATTGTGCACCTTGTGGCATGTCTGGCAGATTATCTCACCGTTCCAGCCCAGTTTCGCGCCTTTTTTAATAAGGTCTTCGGGTATCTTTACTTTCTCGGACTTTGCAGCGACCGTTTCCGACTGGTATGGAACAAGGTCAGACCCTTTTCCGTGAATGTAGAAAGTATCTATCCACCGGTAATGGCATATGGCGCATTCCTTTGCTGAATCAGGGTTCTGCGGCGCCTGGGCCAATGTTTGCGATAAACCAGGAAAAGAAATTATGAAAAACAGCACGCAAACAATTGACAACCTGCCTGCCGGCAGGCAAGGTTTACAATTGACAATTTTCAATTGTTATCTCCTGTATCTTTTCCTATACTGTAGACACTGACTTTTTCCCCGAACATTTCCACAACATAAAGCCGGTTGCTATTGTCAATAAATATGCCGACAGGGGACGTAAATTTCCTGACCGCGCCTTTTTTTGGATCACCTACGGCTGAAATGAAATCGCCTTCTTTATTGAATACCTGGATCACTCCCATATAGCTGTCGCTTACATACACACGGCCTTTTTTATCAATGGCGATCCCCTTGGGCCTGAAGAACTGACCTTTTTCAACACCCCAGCCGCCGATATATGTAACAAAAAGACCTTCGGGGTTTAATACCTGGATCCTTGTGTTGATCACATCCACTATATAGAGGTAATCCTCCTCATCAAGGGTCATGAGAAAAGGATATCTGAATTCGCGCTTCTCCATGCCGGGCGAACCATAGGTATTCAGCAGGTGATGCGTCGCAAGGTCGTAAACAAGGATATAATGGTTTTCATTGTCAACCACATAGCACCTGTTCCTGGCCTCGTCAACCGCGACATCTGTCGGGTCTGCCCGGGCCAGGTCTTTGGGGAGCTTGATCTGAGAAATGTAATTCCCCCGCGGGCTGAATATCTGCACCCTGTGATTGCCTGAGTCCAGCTATATAGACCCATCCTGAATCATTGATGTCAATGCCCAATGGAGCCCTGAACTCACCCCTTCCGGACCCTTTCCCTCCGAAGGAAAATACAAAACCGCCTTTATTATCAAAGACCTTGATCCTGTTGTTAACCCCGTCCACCACATATATGGATCCGTCAGGAGAAACAGCGACATCGCTTGGCTGGCTGAAATTGTGCTTTATATCGAACAGGTGCTTAACATTTGTGAGCCTTATCGTAAGCAGGGACTGCCAGCGTTATGAAGAGAAGCAAAAGAACAGGGATAAGGCTTAAAGGACTTGATTTATAAAGCGCGGGTATTTTGGATGACAGATCTTTTCTCAACGTAAAATATATTTGTTTTTATTTGAATTTTACCCTTTTTCAAAGAGCTTTGGCAAACTAATTCTACTCATGTTATCGCGTGAATTTAAGGGATTTCAGGCTTGTTCAGGGCTTTTGAGATTGCCCGGTCAGGCTTCCGGAAAGCGCGCTATTTTTTGGTTCTCTCACCCGGGTGGAGCATCCTGGGCATGTAGAATTCAGTATATTTCTTTATCATGCCCACTACCTCAGTACTTAAAATGATGTCTATCCTCTGCTCCGGGTACCCCAGGGTTCTTAGAGGCAGCAGCGGGTTCTCTCTCTGGTGGCAGTCTTCGCAGATATGGGGCTGGGGGCTTACTCTTTTATGTATGAGTTTCTTTGCCCTTGATTTCTGGGCCTCTGTAAGGGTCTGTTCCCTTTCCCTGTACTCATTGGCAAACTCGATCTTCTCTTTCGCGTCAAGCCTCTGGTACTTGCCGTTAACGATCTCCAGGGGAATGATCTTTGCCTTGTACATTCCTGGAGCCGCTTCCATAACAGGGCTGTCAACCAGGTCGCCGGTTGTTCTGTCATACCATTTGTAAGTGAGCCTGGTCTTTGCTTTCTCGAGCTTTACATGGCATGTCTGGCAGTTTATAAAAAAGGAATGCATATTAAGGAACGCCCTTATTTCCTTCAGATTATCATGCGGCATGTCACCGTGGCATGTAATGCAGTAGGACCTCTTGTCAGGTCCTATACTGAAATCAATATGATGGAAGTGCCCTGCTATCCTTTTTTCTTCCAGGACCCTGTAGCCCAGGTAGAGCTTTACGGTCTCTTCGCTTTCAAGTATTACTTTCTGAAAAGTGCTTTTTTCCTGCTTGTGCTTCAGCTCTTCCCTTGTCTGTTTGATCTCCGTCGCTTGCTGCCTTGTCGCATACTCCTCAATAATATGATTGAAGGTCACGTTCCAGATGATATACATAAAGAGCACAGCCAGGCCCATCCACGCGATGATATAAAGCCTCTTAATAAAGTCCTTCATGGGGTCCGGTCCCCCTCCCTGCGGTTATATGTATCAGCGGCGGCGGGCGGATCTTCTTTCCGTCGCGCCTGATGACCGTGCTCACCATGAGGCGGGCGTATCTCGTGCTCAAGCCCTTCTTTTTTCATGACCTCCACATAATATTCGTAATGCTCTTCTATCATAAGGCCCTCGGACAGATATCCTGTGAGAAAGACCGTGCCCATTGGGAATACAGAGGTTGACAGATGGACATTATACCAGTGCCAGATGAACAGAAAGAGAGCCGCGAGCAGGGCCTCGTCACTGTGGGCAATTAGAGAGAAATTGATTAGATATCCGGGCAGCAGTTTTGTGGCAAGTATCTTGTTCCACATAATAAGGCCTGACAGCCCGATTATTAGAATACCCCAGAAGGGCACCCAGTAATCAAACTTTTCTTTCCACGAGAATTTACGCGGCGCCGGGTGCTTGTCAGTCAGGAACAGCAGGTACTTCATCAGGTCCCTGATGTCTATCGCGTCCTTGAAGTTCGGCACAAGCGGCTGAGCAGCCAGCACCTTCAGGACCTTGAGCGGACTCAGGCCTTCTGCCTTTTTTAAAGGGACAAGCTCTTCCTTGTAGATGTTATAGAAGAGATAGACCAGGTGATAGGCAAAAAGCAGTAATAATACTGAGCCCGTGACCTTATGCACTATCGGCGCTCCCCTGATCCCGCCCAGCATCTTGTAGACGAACGCCGCCCATGCCATATCATGGAATTTAAGCGGCATGCCTGTTAATACAAGCACGATGACCGTCACAAACAGCACTATATGCTGTATCCTCTGGTCAAGGGTGAACCTGAAGAAGTATTTCTTGCCGTCTTTTATTTTAATAGCCGGGAGTTTTGCCATTTACTTTTTCCTCCGTCTGATCACAGCATCAGGGAACAGCCTCCTTATCAGGTCAAGGAATATGATCCCCATTAACGGTAATAAAGTGCCGCCTGTCAGCACAATAAAGAACGCGGTGTAAAAGTACTGAACAGGGCTCTGTTCAAGGCTGAATTCAGCGTGCATGCCGTATGCGGCAAGCTTTGGCGATGCCTTGGGATGACAGTCCACGTTAGAGCAGATCTTGCCCTTGTTCTTTTTATACGTGCTTGAGCGCGGGTCATTGTGGCCCAGCATCTGGTGAACGGATTCACCTTTATTGACATGGCAGTCAAGACAATCGGGTATCCTTTCATCCAGGTATTTGGCCGCCTTGCCGTGAAAGGTCTCACCGTATGAGAACACGGCCTTTGTTGACAGCCCGTATTTTGAAACAAGATCGGGGTTGTCATGGCATCTCGCGCATGTTTCAGCTATGTTCTGAGGGTTCCTGATCCTGTGCAGCCTGCCTGTGACATGGTTGTAGAATTTAACGATAAATTCTTCTTTTTTATGACATACCCTGCATCTGGACATGGAATCTTCTGATATTCCATAACGTGTGCCCTTAAAAAAAGAAAGCGGCCTGAACAAAGGGTTGTCATGGCATTTTTTGCATGTGGGCATATCCTCGGGATATTCTTTCAAGCCGCCCTTTTTATCGTATATGCTGTGCACGCTTTTATCTAAATATTCCTGGACTTCCTTGTGAGAGAATTTCTTTTCAGTTGAAGGCTCTGTGATGTGACATTCGGTCAGGCAGTCCACTTTTTTGGCAGTGTCATGCGGTATCTTTTTGATATCCGTATGGCAGTCCTCGCATTTTACCCTGGAATGAACGCTGCTATTAAAGGTCTTCTCATTAATATAAAGGAGCCTTAAGTTCCCTTTTTCATCGACCCTGCTCAAGCCGGGATACTTATGACATAAAAGGCAATTACCTATGTCAGCTGAATGGGAGTCTTCGGGGATAACAAATATGAGGAGTGAAAATATGGCGCATGATATGGCGAGATTTCTTATGGATGGACTTAGCACGTCAATCCTGCTTCTCCTTTTTTGTTAGAAGCTGATTAAGCTACCTATGCGAAAACAATGAATATTTATATCATAAAAAAACATAAAATGTAAAATAATTAATTGTTATAGGCCTATTAGACGACACATTAGCATATTCATATATTTATATGTGAATGTGGGCCGGGCGATAGACCTGATCATTACCGGCCCTCAGGACAGCACAGGACAAGCAGGTTTCTTTGAGCGCGAAGTGTCCGCGTGCCCGGCACACTTAATTGAAGCCTTATTGTTTTTTTGATCAGGCCCTGTTTTTCGACCTCTTTTATTTCCTCCTGAACCCTGGGCCCTTTGCTTAGCACCAATGTGCCGTTTTCCTTTATATAAGGGCATGCCTTTTTTATAAAGTCTTTGATCTTGAACGTTGCCCTTGAGACAATGACGTCATATGACCTTTTGTGTTCTTTCGCGAGCGCCTCCACACGGCTTTCAAGCACTCTGACCTCATTTAGGTCCAGAGTCCTTGTTATATGCCTTAGAAAGGCGCATTTTTTCCCTGATGAATCAACAAGCGCCAGCTTTATCTCAGGCCTTATGATCCTGATCGGGATCCCGGGAAAGCCCGCGCCTGTGCCAAAGTCAGCTATGTTCAGGGTCCTGGCAGGCACTGCTTTTAAATAAAGCAGGGAATCAAGGAAATGCTTGATAATTATATCCTCGTCAGTTTTCAGGGCTGTGAGGTTATAAGCGCGGTTCCATTTTTTAAGCTCTGAAAGATAGGTCATAAAGGCGTTTATCTGTTCTTTGGAACAGGAAATACCCAGCTCATCCAATCCTTTTTTTAGGAGCTGTTTTGATTTCATCAGCAAGAACGTTATACGTTAATTGTTATGTGTTATTCGTTACTTTTCACTATTCACTATTAACGATTCACGGTATTTCATAGTTTAATCAGCAGCCACTGTTTGTCTTTTAAATGAACAAGGCTGTATCTGCCTTTAAGCTTTTTGCCGTTTAGTTCAAAGACAATACGTTTTGGGGATTCGGCTTCCAGTTTGTATGTCCCGCTGTCCCAGATCTTTACTGTGCCTGCGCCGTATTGCCCTTTGGGTATGGCGCCCTGAAAGTCTATGTAGCCCAGCTCGTGGTCCGTGACCTCGATAGCAAGCCTTTTAACGCCCGTGTCTTTTGAGGGGCCTTTTGGAACAGCCCAGCTTTTTAAGACGCCGTCCTTTTCAAGCCTGAAGTCCCAGTGAAGGTGTGTGGCATGATGTTCTTGTATGACGAAACGGTTCATATGTTAGCTGTTAGCTCGCAGCTGATGGCTCATAGAGTTGTAAGGACAACGAATAACGAATAACGAATAACGTATAACGATTAACATCATTATTTTATGCCTACATGCACTGTGACGATGCTGAAGGTGAGCCTGTGATATTCAACTTCTTTGAGGCCTGAATCCAGCATTATTTTTTTGAATTCCTCGGGGGGTGGGAAGTCCATCACTGAATCCGAGAGGTATTTATAGGCTGTTTTTCTGCCGGAGATTAGTCCTCCGAGAAACGGCAGTATTTTTTCAAGGTACAGCCGGAAGATCCATTGAAAGAACCGGCTCTGCATACTGGTAAATTCAAGGATCACGACCCTGCCCCCTTTTTTTATGACCCTGGCCATTTCCATTATGCTTTTTTTGTAATCAGGCACGTTCCTTATTCCAAAGGCGATTATAGCGGCGTCAAAGACCTCATCCTCAAAGTCCAGAGATGTGACATCACCGCGCCTCAGGTCTATCAGCTGTTGATAGCCCAGATCTGATATTTTTTTCTTCCCAAGCTCAAGCATACCTTCGCTGAAATCAATGCCTGTTATTCTTGTATCAGGGCCGTGTTGTTTAATGATCTCAACAGCCACATCGCCTGTGCCTGTTGCCACGTCAAGGAATTGGGACGCCTGTTTTTTAGGCAGCCGGCTTACTGCGAACTGCCTCCAGTAACGGTCCCTGCCAAGGCTCAACAGCCTGTTAAGCAGGTCATACCTCGGCGCGATAGAGGAGAACATGGTCTGGATCTTGGCGGGATTTTTTGCCGGTTTACTCATTATATTATAATGTAGAGCAGTTTGTTTCGGTTATCTGGAGTTTATAATTAGATGTTTTGATCTGTCAACTTAGCGCCTGGCAAGGCCCTGGTATTTCCCTGAAAAATATAAACATATAAAATATCACTACTGTCCGGTTACCGATAGTGAGACAGGCACTAACATATTAAAATATAACAAATAAATAAGCAAAATGGAATTTTTCGATTTGAAATACAATAACCACCTATATTTGTCCTATAATCCCACAC
>BDTR01000026.1 GCA_002897775.1 bacterium BMS3Bbin08 | reverse complement strand
ACGGAGCTTTTTTAGCAAGATTACGGTTTATGTTATGCAGATTGTCTTTCAGCAAGTTTATGCGCTTCCGTGCTCCTCATCAGTGACGCTGGCGTTCGGCACACAGAAAGATAAGGAATAGGGGATGAGACAAATGAAGCTTAGAGCTTTTGTCGCTCCCCTCAGACAGGTTTCTGAGCCACCAATATTCCCGTTAGGTAATATTTATAGCGAAAAAGCTTGCGTTCGATAAAATATTCCCGAACGGTAATTTTTTGCTTGACAGACACTCCATGGTGTGGTATATTCCCAATCGGTAACATGAATACTGGAAATCCAGAGCAGCTTGGTGCTGCTATTCGCGCAAGGCGCAGACAGTTGAAGGTCACCCAGAAGGATCTGGCGATGACCTGTGGTACGGGTTTGCGCTTCATTATTGATCTTGAGAAGGGCAAGCCAACCTGCCAAATCGGAAAGATTCTACAAGTTCTCCAAGCCCTGGGGCTCAAACTCCAGATCGCTAACCCTGGCGTTGACACTGGCCAAGGCGAGAAGTCATGAATAACTTGATCGTTTATCTGAACAGCGAGAGAGTCGGAAGTCTCGAACAAGACGAAAGTGGCTTGCTGCAATTCTCCTACGATCAGAAATGGCTTGAAAAGCCGAGTGCCATGCCCCTCTCCCGTTCACTGCCTCTCCAAAGCGAAGTGTTCTCGGGGAAAAAGGCCAGGCCTTTCTTTGCCGGCATACTACCTGAAGAGGGACCACGAGAAAAGATAGCAGAGATCCTCGGAATCAGTAACACCAATGACTTTGCAATGCTAGAGAGGATAGGAGGCGAGTGCGCTGGCGCTGTCAGCCTGCTTCCTGAAGGCGTTGCTCCGACAGATCCGAAAAATGTCCGGCATCGCGAACTGACCGAACCGGAGTTACGACAACTCATAGCCGAGTTACCCAGTCGTCCCTTAATGGTTGGTATGGATGGGCTGCGACTCTCACTTGCTGGTGCGCAGGACAAATTGCCCGTTATCGTTCATAACAACGGAATATGTCTCCCTATTGGCAATACTCCAAGCACCCACATACTGAAACCAGAGCCAGATCGTTTTCCGGGACTGGCCACTAACGAGATTTTCTGCATGACTCTAGCGCGGGCAGTTGGCTTGAACGTGCCCAATACAGAATATCGTCCGATCGGAAAGAAATCGTGCATTTTAGTTCAAAGATATGACCGAGCAACTGATGAAGACGGCAGTACGACCCGACTCCACCAAGAGGATTTCTGCCAAGCATTGGGATTTCCGCCGGAGCGAAAGTACCAGGCAGAGGGAGGTCCGATGCTTAGCGACTGCATTTCGCTGCTTCGGGACTGGTCCACTACGCCTGTTCTTGATATTCCCAACTTTATCAACATCCTGATTTTCAATGTGTTGATCGGCAACGCCGATGCTCACGGCAAGAACTACTCGTTATTGTATTCTGGTGGCGAACGACGGCTATCTCCCTATTATGATCTTGTCTCCACTCTTGCCTGGCCCGACCTCTCCAGGAATCTCGCGATGAAAATTGGTGGCTGCGAATCAGTCAACGCATTCACAATTGGTGACTGGAAAAAGATGGCAAAGAAGACCAGTCTTGGTTGGCCGATGATACGAGAACGAATGGCGGAAAGCTGCCACAGTGTTTTGAACGAGCTTGACGAGGTCCGGGCACAAACCAGAAAATACAGTGAATTTATGGTCACACTGCTTCATGAAACCATAGGAGGTCGAGTGGCCAGAATGCTTGAAGCTCTTTCCAGGCAAGATCACTAGCCGAACCAACGGATCTATCGGACGCGCTGAAAACCGCGCGCCGCTGATCCAAACGTACTGCTCATATTTCACCCACAGTATTTAGATAAAAGAGAGACTCAGGTTGTGTTTGAAAGAAGCCGGACAGGATTTACTTGACGGCTTCGATCTTTACCGAGCTGATCGGCGAATCACCGTCTGAGGGAAGGCGCGTAAGGGTGTTTATCTTCGCGTGGGGGAAATGTACGGGCAGGAAGACAGTGCCCTCGGGAACTTCTTCTGAGAACTTTACTTTTATAAGCACAGAACCCCGCCTTGAACTTATCCTTATATGGCTGTGGTCAGGAATTTCGTGTTTCCTGGCGTCTTCTTCGTTGATTTCAAGCAGGGCCTCCGAGACTACGAGGTCAAGAGATTTGGAGCTTGTTGTCATAATACCTGAATGCTGAAGCGCGTCCCTGATGACCAGCTTGAACGGGTATTCCGCGTCAGTCACTTCACCGGTTTTATATTCAACAGGATTAAAGGTCTTTCTGTCCGGTCCCTCTTCCTGCGCAGGCAGTGTATCATTGATCTCCTGTTTTATGGCCTGAAGATTTTTGACCCCCGCGTCACTGCCCATGGACAACGCGAGATTTCTCAGTATCATCCAGTCAGGGACTGACTGGCCGGTCGGATCGGCCAGCTTATACACGTTTTGCGTCTTTCCTTCAGTATTTGTGAATGTCCCGTCTTTTTCCGTCCAGCTTGTGGCCGGCAGAACCACATTTGCGAGCTTCGCGGTCTCGGTCAGGAAAATATCCTGTACAACAAGAAAATCCAGGGATTTCAGTTTATTGATCACCCGCGTGCTGTCAGGGAAACTGGCGACCGGGTCCTCTCCCATAATATAAAGGGCGCGTACCGAATCGTCCCCGCCATAGAACATTTCCATTATTCCTTTACCGGATGGTCTTACGCCCATCCTGTAATGACCATATGTGTTTGAATATTCCGCCGGGATCTGGAGGGCGTCAGAACCTTCGTCAAGCAGTATGACAAGGTTGGCTGCCGCAAGCACGGCATCAGAGCCCTTGGTGTTTTCAGCGGGGTTGAGCGAAAGAGAGACCGTCCTGCTTTTGGCATTGCCCACGGCTTCCGCGGCAGATACGATCTCCTGCTCCGTGATCCCTGTTATCTTTGAAACCTTTTCAGGTGTGTAGTTCTCCAGCAGCGCCTTAAGGTCTGAAAATCCCGGAATTTTTGCCGCCGCGTCTTTATTGAAAAGGCCCTTGTCAATTATAACTTTCATTATACCGTTTACAAGGGCAACGCTGGTTCCATCCTTGATCCTTAGCCATTGCGAGCTGTGTCTGGTCAGTTTTGTTTCCCTGGAATCGGCGGTAATAAGCTTTGCGCCCTGCCTGCCTGCCTGCAGAATATTAAGTCCGAACACAGGATGGGTCACACTGAGGTCTGATTCTATGATCAGGATGACGTCCCTGCCAAGAGGCGATCTAAGATCTATACGATGGTTTTCCCGGCCGAACGCTGTTTCCCAGGCCTTTTCGACCCTGGCATAACCGAACGCGGCGGATGAATCCATATTGCCTGATCTAACGACCCTCTTCATGAATTTTTTCAGGGTATAGTTGTCCTCGTTAGTGCACCTTGGCGAACCGATCGCCCCTACCGCGTCAGGACCGTGTTTTTTGATTGTTGAGCTGATGTGTTTGGCGGCATGGGTCAATGCCTCTTCCCATGATACTTCCCTGAATTCATCGCCCTGTTTTATCAAAGGTGATTTTAGCCGCTTTTCGCTGTAGATATAATCAATGCCGAACCTGCCCCTTCCGCACAGGTTACCGTCGTTCACACCGGTGTTTTCTTTCCCCCGTGACCTGAGTATTTTCCCTTCTCTTATACCCAGGGTCAGTGTACAGCCGACCCCGCAAAAAGGACAGATGGTGTCTTTTTCCTCAAGAAACCACGCGCGGGATGTGAATTTGTAAGGTTTGCTCAGAATAGCTCCTGTGGGACATACATCAAGGCACTGTCCGCAGTAGTCACATTCGAGTATTTCACCAAAGGCAGGCTGTACCACCGTGGAAAAACCCCTGCCGATAAGGCCGAGCGCTCCCCTTCCCTGGTGGTCGCGGCATATCCTTACACATTTACCGCAGAGTATGCATCGCCTGGAAGTAAGTTCGATCAAGGGACCTCTTACATCAGAAGGCGCTTCTTTCCGGTGCCTTATGAATCTTGTTTCAGGCTTGCCGTACTCATAAGCCAGGTCCTGAAGGTCGCACTCTCCCGCCTTGTCGCACTCAGGACAATCAAGCGGGTGGTGTACAAGGAGCAGTTCAATAACTGTCTGCCGCAGTTTTCTTAATTTGGGTGTATTAGTCCGGACGACCATCCCGTTCTGGGCCGGAGACGAACATGCGGCAAATAGCCGTGCCTGTCCCTCGACCTCAACAATGCATAGCCTGCATCCGCCGTATGGCCTGAGCCTCTTGTCATAACAGAGGTTCGGTATATATATTTTGTTCTTTATTGCCGCCTGAAGTATTGTTTCGCCTTCTTCAGCCTTGATCTTTTTGTTGTTTATTGTCAGTTCCATTGCCTTATTTGTCCTCAGCCTTTGATACCGGGGCCGGCAAGTCCTTTTTTCCCGGAGGCCCGATCTTTATGGACCCGAACTTACACGTGTCATAACATGACCTGCACTGGATGCAGAGTTCCTGAATAATTCTGTGGGCCTTCTTCTTCTCTCCGATGATCGCCTGCTGCGGGCACGCCTTCAGGCAGGCCTGGCATCCTTTGCATAATTCCTCGCTTATATGGAATGAGCACAGGTGGCTGCAGATCCCTGTCTTGCACCAGTGGTCCCTGATATGCGACTCATATTCTTCCCTGAAATATCTTATTGTTGAAAGTACGGGGTTAGGCGCTGTCTGTCCAAGTCCGCACAGGGATGTAGCGATTATATCCCGGCTGAGGTCTTCAAGGGTCTCTATATCCCCTTCTTTGCCCTTGCCCTCTGTAATGTCGGTAAGCATATCAAGCATTACCCTTGTGCCGACCCTGCAGGGCGTACACTTGCCGCAGGATTCGTCAGCAGTGAACTCCAGGAAGAACTTCGAGGTGCTTACCATGCAGGTATCCTCGTCCATAACGACCATGCCGCCTGAACCCATGATCGCCCCTGTTTTAACAATATCTTCGTAAGTAACGGGAATGTCAAGGAGGCTCTCCGGGATACAGCCGCCGGAAGGGCCTCCCATCTGCACAGACTTGAACTTTTTCTTTTTCTTTTTTATTCCCCCGCCTATATCATAAATGATCCTCTTAAGCGGTGTTCCCATGGGTACTTCAACAAGGCCCACGTTCCTTATATCGCCTGTAAGCGCGAAGACCTTGGTGCCCGGGCTTTTTTCCGTGCCGAGCGTCCTGTACCATTCAGACCCGTTCAGGATGGTCGGTGCTATCTGGGCCAGGGTTTCGACATTATTAAGGACCGAAGGCTTATCCCAGAGCCCTTTATGCGCCGGGAAGGGAGGCCTTGGCCTTGGCATGCCGCGCTTTCCTTCGATAGAGCGCATAAGCGCGGTTTCTTCACCGCAGACAAAAGCTCCGGCGCCCAGGTATATCTCAACATCGAAACTGAAGCCGCTGTCCAAAATGTTCTCTCCCAAAAGCCCTGCCTCGCGACAGTCCTCGATGGCTTTTTGCAGGCGCTGCACAGCAAGCGGATATTCAGCCCTGACATAGATCACACCTTTGGTCGCGCCTATTGCCTTAGCGCCGATCACCATCCCCTCGATCACTGAATGCGGGTCAGCCTCCATGACCGACCTGTCCATGAACGCTCCCGGGTCGCCCTCGTCGCCGTTGCACAGCATATATTTCTGGTCTGCCTGTGATTTCGACGCGAACTCCCACTTCAGACCGGTCGGGAATCCCGCGCCGCCGCGTCCCCTTAAACCCGAATCTTTTATGGTCTTTATTATTTCTTCTGACGTCATACCCGTAAGGGCCTTTGCGGCAGCCATGTAACCGTCCCTGGCGATGTATTCGTCGAGACTATCAGGGTCTATCATCCCTTTGTTCCTGAGGACCCTGAGAACCTGGTACTTGAAGAACGGTATGTCATTCATCAGCGGGATGGCCGCTCTTTTCTCAGGCTCCCTGAACATCAACTTCTCATAAGGCCTGCCTTTGAGGAAATGCTCTTCAACCAGTTTGGGAATATCTTCGACGGTCAGTTTCTGGTAGAATATTTCTTCAGGATAAACCAGCATAACAGGCCCCTCCGCGCAGAAGCCGTTACAGCCTGTTAACACCAGCTTTATTTCATCTTCAAGGTCCCGCTTTTTCAGCTCTTCTTTCAGGGCCTCTTTTACTTCTTGTGTTCCGCTGGCAACACACCCGGTTCCTGCACACAGCAGTAAATTAGCGCGATACTTTTCCATGTCTCCTCTTAAAATAAGTAGCGGGTAGCGAGCAACGAGCAGCGAGATTGTTGATTTTTCTCTCTACTTGCTACTTTCTACTCTCTACCTCAGTTCCTTAGTACGTTGTTTCGCTTCCGATCACCAGGGCGTATTTTTCCACGGGCTTGCCCCCTAAAATATGCTCCCTGAATATGTCCCTTATTTTTTCGTCTGTAAGGTCCCCGTATTTGACAGGGGGAGCGTTCAGAATCTCGACCGTTACCATGGGTTCACGGGCGCAGAGCCCGGCGCAGCCTGACGTGGTGGTGATCACATCTTCAACTTTGGCCCTGGCTATTTCGTCCATCAGTGCCGCCATTATGTCCCGCGCGCCCGCGGCGATACCGCATGTTCCCATGTGGACCGTGATCTTTGCCCTGTTTCCGCCTTCCCTGAGGGCGAATGTTGCTTTCTGTTTTTCCTTTATTTTTTTTAGATCATCAAGCGTTAACTTTGCCATCCCATCCCCCCCTTTTTTATGAATAACTGCCGAGGATATCCTTTATTTTCTTCGGGCTGACCGCGCCGTATGTTTTATCATCTATGACCATGACCGGCGCCAGTCCGCACGCCCCGAGACACCGGACGGTTTCAAGAGAGAACTTCTTGTCCTCGGTAACATCGCCCACATCGATCTTGAGCTCTGCCTTGAGCTTGTTAATGGACTCTTCAACCCGTTTTACATAACAGGCAGTTCCGAGGCATATCCTGATATTGTGGTCTCCCCTCGGCTTCATCGTGAAGAAGGAGTAGAACGAGACAATACTGTGGACCTCGGCAGGAGAAAGGTTCAGTCCTCTTGCAACACGTTTCATGATCTGGGGGGGGAGATATCCCACTATCTCCTGGGCCCGCTGAAGCACGGGGATTGAACTGCCGGGCTTTGTTTTGTACTGTTCAATGACCCTGTCCAGTTCGCTGATCATGGACGGAGGAAATTCCTCTTTTGGTTTTTCTTCTACCCCTGTCTTGCCTTTTACCCACTCTACGGCCCTGCCTGTTACATCAAGCAGTACAGCCGGGGTAAATGGTTTTGGCACATAATCAATAATACCAACGTCAAGGGCGTCCTTAATGGTTTCCTGGGAAGGGTAACCGGTTATTATTACTACGCCGGCGTCAGGCCTGTTATTTTTCATCCACTTTATCAGGGTGATGCCGTCCATCTCAGGCATCTTAAGGTCAGTGAGCACGAGGTTGTACCCGGCCTGTTCCATTTTGAGGACAGCGTCTTTACCGCTTGACGCGGTCTCGACATTATAACCCTCGGCCTGGAGGATCCTTTGACAGCTCCTGGTTATTACAGCCTCATCATCAACGACCAGGATCCTGAAATCATCTGCCATGTTTTTCTCCGTTAACCCTGAAAATAGTGTCTGTAATGGGCCGGAGCCCGGTGAAAAAAAAGTATTGACTGATGTCAGCTGATACTAAGAGGGAATACCCTTGCCAGCCACAGCAGCCAGCCCTCTGAAAGGTGGTCTTTTAGTAAGGCGCACATAACGTCATTGGCTTTTGTGTTTATTTCCCTGATCTCCGCGTGCATTGGAGAATTAAGGTCGCTGCTTTGCCCTGTGCCCGTATATATTTTCGCGAAGGGCTCGCCGGCCTCAAGCTTCTCTTTCCCTTTGATCATAAAATCGACATACATGAGATTACCGGTAAGCAGCCAGTATCTGAGGTCGCAGCCCATTTCCCATAAGCCGTTATCAACAGGCCTGGCCCATGTGCCTTCCTTATAAAAAAGAACGGGATTATCCTGGTCCCTCAGAGGAACAACATAGTCCCTGAACTCGTCAATAAAACCTTTTCTGAGTATCCATCCTTTCTTGTCAAAAACTTTTTTGGCGACATTTAACATGAAGTCCGGAGTAAAGGGTTTTTCGATGTATTCAGCCGCTCCAAGCCGGGTGGATTCTTTAGCGTCTTCAAGCGTGGGATAACCCGTGATGATCACTACGTCTGTCTCAGGCTTTATGATCTTGGCTTCTTTTAAAACCGTTACGCCGTTAATATCAGGCAGGCGGACGTCAGTGATAAGGAGATCAAAATCTTCCTTGGCTAATTTATTGAGGGCGTTTTCTCCTCTTTCGACGGTGGTAATGTTGTAGCCTTCCGCGCCAAGGATCCTTTTGCAGCTTAAAGTGACGACAGGGTCGTCATCCAGCACCAGGATCTTACCCTTTTCCTTTTTCTTCATCACTGCCCCCTCATATCCAACTTTATTCTAACATAATACTTTTTGTGTCGGATAGCCATTTACTTATACTGTCTTTAATAAATTTTATTACTGCGGGGTCATTTATTGGAACGTCTTCCAGTTCTTCCCTGATCTCCCGGGTATCTACCTCATAAAACTGGTCGTTCCTTTTATATTCAAATACAAAGTCGATCTCAGGGTTGGCGCTAATAAGTATTGTCAGGGTCATTGCTATATCTCCGACAGGTTTTCTGTCTATGTGGTCATGCTGGAAACGCGCCTTTATGGTCGTGCCCCGGCCTTTTTCAGACACTATGGATATGTCCCCGTCAGCCTCTCTCGCGGCCTGGGCAAGCAAAGGGATCCCAAGCCCGACCCGGCGGCCTCGTTCGGCCTTGGTGGTAAAAAAGGGATCGGTTACCGCTTTTACCGCGTTCTCATCCATTCCTTCGCCGTTATCAGATATCTCTACAAGCAGAACATTTTCCTTAATATCCTCTGTTATCTTTATTTGGATAACAGAGGCTCCGGCAGATACTGAATTTTCAGCGATATCAAGTATATGTAAGGACAAATCTTCCATACTTAAATTGTCAATTTAGTGGTCACCCTTCGGGTAAGTACTAATGTAAGAATTTGTTTGCTATTATATTCGCTCGCTACGCCTGCTCGCGGATAGGCAGGCTCGCTGCGTATTTATAGATTTTAGATTTTAAATCTGCAATCGTCAATTGTCACTCGTCGATCATCAATTATCAATTGCCTATGATTGTCGATTTATTGTGTTAAGTGGTTTGTCTTTCAATTGTAAATCGTCACTTGTCAATTATCAATTGCATCGCATGATTTATATTGTAAAAATTTATTATATTTATTAATATAATTATAAAATAAGTGACATTATCGTTGTATCCTGCAGTCTGTGTCAAGGAAAATATCAGCATCAATATGTTTTTTTTTAATAAAATGGGACAAAAATGAAAATATCTCAGTTTCTTAATAATAGTCTTTACGCAATAACTTTTATAGCAGCTGCTCTGCTATTGCCCGGATGCGGCAGTAAATCAACAGTTTCATCATTACAGGAAGCGCCGCCAGCTTCAAATAAACTATATGTTTGCGCTACAGGGGACAATTCTGCTCCTTCAGACGGCACATGCGCCCATGCCTTTAACGCAGATGGATTTAACACGGCAGAAAATTGGGGGCCAGGAGCTAATAAAGTATCCGCTGGTAATACAGTAATAATAAAAGATGACGGCGGTGCTTATATGTCTACTTTTACCATTCAGGGTTCCGGCACAGCAGGAAATCCGATAACCATTCAGGCGGAATCAGGAGATTCCCCTGTAATTTCAGGCGAAGCATTTATAAATGGTCCATGGACAGCTACAGGAACAAATAGTGAATATAAAGTATCTTTTTCTAAAATTCCGTATTCTGTTTTTGAGGACAGCGCCACGGTTATGGATTGTCTTGTTGATGAAACTCCTCAAGGTTGGGGCTTATATAGCGGCAATACTTATTCAACTCAAAGATTGTATTATGTTCCGGCGGTTGTCTACGCGGGCGGGGCGGGTCTGTATGTAAAACTGACAAGGGGTACTGATAAGAACAGTTTAAGCGCAGGACAGTGGATAGAGGGTAATATATTAGATGTTAGAGGCCGGAAATTATATGTCCATGCTCCCGGTGATGTTGATTTATCCGCACAACCAAAAGGATATGTATTAGCTGCAAGCAAGGAAGCAGGCAGTCTTTCTCCATCTTCATGTGCATATGATGTAATTAATCAGGAACTTTATGTAAAGACAAAGGATGGAAGCGCCCCAGCCGCTAATGAGATATCATACGCAAATTTAGATTATATTTTCAGCATAACCAATAAAAGCAATATTACGATTGGAAAAATCTAAAATAAACACCATTGAAGTTAATACATCGACAAATCAATCTTATCAGACCCTGTAGTTTCAGGGAATGATATCAAGTATTTACCGACACAATCTTATAATGATATAAGTACCCTCTTTGGCGGTGGTTATCAAAATGCTGCCGTTGAATTACATAGAGACACAAGCGGTAGTTATAGCAATGCGCAGATAGTGAATAATTTACTGTATGGATTTCCTGACCTTGAATCAGGGAACGCTATATCCGGGGATAGAAACGGAATTATATTTCAGGCCTGTACGAACTGTTTAATTCAAGGCAATGAAATCTCACATGTTGACCATGGAACAGCATTATCGGGAACAATGGACATAAAATATAATTATATTCATAACACTAACGATGATTGTATTTTCATACTTGGGGGAACAACAACCGCTGCGGACATAAAAATTATTGGCAATGTTTGTGCTTATAATGGCAATAACGGTCTTGATGCGGGAGGTTCTATTACACAGTATTATGCCGCTAATAATACTTTCATCGATATTTATGATTCACCGATATTAATAACAGCGGCAGGCACGGTAGTTTTAAATAATATTATTTATATATCTGCTTTCGGTGAGGCGGGAGAACATTTAATATGGGCATCAAATTACCCTGTAACTGATTCAACTGTTGATTATAATATTTACTATTTGGGTACTGATTCTGGTGGTAGTGGCCCTGATTTTTTAAGTTTAAGTACAGAATATAATTTTACAGGCTGGCAGGCACTCGGTGCTGATACAAATAGTGAAATAATAGATCCTCATATCGCCCCGACAGGTAAATGGACTGGGCAAACAATATTGCCGCAGGGATCTGACTTATCTAATATATTCACACAACTTCTGTCACAAGAGGCAATATGGAGCGTTGGAAATGTTCCTTCACTACAGGAAATTAGCATATGGAAAGCAGGAGCTTTCACCGGCAAACCCTGAAATATGCGATGGGTTAGACAATAACGGTGACGGATCTGTTGACGAAGACCTTACCAGGCAAACCACATGTGGTGCAGGAGCGTGTACTGGAAACACAGGAACCGAGACCTGTACAGCTATCTTGCTTCTGGAATCGGCAATCATTTTAAAAGTGGTGCTGCAGAATATAATTTTACAGAACGGCTGGCACTATGTGTTGATGCCGACAGTCTTATAGGACAGCCGAATATAGACTTAACCACAGGCATTTCAACCGTTTGAACATTTGAACTGTTTGAACTTTTTCTATCCCCATTCCGCTTTTCTGCCGTCAGTGTTCCTGAGGGCATAT
Organism: bacterium BMS3Bbin08; assembly: GCA_002897775.1. Classification (GTDB taxonomy): domain Bacteria; phylum Nitrospirota; class Thermodesulfovibrionia; order UBA6902; family BMS3Bbin08; genus BMS3Bbin08. The sequence continues at coordinate 46,778 of BDTR01000026.1, read as the reverse complement.
TTTATCTCGGTTACTGTAGGCTCTTTTATGAGAAATCGCATGGTCCTTTTGCCTATATTTTCCAGAGAATGCGAGTCTGAAGAAGATACCCACGGCAAAAAAATGTAGTCCCTGAACCGGTCTTCAGCGGCCTGCTTCTGTATTCCGGGAGACATCTCAAGCGCGTCAAACTTCAGGTCGTCCGGTATAAAACCGAGCTGGGAAATGATCCCGAACGCCTCCCTGTCGACATGCGAGGCGATGGAGAGTCCGCCAAAGGATCTTATGGTGTTTACAATTGACTGCGCGCTTAGTTCCGTCGCCCCGATAAGAAGCCTCTTGTTAAAACTCAATACTTCTTCTTTTTCGTTGACTACTATTTGTTCACCGAACCGCTCCTCATTATTTTCACCCGGCTGGAGATTCTCATATATGATTTCCTGCAGTCTTATCGCGCTTTTCATATCATCAAAAAGGGCCAGGATGTGTGCTTCCTCAACCGATGAAATCTCCATGCCTGCAAGCACTGAGATCCCGGTGTTTTCAGCGGCCTTTATCGCCGCATCAACGTTTTCCGCTGAATTGTGGTCGGTTATGGCTATCATGTTAAGGCCTTTTTCAGAAGCGGTTCTGATTATTGCCGAGGGCGACATGTGGAGGTCGGCGCACGGAGAGAGGCATGTGTGAATATGCAGGTCAGCTTTATATTCTTTAAGCATCTGTGGAAAATTACTTGGTGTATCGACCGGAACGTCAAGCGTCTTTTTGGTTAGTAGAGAGTAAAGAGTAGAGAGACCTTTACATCTTCAAGTTTTATTTATTACTTGCTACTCGCTACGTCTTTTTATTAAGAAGTTCGTAGATCTTTCCGACTGTTTCAAATGTTGTCATCGGCGTTGTCATAATGGTGACATTTTCAGCTATAGCCTTGTTTAATGTCTCTTCCTGCGGCTCCCTGCCTACAACAATGATGACCCCGGTAATGTCTTTCATGCTGGCAACAGCCACTATATTTGGATGCGTCTGAAGCGTGATCCATACGTTGCCCGGCTGGCTGCGCGTCATCACGTCGGAAAGCAGGTCGCTGGCATAGCCGCCGGTGATCTCCTTCTCCAGGCCGTTACTGCCGGACCTTACATCCAAAGACAGTTCTTTGACCAACTCTTCGAGTTTCATAATTCCACCCCTTACAGGTTGATGATCATTTCAACGGTTGTTCCTTCTCCGACAACAGAATCTATTTTAAATTTATCAGAATTTTTTTTCATATTGGGCAGTCCCATTCCAGCGCCCCATCCCATTGCTCTGGCCCATTCGGGCGCAGTGGAATAACCCTCCTGCATTGCCAGTTCAATGTTCTCGATGCCAGGGCCCATATCCTCGATCACTATTCTGAGCGTATCATCAGTAATATAATAACGCAGCCACCCGGCAGCCGCGTATATGATCACATTTATTTCCGCCTCAAACGTCGCTATCGACGCCCTTCTTACGATTTCAACGTTCAGCCCCATCTCTGTGAGTTTCTTCTTTAACGAGGTTGATGCTTCACCGGCTTTATCGAACTTCCCGCCGATCAGCTGAAAACTACCCTCTATTGGTACATTTGATCTTGCAGACATGTTTATAATTCCGGAAAACCCTCCAGTCCCGCCTGATACAGTTTCCCTGACGCAGTATACATGCAGAACGGTGTGACAAGCAAAGTAATTTTTTTCTCATTGGCAAGGGCTATTGTTTCGGCTTCAGGCTTCTTACCCTGGACGAACACGATGCCGTCTATGTTCGCAACCTCTGCGGCCCTTACCACCTGGGGATGGATGAGGCCTGTCAGCAGAAGCGAGTCGGGAATGAAATAAAAAAGGACGTTGCTTAACAGATCAGTGCTGAACGCCCATTTTATGTCTTTGTCCAGGTTGCCAGGATTCGTGACAACGGCGGCTTCCAGTATTTCTGATATTTTCCCCAGAATCACCTGATTTTTCTCTCCCCGGTATGCCTAAAAAAACCAATAATCAAGGGCACATAAGACTTATAAGAAAACATTATATATTAATTTAAATTTTTATATTGACTCAAGCCGGGCCCTCTCAGCATTATAGAAACTCATTCACTTGAATTCAACGTTTTATTTTATATGATTTTGACGCATAATACCACATAACAATCTGCTGTGCAACTGATTGTTATGATGTGATTTGTTTTTTTCTTTCGTTTTTTTATTTGATTTTTGCTCCGGGAAGTTATTCATAAAAATGATTAAGATTCCTGTGCGCGTTTTGTTTGAGAGTTATTTTTTTGAATAAATTTAGTGACGGAGGTAAATGAATGAGACTGGTTTTACTTGGTGCACCAGGAGCTGGGAAAGGTACTCAGGCCAAAAAACTTATCGAGAAATACGGCATACCTCAAATCTCAACAGGTGATATTCTCCGCAAGGCAGTTGCGGACGGAACACCGCTTGGGAAAGAAGCAAAAGCAGTTATGGACAAGGGAGAGCTTGTCCCTGACTCGGTTGTAATAGGGTTAGTCAAAGAGAGGCTGGCACAGGACGACTGTAAAAAAGGTTATATTCTCGATGGTTTCCCGAGAACAACTCCTCAGGCCGAGGCACTTGATGCGGAACTGGCTGCAATGAATACTCCATTGACGGACGCACTCAGTGTTGACGTTCCGATGGGTGACCTGATGAAAAGGCTGACCGGCAGAAGGACCTGCAAGGGCTGCCAGCAGATGTACAATGTCTATTTTTCAGCACCTCAGAAAGAGGGTGTTTGTGACAAATGCGGCGGCGAACTCATGCAGAGGGACGATGACAAGGAAGCGACGATCAAGAACAGGCTCGATGTTTATCAAAAATCAACCGCACCCCTTATCGACTATTACAAAGGAAAAGGGATCCTGAAGTCTGTTGAAGGCACGGGAAGCATAGATGATATTTTCAATAAAGTCTGTTCAATGCTGGATTCATAAAAATAGTACGTTGGATAAATACCAATTAAGTTTAAGGAGGAATAAATGACATTAATTAAACCGCATGGTTCAGACGAACTGAACCCACTATTTATTTATGACACGGCTGAAAATGAAGCCCTGCAGAAAGAAGCTGAAGGTCTGGCTTCTATTCTTGTGAGCTCAGCTACTGCAGCTAATGCAGTTATGATGGGTGGTGGCTACTTCAACCCATTAACAGGCTACATGAATAAAGCCGATGCTCTGTCTGTTGCTGGAGATATGAAAACAACATCCGGTTTGTTCTGGCCTACTCCAATTTTAAACCTGGTTGAAAATGCGGGTTCTATCAAAGCCGGTGACCGCATTGCGCTGAAAGATCCAAATGTCGAAGGCAATCCTGTACTGGCTGTTATGGATGTAGAAGCTGTTGAAGAATTCAGCGATGAAGACATGGCGATGATGTCTGAAAAAGTTTACCGTCCCAGCCCTGATGAGCCGCATCCGGGTGTTGAAGCATTCAATGCTCAGGGTAAAGTTTGTCTTTCCGGTCCGATCAAAGTATTAAACTTTTCTTACTTCCAGGATGAATTCCCGGACACTTTCCGTACCGCGGTTGAAATCCGTAACGAAATCGCTGAGCACGGCTGGAAGAAAATTGTTGCTTTCCAGACTCGTAACCCAATGCATCTGGCTCACGAAGAACTTTGCCACATGGCAATGAAGCGATGTGAGTGTGATGGTCTGGTTATTCACATGTTACTTGGTAAATTGAAGCCGGGAGATATCCCGGCGCCTGTTCGTGATGCCGCGATCCGTAAAATGGTTGAGCTGTACTTCCCGCCAAACAGTGTAATGGTTACCGGTTACGGTTTCGACATGTTATATGCCGGTCCGCGCGAAGGTGTACTGCACGCTATATTCCGTCAGAACATGGGCGCTACTCACTTCATCGTTGGTCGTGACCATGCGGGTGTTGGCGATCACTACGGTCCATTCGATGCTCAAACTATCTTTGAGAATGAGGTTCCTGCCGGCGCGCTAAAAATTCAAATCTTCAAAGCTGACCACACTGCATACTCGAAGAAACTGAACAAGGTTATGATGATGTGTGAAGCGCCGGATCATACAAAAGAAGACTTTGTTCTGCTTTCAGGAACAAAAGTTCGTGAAATGTTAAGTAAAGGTATCGCACCACCTAAAGAATTCTCACGTCCTGAAGTGGCTGAAATTCTGATTAGTTATTATCAGAGTATTGCAAAATAAATTTACGTCTTATTGAAGGCAATTCGCAAAAAAAGCTGAAATTAAAGATGCATAAGCATGCAGAAGGATAAAACTAATGATGCCTCCACTGTTAAGGCATCATTAGCGCTTGAAAGGGGGTGTGAAGGATCAGGTAGAATGCCGTTTTAAAACGGAGAACTTTGAGGATCACCAGCTTATTAAATAAGCAGGAACAATAAATAAGGAGGTTGGATTATGCCAAGTTTTGTAATTGCAGAAAAATGCGACGGCTGCAAGGCGCAGGACAAGACAGCATGTCAGTATATCTGCCCAAATGACCTTATGGCCCTGAACAGGGATCTCATGAAGGCATACAATCAGGAACCTGACCAGTGCTGGGAGTGCTACAACTGTGTCAAGATCTGCCCGACTCAGGCAATTGAAGTCAGGGGCTATGCAGACTTTGTTCCACTCGGCGCGAGCGTTATTCCTTTAAGGGGAACTGACGCCATTATGTGGACGGTCAAGTTCAGAAACGGTACTCTGAAAAGGTTTAAGTTCCCCATCAGGACCACGGCTGAAGACTCGATCGACCCGTATGCCGGAAAACCGGAAGCAGATATGTCAAAGATCAAACAGCCTGGTTTTTTTAACTACGAAGCAAGAAAAGAATAAAGGAGGTGAAATAACAATGGAAAAAGAAACTTGTACATTTTCGTATTGTCAAAAGCCGGAAGTCGTTGAGGTTGAGACAGACCTTCTCCTTATCGGCGGCGGCATGGCATGCTGCGGCGCTGCTTATGAGGCGGCCAGATGGGCGTCAGCTAATAAATTAAAGATCACAATGGTCGATAAGGCCGCCACAGACAGAAGCGGCGCGGTTGCGATGGGACTGTCCGCTATCAACACGTATATTGGTGAGAACAAGATCGAGGATTATGTCAGGTACGTAAGAGCAGACCTGATGGGAATCACAAGGGAAGACCTTGTGTTTGACCTCGGCAGGCACGTTGACGATAGCGTTCAGATGTTTGAGGAGTGGGGTCTTCCGATCTGGAAAAAAGGTGACGACGGCTTTTCTCTCGATGGCTTTCAGGCAAAGGATGCAGGAAAGAAATCATTAAGAGAAGGCGGCACACCTGTCAGAACAGGCAAATGGCAGATAATGATCAACGGCGAGTCCTACAAGGCCATCGTGGCTGAAGCCGCGAAAAAGGCCCTTGAGGTCAACAGGAAGGAAACCGGCGTTGACCAGAACCTTTTTGAGAGGGTCTTTATCGTAAGACTCTTAAAAGATGCCAATGACCCTAAGAGGGTTGCAGCGGCGGCAGGCTTCAGCGTCAGGGAAAATAAGATATATATCTTTAAGGCCAAGGCAATGATAAATGCTTCTGGTGGAGCGGTTAACTGCTTCAGGCCGAGGTCTTCCAAAGAAGGCCAGGGCAGGGCGTGGTATCCTGTATGGAACGCGGGTTCAGGGTATGCCCTTGGTATGCAGGCCGGCGCAGAGTTGACCCTGATGGAAAACAGGTTCGTTCCCGCAAGATTCAAGGACGGTTACGGACCTGTCGGCGCATGGTTCCTGTTCTTTAAGGCAAAAGCAACCAACAGCCTCGGAGAAGACTACTGCGCGAACGAGGAATACCTTGCTGACGCCAGGAAGAAATACGGCGAGAAGTATGTTGGCAAGATGGGCACTGCGATCAGAAACCATCTGATGATGAAGGACATGAAGGCCGGTAAAGGTCCTATAATAATGAGAACCGATCAGGCAATGGATGTCATTAATAAGACATTTGTCGAAAAGCTTGGTGAGAAGGAAGCCAAAAAGAAGATCAAGCACCTTGAAGCTGAGGCATGGGAGGACTTCCTTGATATGTGTATCGGACAGGCGGGCCTCTGGGCGGCCAAGGATATTGACCCTTCCAAATCGCCTTCTGAGATCATGCCGACAGAGCCGTATATCCTCGGTTCACACGCCGGCTGCGCGGGATTCTGGTGCAGCGGTCCCGGCGATATCCCGGGAACACCGGATCATTACAGCTGGGGCTACAACAGAATGTCCACAGTACCGGGTCTTTTCATGGCCGGTGACGTGGTTGGCGCATCAGGTCACAAGTTCTCATCAGGCTCCCATGCAGAGGGTAGAATTGCAGGCAAGGCTGCAATAGCGTTCATACTTGACAACCCTGATTACAAACCAGCGGCCAGAAGGACTGCTGATGAGATTGCAGCAGAACTCTATCTGCCGTATGAGGTATTTGAGAAGAGCAAAACCTATACAACAGACCCTGATGTAAATCCTAATTACATCAAGCCAGGTATGCTCCAGGCAAGACTGCAGAAGATCGCTGACGAGTACTTTGGCGGTATCTCAACATGGTATATGACGTCAAAGACCATGCTGGATGAAGGATTAAGACAGCTCGTAGTGCTGAAAGAGGACTCTGCCAAGCTGGGCGCGGCCAACCTTCATGAACTCATGAGGTGCTGGGAGAATTACCACAGGATACTTTCTCTGGAGGCACATGCCCGCCACATTCTCTACAGGGAAGAGAGCAGATACCCTGGCTACTACTACAGAGGCGACCACGACTTCATCGATGACGACAACTGGAAGGTTTTCACATGTTCTACTTACGACATGAAAACCGGAGAGTTTACGATGTCCAAGCGGGATTTCGTAGAGATTGTAAAATAACCTTCTGATCTCGAGCAGATATTCTCCGGGCGCCGGTACCGGCGCCCGGAGAATTATTAATGAACAATCAAGTTATTTAGTTATTAAGTAATGGAGTTGTTTTTTTTTGAATTAAAAAAAGAGGCTCCGGTATACATGCTTTTACTAACTAATATTTTTTGTAGTAAAGTATTCCGTGCCGGAAGGCTTTTTTAGATAACTTTATTGCTCAATAACTCAATAAATTAGCATTAATGGAGGCATTGTATGTCAGAGCTCGAAACTAACATTCTGGTTGTAGGCGGCGGTATAAGCGGCCTTACGGCGGCCACAGAGGCGGCTGAAGCAGGCTATAATATCGCGCTTTTGGAGAAAACCCCGTTTCTGGGCGGCAGGGTGTCAAGGATGAACAAGTATTTTCCCAAGCTCTGCCCGCCTGCCTGCGGACTGGAGATAAACTACAGGAGAATAAAGTTCAGTTCCCGCGTTACCTTTCATACCATGGCTGAGATACAGGACATTTCAGGACAGCCCGGCAGCTATGAGGTGACCGTAAGGCTGAATCCCCGTTATGTGAATGACAAATGCACCGGATGCAACGCGTGCACAGAGGTATGTCCTGTAGAGGTCTTAAATGACATGAATTTCGGTCTTGATAAAAGAAAGGCCGCTTACATTTCCAGTGAACAGTCTTTTCCGCAGCAGTATGTTATAGATGATAACGCGTGCAGAAAAGGGGACTGCTCAAAATGCTCGGACGCCTGCAAATATGACGCGATCCAGCTTGATATGAAGCCCGAGACAATGAAAATAAAAACAGGTTCCATTGTCCTTGCCACAGGCTGGAACCCTTATGACGCGTCAAAGATAGACAATCTCGGGTTCGGCACAAGCCCCGATATCATCACAAACGTGATGATGGAAAGGATCGCGTCCCAGAACGGGCCCACAGGAGGAAAGATCACAAGGCTTTCTGACGGCAAGGAAGCAAAAAGAGTTGCTTTTGTTCAGTGCGCCGGTTCAAGGGATGAGAACCATCTTGCCTTTTGCTCGGCGGTATGCTGCATGGCCTCTTTAAAACAGGCTACTTATGTAAGGGAGCAGTACCCGGATTCAAAGGTATATATGTTTTACATTGACATCCGCACACCGGGGACCGCGTATGAGAGATTTTTGAATAAGATCAAGGATGATGAAAATGTCTCGTTGATAAAGGGCAAGGTCGCAAAGGTGTCCGAGGACCCGGCGACAAAAGATATAATAGTCGAGGCCGAGGATATACTGGCAGGCGGCAAGGTTAAAGTTAATATCGACCTCTGTGTCCTTGCAACAGGCATGGCCCCGACTGTCGGGGAGGTCAAACTTCCGGCTGATGTCAAGATAAATGAGAACGGTTTTATGGTTCCCGGAAAGGACCAGAAGGGTATTTATGCTGTGGGCTGTGTCAAGAACCCGTCAGACGTCGCAAAATCGGTTCAGGAAGCAACAGGGGCCGCGCTTAAAGCTATTCAGACAGTAGGGAGGAAATCCTGATGGAAAAGAAACTGGGTGTATATATATGTAAGGGCTGTAATATCGCGGATACTGTTGAGATAGAGAAACTGCAGGAGGTCGCCACAAAGGAGAAACAGATCCCTGTATGCAAGACCCATGATGCCCTGTGCGGTACCGAAGGTCTTGAGCTTATAAAAAATGATATCAGCGGCGAAGGCGTCAACACGGTCGTTGTTGCCGCGTGTTCTCCCAGGGTAAAGTTCAGGGAGTTCAGTTTTCCCGGAAACCTGGTGGAGAGGATAAATCTGAGGGAGTTCGTGGCCTGGAGCCAGGAGCCAAAGACAGAGGATACCCAGGCATTGGCCGAAGACTATATGAGAATGGGCATTGTAAAGGCCCAAAAAGGGGATTTCCCGGAGCCCTTTATGCTGGAAGAAACCGACAAGTCAGTTCTGGTCGTAGGCGGCGGCATAACCGGCCTGACATCCGCCCTTGGAGTCGCTGACGCTGGATACAAGGCAATTGTTGTTGAGAAAAGCCCTGAACTGGGCGGCTGGGCCGCAAAGATGTATAAGCAGCTTCCTCAGAGCTACCCCTTCGAGAGCCTTGAGGAGCCGACTGTTAAATCTGTTGCTGAAAGGGTCATATCCCACGATAATATAAAGGTTTATACCTCTTCAGAGGTCGAAAAGATCGTTGGTTTTCCCGGACAGTATGATGTTGCCATTAAAACAGCGGGAGGCACAGAGCAGGAAAAGGCAGGCTCTATTATCATGGCTGCCGGATGGCGTCCTTATGACGCCGGCAAGCTCGAACATCTTGGTTACGGCAAAAACCCCAATGTAATAACAAATGTCCAGATGGAGGAAATGGCCTCAAGCGGCAAGATCACCAGGCCGTCTGACGGCAAGGAAGCAAAAAGAGTGGCATTCATCCAGTGCGCAGGCTCGCGTGACGCCAATCACCTTCCATACTGCTCTTCATTCTGCTGTCTTACATCATTAAAACAGGCCGCGTATGTAAGGGAGAAAAACCCGGATGCAATAGCTTATGTCCTTTACAAAGATATAAGGACACCGGGCCAGTACGAGCTTTTCTACCAGAGCATGCAGAATGACCCTGGCGTCATGCTTACAAAAGGTGAAGTTACAGGGGTAAGCGAGGCGTCCGGCGGCGATCTGCTTGTTAACGTTAAAGACACCCTGCTTGGTGAAGACGTCAGCATAGAAGCAGACCTGGTCGTGCTTGCAACCGGAATGGTGCCTAACACAAAGATAGAGCAGGACGTGCTGGCGGAATGGAAAAAGAAGTTTGACGAACAGCTCACTGCATCAGGCGGCAAACCTGACCCGAACGCGGCTCTGGAGCCTCATAAGGTGCCTAATATTCTTAAGCTTGATTACAAACAGGGCCCTGAACTGCCCGGCCTTGACGAGGCGTATGGTTTCGCGGATTCCAATTACATATGTTTTCAGTACGAGACTCTCAGGACGGGTATTTACGCGGCCGGAAGCGTACGCCAGCCCATGAACATGCTCCAGAGTATTGAAGACGCCCTTGGAGCGAGTATGAAGGCTATTCAATGTATAGAGGCAACAGCCAACGGATACGCGGTTCACCCGAGGGCCTGGGACCAGACCTATCCTGAAGTGAACCTTAATAAGTGTACTTCATGCAAGAGGTGCACTGAGGAATGTCCCTTTGGCGCGATAGAAGAAGATGAAAAGGGTACTCCTTTCCATAAAATGACACGTTGCCGCAGGTGCGGCACCTGTCTTGGTTCCTGTCCTGAAAGAGTTATTAACTTTAAAGATTTCAGTATAGATATGATATCTTCGATGTTTAAGACCATGGATGTCCCTGACGAAGGATTGAGGCTTTTAGGTCTTGTATGCGAGAACGACGCGTATCCCGCCCTTGACGCGGCAGCGATGAAACGGCAGAAACTGCCTTCAGCAATAAGGTTTGTTTCTGTCAGGTGCCTCGGTACCCTGAATCTGGCATGGATAGCTGACGCCTTATCAAGGGGGATAGACGGAATGATCCTCCTGGGCTGCAAGTTCGGAGAGAACTACCAGTGCCATTTTGTAAAGGGAAGCGAGCTCGCGCAGGAAAGGCTCGGCAAGCTTCAGGAGACACTTGGCAGGCTTATGCTTGAGCCTGAAAGGGTAGAGCTTGTGCAGCTTTCAATATCAGACTACGATAAACTGCCCGAGATCCTGAATGAATATGTGGAAAAGCTGGATGGGTTTGAACCGAATCCGTTCAAAGAATTCTAAAAGACAGAACACAGAGCAAAGAGCACAGATCACAGACAAGAAAGTCTGGGTTCCGGGTTCTGTTTTAAAGGAGGTATAAATGGCTGAGGCAACAATAGTAAAACCTGACCTTGATTTTGTTAAAGGTGTTATTGCGGCAGGGGGCGAATCCCTTAAAAAGTGCTACCAGTGCGCGACCTGCTCGGTCGTCTGCAACGTAACCCCTGACCAGAACCCGTTCCCCCGGAAAGAGATGATATGGGCGCAGTGGGGCCTGAAAGACAAGTTTAAAGGCAATCCCGATGTGTGGCTCTGCCAGCAGTGCAATGACTGTACTGCCTATTGCCCCAGGGGCGCGAAGCCGGCAGAGGTCCTGGGTGCTATCAGGAAGCAGACCATACAGCAGTATTCCGCCCCTGCTTTTCTTGCGGGGCTTGTGAACAATAAGACGTTCATGCCGGTCCTGTTTCTGATCCCGGCGATAATACTTTTAATCACAGGCGGTTTCAGTATCCCGGAAGGCGACATAGTATTTTCGAATTTCTTCCCGATCCATACGATCCAGTTTGTTTTTACGCCTGCTCTTCTCTTTGGTTTGGCGGTCGGTGTGATGGGTGTGATGAAATTCTGGAAAGACATGAAGCAGGCGGCAGGTGTAACGTCCGGGGACCTGAAGGGAAGCATCATCGCGACCGCAAAGGATGTTATAAGCCACGGTAAGTTTAAGGACTGCGGTGTGAGCAAGGACAGGTTTCTGTCGCATTTTCTGGTGTTCTACAGTTTTGTAGCGCTTGCTATTGCCACTGGTTTCGGAGTGCTTTATATTGATATATTCCATGTAATGTCTCCTTTCTCATTATTCGGCAAGGGATGGATCGTCAAGCTCTTTGGACTTGCAGGAGCAGCAGGCCTTTTGCTCGGCGTTTCACTTATGGTTATGAACAGGTTTAAAAATGCCGCCAAGGTTGGTATTGGAAGCTATTTTGACTGGCTGCTCATAACAATTATAGCTGTTGTGATGGCATCCGGAATTCTGGCTTACCTGACAAGGCTTGCCGGGATCGCGGGGCTTGCTTATCCTATTTACTTTATACACCTTGTTTTTGTGTTCTCTCTTTTTGTTTATCTCCCTTATTCAAAGCTGGCACACCTTTTTTACAGGGGGACGGCAATGTGCTTTGCCAAATACTCAGGAAGGGACAAAACAATTGACAATTGAAAGACAAAATTAAATCGACGATCGACAATCGTAAATCGAAAATGAAAAATGCAATTGACAATTGACAATCAACAATCAACAATTTTAGAAAGGGGGTAGATTTATGAGTGGTATTGTCTTATTTGCTCTTATCAGCGGTGCACTGGGTGTTGTTTATGCCCTGTTGACTGCCAGCTGGATATCAAAGCAGGATGCTGGAAATGAGCGTATGCAGGAGATATCAAATGCGGTTAAAGAAGGTGCTACGGCATTCCTTAAGCGCGAGTACAAGGCAGTTGCAATAGTTGCGGCAGTTTTGTTTGTCCTTTTATTTTTCCTCGGTAAATGGATTGCTGTAGGATTCATAATCGGAGCAGCCGGATCAGCGCTTGCCGGCTATATAGGGATGATGGTTTCAGTACGCGCAAATGTACGTACGGCACAGGCTGCGCACCATGGTATACAGTCTGCGCTTTCAGTTGCCTTTAAAGGCGGTTCTGTTACCGGTGTAATGGTTGTCGGTCTCGGCCTTCTGGGCCTTGCCGGGTTCTATACCCTTGTATTGAATATAGCGCCTGGTCAGGCGTTCCACGCGCTTATCGGCCTTGGCTTCGGCTGTTCGCTTATGAGCGTGTTCGCGCGCATCGCAGGGGGTATCTACACAAAGGCCGCTGACGTCGGTGCTGACATCGTTGGCAAGGTTGAGGCGGGTATCCCCGAGGACGACCCGAGGAACCCGGCGGTTATCGCTGACAACGTTGGCGACAACGTTGGTGACTGCGCGGGAATGGCAGCCGACCTTTATGAAACATACACGGTTACACTTGTTGCGGCAATGCTTCTTGCAAAGACAGTCTTCGGCGCTGAGAGTTCATGGGTTGAGTTCCCTCTTATGCTTGGCGGAGTTTCGATTATCGCATCGATCATTGGAACATACTTTGTAAAACTTGGAAAGAGCCAGTATATAATGGGGGCTCTTTACAAAGGCCTTGCTGTATCAGGCGCGCTGGCGGCAATCGCGTTCTATGCTGTATCCGCATTTTTTATCAACGGCCTCACACCTGAAGAGACAGGCGGATTCACCGCAGGCAGCGTATTCGGCGCTGCGTTGATAGGGCTTGTGCTTACGGGCCTGATAGTTATGATAACAGAGTATTTTACAGCAACCAAATACAGCCCTGTCCGGCATATTGCAACAGCCAGCCAGACCGGCGCCGGTACAAACGTCATAGCAGGTCTTGCAGTAAGCATGAAAGCGACAGCCTTGCCTGTTATTGTTATAGTCGCAGCCATACTTGGAGCATACTCGCTCGGCGGTGGTTTCAGCGGCAGCGAAAATGGAGTACTGACCGGTCTCTTCGCAATTGCTCTTTCAGCGGTCTCAATGCTTTCCATGACCGGGATAGTTGTTGCAATTGACTCATACGGTCCGATTACTGACAACGCGGGCGGTATCGCGGAGATGGCGGAACTTCCTGAAGAGATCCGTAACATAACCGACCCTCTTGACGCCGTCGGTAATACAACAAAGGCTGTTACAAAGGGTTATGCCATCGGTTCTGCAGCTCTTGCTGCGCTCGTGCTCTTTGCCGAGTACTCAAGGTCTTTTACCGATACACTCGCATTCGATCTCTCTAACCCGATGGTACTTGCGGGCCTGTTCATCGGCGGTCTGCTTCCCTATTACTACGGTGCGCTCCTTATGGAGGCTGTTGGTAAGGCGGCAGGCGGTGTTGTTGACGAGGTCCGCCGTCAGTTCAGGGAGATCCCCGGGATCATGGAAAGGACGGCAAAACCTGAATACGGTAAATGTGTTGACATCGTTACAAAGTCAGCTATCAAACAGATGATGCTCCCTGCCCTTATTCCTGTTGTCGCGCCTATACTTGTCGGGGTGATTTTAGGCAGAGAGGCGCTCGGCGGACTGCTCATAGGCGCTATCGTTACAGGTCTTTTCCAGGCCATAGCAATGACAAGCGGCGGCGGCGCATGGGACAATGCCAAAAAGTACATTGAAGACGGCAACTACGGCGGTAAGGGTTCAGACGCTCACAAGGCCGCTGTTACAGGCGACACTGTTGGTGACCCGTACAAAGACACAGCAGGTCCGGCCATCAATCCGATGATCAAGGTCATCAATATCGTTGCCCTTTTGATCGTTCCTTTGATCTAACAAAATGTCCTGGGGTGGAGAGTCCAGGTAGATTTAAGGGGTTGTCCTTTTTAAAAAGGGCAGCCCCTTTTTTATATAAAAGTTAGAAGTTAAAAGTTAACTAATTATGAAAGCATTAATTATTTTCGCCAGAACACCTGTGAAGGGGAAGGTAAAAACAAGGCTGAAGCCCTATCTTTCTCCGGGAAAGATCCTGAGGCTTTACAGGTCGTTTATAAAAGATACTGTGTCCGCGTGCGCGCGTATAAAAGGAGCGGACAGACTGATGGGATGTACACCGTCAATGGACGACCCCTTCTTTGATGAGCTGTCCGGGGCCTGCAATCTCAAACGTTTTAATCAGAAGGGGGAAACCCTTAAAGACAGGATAGTTAACGCGTTCGAGGACCATTTTAAGCTGGGCTATAAGGAAATAGTCCTTATAGGCAGTGACAGTCCGACCATGCCGCCGGAGTATATAAGAAAGGCTTTTTCCGAATTAAAGAAAAATGATCTTGTTATCGGCCCCTGTTTTGACGGAGGCCTGTATCTGATCGGGGCAAGGAGAAATAAGTTGCGTGGTGTATTCCGGAATATTCGACTGGGAACAGGGGAGGATGTAACAGTTTTACTGGGGAAGATCAGCCGTTTGAATATCCGCGCTTTCCTGCTTCCGTTCTGGTATGACGTGGATACAGTGGAGGACCTGAGATTTTTCAGGAATCACGTTAAATATCTCGAGGGGAAAAGGACCGGGTCTTAAGGCCTATAAATCAATTGACACTAAACGCAAAAATGCAGTATTGTTAAGGAAATTTTCAGTTTGCTGATACGCTTTTATAACCCGCATATCCCGGGGAAGAAGTCTTTTTGCGGGGCCGGGACTTAAAAAACATGCTTCTTTACTTATTTTTGATAATATACTTCTTTGTGCTTATCTCTGTTTTTATCTACGCGTCCCACAGGTATTACATGGTCTATCTCTATTATAAATATAAAAAGAACCAACCCAGACCTATGGGGAAAATGGCGGATCTGCCCCGGGTAACCATACAACTCCCCCTGTACAATGAGATGTACGTGGCAAGAAGGCTTATTACTGCGGCATGCGAAATTGATTATCCAAAAGAACTGCTCGATATCCAGGTGCTTGACGACTCAACAGACGAAGCCGCACAGATCGCGAAGGAGTGTGTTGATGAGTTAAAAAAACTGGGGTATGACATACATTATATCCACCGTGACAACAGGACGGGCTTTAAGGCGGGCGCCCTGGCCGAGGGACTTAAGACAGCCAGGGGTGAGTTTATCACTGTATTCGACGCGGATTTTGTCCCTCAGAGCGATATTCTGCAAAAAACGATCCATTACTTTACTGACAGATCCGTGGGCATGGTTCAGACAAGGTGGAGCTATTTAAACAGGGACTTCTCCCTGCTGACCAAGATACAGGCGATCCTGCTTGACGGCCATTTTGTGATAGAGCATTCAGCAAGGAACTGGTCGGGCGTGTTCTTTAATTTTAACGGTACAGCCGGTATCTGGAGAAAGGAAGCGATCGAAACATCAGGCGGATGGGAGCATGATACGCTGACAGAAGACCTTGATCTGAGTTTCAGGGCGCAGCTTAAGGGTTGGAAGTTCATCTTCCTGAAAGACGAGACCTCTCCTTCTGAAATACCCGTGGATATCAACGGTTTCAAGACACAGCAGCACAGGTGGGCCAAGGGTTCCATACAGACGGCGAGAAAACTGCTGTTCAAGATATTGAAAAGCGACCTCCCGTTAAGGGTAAAAATAGAGGCGTTTTTTCAACTGACGAACAATTTTTCCTACCTGCTTATGTTACTCGTTTCGATCCTGATGTACCCTTCAATGGTAGCCAGGATCAATATGGGGTGGTTTAACATGCTGGTAACCGATGTTCCGTTCCTGCTTGTGGCAACAGTGGGAATTTCTTTTTTCTATACGTGTTCCCAGAAGGAAATATATAAGGGCTGGAAATCAAGGTTGATATACCTGCCCCTGCTTATGTCCTTTGGCATAGGAATGTCCGTGAATAATTCAAAGGCAGTGCTCGAGGCTGTTTTTAACCGGGATACCGAATTTAAACGCACGCCTAAATACAATGTGGAAAAGAAAAAGGACAAATGGGCTGACAAAAAATACAAAGGTGAAAAGAACTTTCTGCCGATTATAGAGCTTTTTCTGGGTTTTTATTTTACTTTTAATATATATTTTGCTTTAATTAACGGCATTTATGTCTCAATCCCTTTTCTGATGATCTTTCAGGTGGGGTTTTTCTACGTTGCATTTTTGTCGATCTTTCAGGTGACATGGGCTCGCGTGGCTGCCAGCAGGTTTATCCGGTTTTTTGCCCCGAAAAAGGAAAAAGAGGACGCAGCCGCCGCGCAGTGAAAATATGTTGACATAGCTATTGCTTTCATATAATATAAACGATCATATAATATAAACGGCATTGAAATCCGCAATTAACGCGATTCAGGAGGGGTTTAATTATGAGTAAAAAGGTATTATTGGCAGTTGTTATTCTTTTAACAGGCAGTCTTTTTATAACCCAGCCGCTGTTTGCGGCCTGGACCCAGGCAAAGGGCCACTCGTATAACCAGCTAACCTACAGTCATTACGTGACCGACCACAAGATGTCAACTGTAACTAAAGAGTCGACAGTCGAGAGGAATACCAAGTATCAGGCGTCAAAATTTCGGAGCCAGGCAATAACATACTATGGTGAATACGGGATTACTGACAAACTTACTGTTTTTACCGCGATCCCTTATAAGTGGACAAAATCCGATGATGTTCAGAGGTATGCGAACAGGAACGATTCACCGCATGGTATAGGTGATATTGATGTAGGCTTAAGGTACAATCTTTTCCCCAGTTTAGCGGGTTTTGTGGTATCTGTCCAGGGCGCCGTAAAGATCCCTAAAGCATATAAGTTCGGCGACCCGATGAACTATCTGAGCCTTGGGGATGGCCAGTATGACTATTCAGGTATCCTTATGCTCGGTAAAGGTCTTGGTAAGGGTTACGCTACTCTTGCGATCGCATATAAATACAGAGATGAAAATAAGGAATTCGCCCCTGCTGTTTATAAACCTTCGGACCAGGTAAAGGTTACATTTGGCGGCGGTTACAGCATTACTTCCTGGCTTGGATTAAGGGCGCTTGTTGATTACACCCACAGTGTAGGAAACGCGGAAGTGTCCCAGGCAATGATAAGACACGCATGGGATTCAGGGTCGGCAACGGCAATCAGAAGAGGCCCGGATGATTATGAGCATGCAGAGGATATATTGATCAAGGACTCGCTTGTACTTGAACCCCAAACCTTAAATGTAAGCGGCTCTATTGTTTTCAGCCACAAAAAAATGCAGTTTGTGCTTTCTTATGGCGCGGATATCCCTGGTATTGAGGACTGGGGAATATATTCGAAAAACAGCGGTCTGGGTGAGGCCTACAGCGTCGCGTTAGTTTACATGTACTAAGATCCCTTTTCCGGGTGCCTGGGAATAAATGGATGCTGAAACTGAAGGGATATCTCAGTTTTCAGGCATGAAACTTAAAAAAAAACATTCATAATACCTCTAATTGGTTTTCTCCTGGCGGTATCGTTCCTCTATACTTTTGCGCACAGGCATACCTTGAGCGCTATTTTTTTCCAGACAGCGGGAAATGATGAAAAAGCCATAAAGGCTTTTTTAAGAGCAATTGCGTCCAATCCCGGGGATGCTTACTCTCTCTATCACCTTGGGCTCATCTACAAGGACAGAAAGGACTTTGACAGGGCGGAAGACGTTTACCTGAAGCTGCTGGCCCTCTTTCCGGACCATCCTGACGCCAATTATGACCTCGGCTATGTCTACAGGGAAAAGGGGCTTTACAACAAAGCGCTGGCGCAGTACAAAAAGGCCCTGGAGATCGATCCGGAGAATATTTACGCTCATTATGATACAGGCTATATTTACAGGGAAAAAGGCCGCTACAGGGAAGCCCTTTCAAAGTATGAAGACGTTCTGGAGATAGACCCGGCTTATCCTTACGCGCTGTGGGATACGGCAGAGGTATATAAAGAGATGGGCATGGAGGACAGGGCTGAAGAACAATTCAAACACTATCATGAAATGACTGACTGCAGTTTCAGAAGATTCTGGAACTGCCTGGACTAAATTGAATATAGCGGCGTTTATAATAGTGAAGCTCCCCGCCTTGTAGGCGGGGAGCTTCACTAACATATTCCCCAAGAACATAGAACTTTTCTTTATCTGGAACACGATCTTCCTGAAGAGCGATATTGTAGTTGACCTTAGCCAGCTGTTTTTTGCCATAGCAGGGGTACTGAGTGTTTACAGTATCGCCCTGAAGCTCGGGCTTGAGCAAAGATACGCGCTATATTCATCTTTATTGTTCTTTTTTGCTCCGGTTGTCATCCTGCAGTCTTCAACAAATTATGTGGATGTGGCTGTTGGGGTTCTGTTCCTTATGGCTATCAACTTTCTGCTATACGACAGCCCTCAGAACCCTTGTGGCGGCGGCAGGGCAAGGCCTGTGCAATCACAGGATAAACGAATACCCATGATAGTTTCAGGGATCGCGGCAGGGATACTGCTTGGTTCAAAAGGGTCAGGCCCGTTATTCATTGTTGTTATATCGGGGGTAGTTATGGTCCAGGAAGTTGCAAAACGTTTTAACCTCCTGAATATCATGTCGTCAGGAAGCGAAGACTATTCATTATAAAAGAGCCTGATACTTTATCTCGGGTATTTTATGGTCCCGGTTTTACTGCTGGGTGGCTACTGGTACATAAAGAACTGGGTTTTATACGGCAATCCTGTCTATCCGATCAGGATAACTTTTCTGGATATCACACTGTTTGAGTGGCTGTTTGAAGGAATAATCGACCCCATGCCTTTGGTCCTTGACAAAATGTCTCCCCTGATCATGCCTTTCTACGTATGGCTGGAAAAAGTTGAATACTATCTTTATGATTCGCGGTTAAGCGGATTCGGCCCGATCTGGTTCATCCTTTTGCTGCCGAGCATGGCAATTGCGTTGTGGCATTCCATAAAAACGAAAAAATACAATTTTCTGTTCGTCAGCGTGATCCTGATTATTACGTTTATTCTGTATCCCAGGGACTGGTATCCCAGATACGTTATTTTTTTCTTGGTTTAGGCGCGTTATCTTTCGGGTTGACGCTGAATTTTTTCAGAAACAGGCGGGGCTCAGTAAGGTTTATTGCTTTAATTCTCGTAGCATATACTTTTCTTACGGCAAACTCTCCCTGTATCATGCCGTGGAAGATCAGGGAGTTCCTCGACCTTCCCCCAAAAGAGCGTACAATTGCCAGGCATGCTCCGTTTAATATTGACCTGCAGGCGCGGCAGGAATACGGCCTGTGGATATGGGTGAGCAATAATATGTCAGAGGGCAATACACTGGCATATACGTTCGAGCCGCTTTTTCTCTCTCCACTCTGGAACAGTAGTTTCTCCAATAAAGTGGTATATGTCAAATCCGAAGACTTTAAGGGCTGGATAAAAAATCTTAAGGAAAAAGAGGTAACACATATTCTTGTTCGGCAAAAGTCAGTGGAAGACAAATGGGTAGATGAGGTCAAACTGTTTTTACAAAGCCTCTGGTGGGCGGGAGGCCTTTCAGAGAGCTTTGATGTCGTGTATTCTGATGAAACATATAAGGTTTTCAGGTTCAGCACAACACAAAATGAAAGAAGATAAAGACAACAACATAAGCTTTGTCTTGTTTATGCTGGCAGTACTGATCCTGTCAATAGTGTACTTTTCAGTGTCCGAAAGAGTGGTATTCCTTGAAAATCAGATAGAGTGGTGGAGCGAGTTCTGGGACCTTGTGAAGACGCTGGGAGAGTGAAATACCGTTTAAACCCCCGCAAAGTCCAAATGAACTTGAACTGCGGGGCAGGTAGTTCAAACCCATGTACCACAAGGGTACATGGCAGGCAGTTCAAAATTGTTCAAACGGATAACATTGATCAAGCATATTGAACGGATTAAACGGCTTGAACGGTTTGAACGACTTTCGGTTGAGACCTGCCAGTTGATCCATTTCGGAAGAAACAACCAATTTCTCCGTCGTTCCCGGATATTAGCAGAATTGTTGTGATAAAATAGCGTGATGAAAATCCTTGTTATAAAGCCCAGTTCTCTGGGCGACATAATCCATTCACTGCCTTTTTTAAAGACCATAAAAGACTCTTTTAGGGATGTCGGCATTGACTGGGTAATAAGTAAAAACCTGGCAGGCATTCTTGAAGGGCATCCAATGATAAACAGGCTTATAGTGTTTGACAAGGATTCATGGAAAAAGATCGGGGATCTGACCGGAACCGTTAAAGAGGTGCGAAACCTGATAAAAAGCCTTAAGGCCAGTGAATATGACATTGTTGTCGACCTGCAGGGCCTGCTGCGAAGCGGCTTAATGACATTCTTTGCGCGCTCGCCGCTTAAAGTGGGTTTTGACAACGCGCGGGAAGGAAGCAGGTTTTTTTACAACAAAAAGGTCCAGGCAGGTGGTTTACAGCATGCTGTTGACAGGTATCTTGAAATAGCAAGGAATATAGGCGCGACTGTGGAGAGTATAGCGTTCCCCCTTGTAATAGGCCGGTCTGCAAATGAGAAGGTCAGCTCGCTTACAGGCGGTTTGGGGGAGTATATTGTCATAGTTCCCTCTGCCCGCTGGGAAACAAAACGATGGCCGGCTGAGAACTTCGGGAGACTTATCTCGAAACTGCCACTGCCCTGCGTTATAACCGGAAACAACGCTGACAGGCATGTCGTACAGCAGGTATTGACAGCCTCTAAGAACAAAGGAGTCGATCTGTGCGGCAGGACAGGTCTGAGGGAACTCACAGCCCTGATCGCCGGAGCAAAGGCAGTGATCAGTAATGACTCAGGCCCGATGCATATCGCGGCAGCCCTTGGCATTCCTGTGATCGCGCTTTTCGGCCCGACAGACCCTGATAAAACAGGGCCTTATGGCTGGCGTCATAACAGAGATCTTAAGGTTTTAAGCAGTTCCCTGCACTGTATCCCATGTTTCAGGAAAAAATGCAAGGCTCCTGAGTGTATGAGCGGAATAAAGGTGGATGCGGTTTTTGAGGCAGTGAAGGAATACTTATGACAGAACCCAGAGTCCAGAGTCCAGAACCCAGACAGAGAAAAATATTTTTTATTCTTAGTAGTCTGTGTTCTGTGCTCTGTGTTCTTTTCCTTTCTCTGGAAGTCCAGGCGGAGCCGAGGGTTCCTGAGAAGTTCACATATAATATTTACTGGGCCGGAATAAGAGCTGGAAGCGCTGACCTTGAAGTGGAAAACACGTCTGAAGGGGTTACAATTACTTCCCGGGCAAGATCCTCTGAATTTATCTCCATTTTTTATAAGGTTGAGGACCTCGCAAGGAGTATCCTTTATTCCAATGGGTTCCCGTCGACCTACATACTGAAAACCCGGGAAGGCAGACACAGAAAAGACAGGGAAACTCTGTTCGATCCAAAGCAGGAAGATCAGCCTCAGGAGGTTATTTTCAAAAACAAACTCGATAACACAGAGGTTGAATTCAGCTTTGAGAAACAGGCTTTTGACCCGTTGTCAGGATTTTATGAAATAAGAAAAAGAGACCTTGAAACAGGCCGTTCAGAATACCTGGATATTTTTGACAGCAAAAGACTCTGGAATGTGGAGGTAAAGGTGCTTGGGAAGGAAAGGATAAGGGTGCCGGCAGGAGAATTTGATACTATTGTTATAAAGCCTCTTTTAAAGTCAGAAGGTATTTTCTCAAAAAAAGGAGATATCTATATCTGGCTGACAGATGATGAAAAGAGAATTCCTGTTATGGTGAAAAGCAAGGTCAAGATCGGAAGCTTCAAGGCAAAACTTTCAAAAGGAAACTATTAGAATTGACGATTGACCATTGATAATTGATTATTAATGTAACGGAAATTTTGGGATTCTGAAACAATAGACAATTGTCAATCATCAATTAACAATGTAAAGATGCTTTCAGTAGCCATAATCACACATAACGAAGAACACAATATCAGGGAAGCCCTTGAAAGTGTAAAATGGGCGGATGAGATAGTGGTTGTTGATTCGTTCAGCACTGACCGGACGCGGGAAATATGCAGGGAATACACAGATAAGGTGCATTCTCTTAAATGGGAAGGTTTTTCAAAGCAGAAGAGCCGGGCGGTCTCAATGACGACGCAGCCCTGGGTCCTTGTCCTGGATGCTGACGAACGCGTCACAGACGGCCTGAGAGCAGAGATCACATCCCTTATCCTAAGTGATCCTTCAGATGATGGATATTATATTGCCAGGAAAAATCATTTTGGGAAAAAATGGATCAGGCATGGCGGCTGGTGGCCTGATCACACATTGAGACTTTTCAGGAGGGGGAAAGGTATTTTTAAGACGCGTGAGGTCCACGAGGCCATAAATGTTGACGGCACAACAGGTTATCTGAAAAACCCACTGGAACATTACACGTACAGGGACAGCAGGGATTATATGCGCAGGATGCAGACCTATTCCACCCTGGCGGCAAAGGAGCTCTTTAAAAGAGGGAAGAGGTCCAACATCCTGGATATTATTGTCAGGCCGGTTGCTACATTTTGCCGTATGTATGTCCTTCAGATGGGTATTTTGGACGGAATTTATGGCATAATACTTGCCTGTTTATATTCTGTTTATACGTACAACAAGTACTCGAAATTAAGGAAAATGCAAAGACATCCTGGGAAAAAGGATGTCTGAGTAATCATTATTGGAAATCGGTGTAATCAGTATAATGAAATTATACAGGGGGTAACATGCGCATTTGTGTCATTGGAACCGGTTATGTCGGACTTATAACAGGTGTATGCTTCGCAGAGTTCGGGATTAATGTTACGTGTGTTGACAGCGATGCGAAAAAGATACGTTCAATGGAAAAAGCAAAGGTTCCTTTCTATGAGCCGGGACTTGAAGAGATGCTGCGGAGGAACCTGGATGCAGGCCGCATAAGCTTTACAACGAATATCGCGGATGCCGTCGCGTCGTCACGGGTCATTTTCATAGCAGTCGGCACCCCCCCAAGGGGAGACGGAGCTGCTGACATGAGGCATGTGGAAGACGTTGCAAGGGGAATAGCGGCTCATATTAAAAGCTATAAGGTAATAGTGACAAAGAGCACTGTGCCTGTTGGCACGGGGCACAGGCTCATGAAGATCATTTCAAAGCATTTAAAAGAAAGCGTGGATTTTGACATTGTCTCAAATCCGGAGTTCCTCCGGGAGGGAGCCGGCATAGAAGATTTCATGAGGCCTAACAGGGTTGTGATCGGCGCGTCAGGTGAAAAGGCAATTAACATGATGAAAGACCTTTATAAACCCCTTTACCTTATTGAAACACCGTTTGTGATCACTGACGTAAAAACAGCCGAGCTTATAAAGTACGCGTCAAATGCCTTTCTTGCAACCAAGATATCGTTTATCAATGAGATCGCGAACCTCTGTGAGAAGATCGACGCGGATGTACAGGTGGTTGCAAAGGCAATGGGGCTTGACCGAAGGATCGGACCCAAGTTCCTGCACGCCGGCCCAGGATACGGGGGGTCATGTTTTCCGAAGGACACCAAAGCCCTGCTCCAGATAGCAAAAAACGGTAAAGTCGGGCTTGGTGTTGTTGAGGCGGTTATAAATGCCAATGAACACCAGAAAGAAATGGCGGTAAAAAGGATAAAACAGGCAATAAGACCTTTAAAGGGCAAAACAGTATGCATGCTCGGTCTTTCATTTAAGCCGAACACAAATGACCTTAGAGATGCTCCTTCTCTTTATATAATCGATAAGCTTCTAAAGGCAGGCGCAAAAGTAAGGGCTTTTGACCCTGTGGCTGTGAAAGACGCTAAAAAGATTTTCCCGGAGATAACCTGTTGCAGGGACGTGTATGACGCCGCAAAGGGCGCGGACGCCCTTGTAATAGTTACTGAATGGAACCAGTTCAGGAACCTGGACCTGGACAGGATCAAAAGGCTTCTAAAAGGAGAGTTCTTCTTTGATCTTCGTAATATTTATGAGCCTGATAAAGTAAGGCAGCACGGGTTCACGTACTATTCAGTGGGGAGACCGTAAAACCGTAATCCGTTATGCGTTAATCGTTATAAGTAAAGGCCAGCAGCTGATAACTTCTTTTATTCCTTCTTGCCGGCTATATCGTTTACCCAGGAGAATGTTGCTGCTGTTGTGGGAAAGCCAATGGTATTAATTAGCAGCGCTACCGCGTGATAGACCTCAGCCTTTGATGCCCCGGCCTTTACAGCCCTTCTTGCATGGGAATGCACACCACCTTCTGAGCGCAGCGCCGCACACGCGGCAAGCTGTATGAGCTGGCATGTTTTTTCGTCAAGGGGGCCTGCTTTTTTGGCGAGTTTACCGGCCTTTTCCTGTGCGGTCAGCAACTCAGGAAATTTTTTCTGGAGCGCCATATAATTTTTTGGATACTTAGCCATAAACCCTCCTTTTTTAAGAAAAATGTTATTTGTAAGATAGTTGACTCTAATTATAGAATGCTACCCGTAAAATGTCGACACTCATTGATCTTTTTCAACTCCCCGGGGCTTTTGCTCTTTCCGGGTCAGGGTCAAGGCCTGCCTGCATACCTACGGTATGTAAACCGGCTAGCAGGCCTGTCTGCCGATAGGCAGGCTTGACTTTAACTGCCAAATTCCACATAATTATCTCCTATGCGTAAGCCATTTATAGCGGCAAACTGGAAGATGAACAAGACCATGGGGGAGACCGGAGAGTTTATCAACTCTTTTATCCCCCTTGTCAGCGAAGCAGAAGGGGTAGATATACTGATCGCCCCTCCTTTCACCTGTCTGAATGAAGCGTCCGGGCTTTTGCAGAAAACCGGGATTAGGCTTGCGGCACAAAATGTTTTTTATGAGGAAAAAGGCGCGTTTACAGGGGAAATTTCCGCTCAAATGCTTCTGTCAGCCGGCTGCTCGGATGTAATTATCGGACATTCTGAAAGAAGGCAGTATTTCTCTGAAACCGATGAGATCGTAAACAGGAAGATCGCGACCGCCCGGAAAAATGGTCTTGAGGTTATACTGTGTATTGGAGAGTCTCTTGAGGAGAGGGAGGCTGATAAGACCTTTGAGGTGCTTGAAAAACAGCTGACAGACTCGTTAAAAGATATAGATCCGAATGGAATGACGATAGCTTATGAACCGATCTGGGCGATTGGCACGGGCAAGACCGCAACCCCTGAACAGGCTGATGAGGCTCATACGTTCATAAGGAAATGGCTTAATAATAATGTGAAAAACTCTGACCAGGTCAGAATTCTGTACGGCGGGAGTGTGACCCCTGAAAATATCGGCTCCCTGATAACAAAACCTGAAATAGACGGGGCGCTTGTCGGTGGGGCAAGCCTTAACCCCGATAGTTTTGCTAAAATAGTATTAGGGGCAAAAGTATCCTCGTAAAAGAGGCTGCCTGATTTCACAGATAAAGGCTTAGATGGCACAGATTAAATGCAATAGCGAGTGTTAATGAGCGAATATAATTAAATGGATAGTGAGCTGCAGGAGAACGAATATTATTAATAAGAAAATCCTTACATTAGATTTCCGTAGGGAAGGGATCTATTATTAATATGCGTTCACTAACATTCACTAAACGTTCAGGATTTCCGAAGGGGACATCAAAAAGTAGTGATCTGTGCAATCGCCTTTGAATCGGTGTAATCAGTATAATTTATTATACAGGAGGAGTTAATTTGTATTCCGTATTAGCAGTGATACATTTACTTATTTGCGCGTTTTTGATCTTTATTGTCCTGATCCAGAGCAGTAAGGGTGCGGAGCTGGGTGCTGCGTTCGGCGGTTCGAACCAGACGCTTTTTGGAGGCAGGGGCGCCGCGACTTTTATGAATAAACTGACCACTGTAGTGGCAGTTACCTTTATGCTGACATCCCTGTTTTTAGCGGTCTTAGCGGTTAAAAAAGGGTCTATAATGCCTGAAAGCGTGCCAGCAGCCAGGGAAGTGCCGGCGCTACCAATACCGGATGCCGCATCCGGCCCGGTTGAAGAACGGGCTGTCGCGCCTGAGCAGACCGCACCTGCGGTCCCGGGTCAGGAAGCACCGGTTGGATCAGCTGAATAAGGAATCTTATAGAAAACAAAAAGGGGACGGTTCTATTTTTTACTAAATTAATACCATAATGTTAAGCCTGTAATTAAAGGCAATAAAAAATAGAACCGTCCCCTTTTTGTTTTCTATTTTACCTTATTACAAGCACGGGGAACTTTGTGCTTTTACTGATGACCCCGAACGTGACACTGCCAAGGACCGCGGACTTTAAGGCGCTTCTGCCATGAGAGCCCATAACTATAAGGTCGGCCTTTGATCTTCCGGCCTCTTTAATGATCTCCTCCACAATATGCCCGGACCGGATCACTTTTTTTGATTTAACACCCTTTTTTTTGCATAGTTTTTCAGCCTCCTTGACATAGGTTTCAGCTGCCAGCCTGAGATAGCTTTCGATCGGTTCAACTATATGGGTCGGGGTTGCTACAGCAGGAATGGAGCCGGTTATAAAGGCGCTTTTATCTATTATTGAGAGCAGGGTAACAGTCGCGCCTGTCTGCTTTGCCAGTCCCACGGCATAATTCACAGATTTCCGAGCTGCTTTTGAACCGTCTGTTGTTACAAGGATCTTTGAGACCATAAGTCCTCCTTTTTATCAAAAAAATAATTTCATGGATCTGTCCCGGCCAGTGAGAATTTCCGAGATCCAAAGTCAGATTGCCTCCTTCAATGATTATCACATATTCCTGACAATTTGAACAGTTGTTACAAAGAGTTTAGATCCCACCTTTTGAGGCTGTTCCTGATGGTGCTCACATCTTTTTTTTCATCAATTGCGTTGAGTATCTTTTTGAAGCCGGAGATATCTCCGAACAGAATACAGCCTGAGAGCGCATTGTTTTTTATAACAAGCTTTTTGTAAATATATTTATCCCTGTTCTTTAACACGATAGATTCACATTCCCCGTCCGCATCTATGTTTCCTGCCGCTGCCAGGTCTATACCAGCTACCTTAAGGACGTTCAATAATGTCGTCCCTTCATATGTCTCGTTGCCGCCGGCCATATTACATCCAGCTATCCTGCCCTGCTCCCGGGACGCCGGCCAGATGCCGTAGAATATCCCTCTGTGCTCGATCAGGTCGCCGGCGGCATAAATATCTTTTATTTCTGTCCGCATCCTGTCATTAACAACCACGCCTTTATTGATGGTCAGCCCGAGTTTTTTTGCCAGTTCAGTCCGCGGCCTTATGCCTGCTGAAATGATTATCAATTCACAGTCGATCCTGGTCCCGTCTTCCAGCAGTAGACCGGCGGCCTCCCTGTTTCCAAAGATCTCTTTTGACCGGGCGCCCAGATAAAAAGTAAAACCCATATCTTCCATCCGGGCCCTGAGAATTTCAGCACCTTCCATGTCCATTTGTCTGGGCAGCAGGCGCGGGAAAAATTCGACAACAGTTACCTCATGCCCGGTTTTTCTCAGGCTGTTGCCTGCTTCAAGACCGAGCACGCCTCCACCGACAAGAATGACCTTTTTAACACCTTCTGCGTAATTGACAATATTATGCGCGTCCTTGAGAGTTCTGAGGGTAAAGACCCCTTTTTTGTCAGAACCCGGTACAGGAGGAACAAAAGAGGAACCTCCGCTCGCAAGCAGGAGTTTGTCAAAGCCATGTTTTTCGCCGTCAGCTGTTATGGCCAGTTTTTTATCACGGTCTATTTCAGAAACAACGGTATTAAGCAGAAGTTGTATGTTGTCCTTTTCATACCAGGCGTCTTTATGTATGACCAGCCCTTTTTCATCCACTTCATTTGCAAGAAAATCGATCAGCCGGATACGGCTGTAAAAAGGGGACGCCTCATCAGTGATAATGGTTATTCCACCTGTGCTGTCAAGCTTTCGAATGTTTTCTGCTGCGGTTGTTCCTGCTACACCGTTGCCAATGATCACGTATTTCATTGCGATACCTCAAAGGAGAAAACCTGGAATGTCCGGCAAAAGCCCTGAATCAGTCGAGAGCGTTTTTTGCTTCCTTAAGAACTGTTTTAATAGTTTCAACCAGCTTGCTGGGCGGGGTTGTCATTTTCAAAAGGAAGTGGTCTGCGCCGGCATCAAAGACCCTGTCCATTATATCATCAGTCCCTTTCGCAGAGAATATTATCACAGGTATATCTACCCATTCCGGTGACTCCTTTATTATTGACAGGACCTTAAAGCCGCTCATTTGCTCCATATGAAGATCAAGAACAACTATGTCAACCGGCTGTTCATTAAGGGTCTTGATCGCCTCGATCCCGTTCGCTGCCTCAATGACCCAGAGGCCTTCCGAAAGCATGTGATTTTTGAGCATCTTTCTTGACGTATCATCGTCTTCGACAAAAAGCACTTTTATCTTCTTTGTTTCACGGCGGGGCCTTTTCCTGGCGACAACGATTACCTGCTCAAGTTTTTCCATCTGGCCAACATCCATGTCAATGAACATGAGGCCCATTCCGACTCCCTTTTGCACATGCTTGATCCTGGCCTTTATCTTGAACGTTTCGCCCCTCAGAGGCAGGGAGACATCAACTATATCACCGACACGAAAGGGGTCAAAAGTATGTATGTACATTCCTCCCTGGCTTATATCGATCGCTTTAACTGTTACATCATCGTTAAGCATTATATCCCTCTTAAAAGGGACACGTTCCTGTCTTCTCTGTTCTTCGTGGAAAGTGGACATTTTATTCCTATTTTATTATAGGGCAAGAATGGCGCTTTGTCCATTATGCCGCGCCGGATATGCCTTCCTTTTTTTATGCTAAAACATTAGCTGAATTTTAAACCGACCTGCCGCTTTTCAGTCAACTTTTGGCCGGTCTCAACATGGTCAGAAAAAATATGCCTATACTAACAAGCACAATGGTCGGTCCTGACGCGGTGTTAAGGTAAAATGAACCAATGAGTCCTGTGACCCCTGAAATAACTCCAAAGGCACATGAAAGGCTGAAAAGCCCTCGCATGCTTGAAGCAAGATTTTTGGCGGCAGCGGCAGGGATGATAAGCATGGATGTTACAAGTATAATACCCACGATCTTGAGGCTTACGGTTACGACCAACGCGATTATAAGAAACATAAGGTACTCAAACAGCCTGACGTTAATTCCTTCCACCTTTGCCAGGTCCCTGTAGAAAGTGATCTGGAGAAATGCCTTTAAAAACGTCAATGTGATAACGATGGTCATGGCACTTACAGCGAAAATCAGCAGCAGGTCGGACCGGTTTACAGCAAGTATATCGCCGAAGAGATACGAGAAAAGAGCGGCCCTGTAGCCTTTCAGGAATCCCATAATGAGCATGCCTGCGGCAATGATCCCGGAGAAGGCAATGCCTATGATCGTATCGTGTGACAGGGTTGTCCGCTCCGCGAGAAAAGCTATAAACAATGCGATAAGTATTGACAGGGCGACGGAAGAGAACGAAAAATCGATCCCCAGGAGCGCTCCAAGCGCAATACCGGCAAAGGCTGAATGTGATATGGCACTGGAGAAAAAGGCCATTTTTCTCATTACAACAAAGTTCCCGATAAACGGACAGAGAATGCCTACCATTACTGCCGCCAGAAGCGCCCTCTGCATAAACGGATATGATAAAAGATCAATGATCGTGCTCATGACAGCTGTGCATGTACCCCCCCATCATTTCTCCGTAAACACTCTTGATGACCTCATCGGTCAGCGCCTCACGTGGTTTTCCGGTGCATATAAGTCTCCTGTTCATACAGAGAACCTTATCCGCAAAGCGGTAAACCACGTTCAGATCGTGAGATATCAATATTACGGTCAGACCTTTTTCTTTATTGAGCCGCGTGACCAGGTCGTAAAACTTTTCCTGGCCCTCTATGTCAACACCTGATGCAGGCTCATCAAGAAAAAGGACCTGCGGATCATTGACTATTGCCTTGGCGATCATGACCCGCTGAAGCTCCCCGCCTGAAAGACTTCCTATCGCCCTTTCAGCCAGGTGCTGTACTCCAACGAGGGCAAGCAGGCTGTTGACATATTCTTTTTTCTCCCTGCTTCTGTAAAAAGGGAATGAATATACCGGAGGGACAGTGAAATCCAGAAGCTCGGATACTGTAAGCGGAACCGTTCTGTCAAATTCAAGTCTTTGCGGCACATAGCCGACATTTATGCCTGAGTTATTATTCTTTAAGGGGCGGCCGAATATTGATATTGTACCGACGTCATAGGGAATGAGCCCTAATATCGCTTTTAATAACGTTGTTTTCCCGGCTCCGTTAGGGCCTATAATGGCGACTATGGCGCCTTTTTCCACGGAGAAAGTGACGTTTTCTATTAAATGCCGGCCACTGACCTTTACGCAGAGGTTTTCAACGCTGAGCGCGTCCATTTCAGTTATCTCCGCCCAGGGCTTTTTTTAACGCAGCTACGTTCTTTCGCATCATATTCTCATACCAGCCAGGGTGTAGTTCTCCGGTCTCCAGTGTGTCAAGGCTTAAGACCCGCAGATCAAGGTCCCTTGCTATTGACTCAACTATTTTATGAGAGAACTGAGAGTCGGAAAATATGATTTTGATCTCCGTATCTTTTATCACACGTAATACATCTGCTATGTGTCTGGGTGTCGGCTGTTTGTCTGGAAATTCCTGGATCGCTGCAACCTGCCTGAGACCGTAGTCCCTTGTAAAGTACAAAAAAGCAGAGTGGAAAGCAACAAATTCTTTTTTCTTCCATCTCCTGATCTCATCCTGTATTTCCAGGTCTAATGTTTCGAGGCGGCCTATATACTGTGCCGCGTTTCTAATATACAATTCCGCATTGTCAGGGTCTGCCTTTATCATGGCATCCCTGATATTTTTCACCTGATGCACGGCCTTTTTTGGAGAAAGCCAGATGTGGGGGTCATTATTGATGATATCTATGCCTGAACTTGCGTCCACCACTATAAGTGTTTTATCGCCGGAACGTGTAACCTCTCCGGCAGAAGCGATCAGGCTATCCAGCCATGTTTCAAGACCGGCGCCGTTTTTTATGAGGACCTGCGCACTGATGATCTTTTTCAGGTCCGCGGGGCTGGATGCATACTCGTGAGGGCCCGCTCCGGACGGCAGGAGGTTTTCCACGTCAGCAGCATCTCCTGTTATATTTTTTGCAAAGCTGTATAGCGGAGGGATCGTTGTAAGGACTTTGAGTTTTGATGACATACCTGTCCGATCATTGCCTTTTGAAGGCGCTGATCTCTGACACGCGTAAAGGCTGACGCAAAGGACAAGAGCACTAAAAAACATAAATCTGCTGACTGGTTTCACGGATGAAATTATACCATAGGAGTGAAAAAGTAGAGAGCAACGGGTAGAGAGTAGAGAGATTTATTGATTGCAAAATTTCAGGGTCTTGTTTTTCTCTCTCTACTTGCTACTGTCTACCTGCCTACCGCAGGCAGGCTCGCTACTTACAAGTCTGCGCCAGGCGTATGGTATCATTATCTGCATGAGACCTTTTCAGGCCGGGCCGGACCGGTCCCGGCCTTTTTCAGCGTTAACATACAGGAATTTCAGGCTTTTCTGGATAGGACAGGTGATATCCCTGACAGGCACATGGATGCATTCAGCAGGTCAGGGGTGGCTCGTTTTAAAGCTTACGGATTCACCTTTTTATCTGGGGCTCGTAGGCTCTGCCGTATCAATGCCGATACTTATTTTCACTCTGGCCGGGGGAGTGGTTGCTGACAGATTTCCAAAAAGGAAGATCCTGCTGATAACTCAAACCATACTTATGTTCCTTGCTCTTACGTTAGCGGTCCTTGTGTCAACTGGAATTGTGACTGTCTGGCATGTAGTGGCCATAGCCTTTTTTATAGGTACGACAAGTGCCTTTGACATACCCGCGAGACAGTCTTTTTTAATTGAAATGGTAGGCAAAGAAAACCTGATGAACGCCATAGCGCTTAACTCAGCCGCCTTTAACGCCGCGAGGATCATTGGGCCGGCCATTGCGGGCGTGCTTATAGGCTCTCTGGGGCTTACGGCCTGTTTTTACATTAATTCCCTGAGTTTTCTTGCCGCGATCGCCGGGCTTATAAAAATGAGGTTTGACAATGAGGGGAAAACAGAACCCCGGGGGAAGGGGGTCAAGGCTGAGCTTAAAGAGGGGCTCAAATATATTTTTAGCGAGTCAAAAATATATTCGATTATCATTTCGGTCGGGATCATAAGTTTCTTTGGTTTTCCCTATATAACTTTCCTGCCTGTTTATGCCAGGGACATCCTTAAAACAGGGGCAACGGGCCTGGGAATACTGATGGGCTGTTCCGGCGCGGGCGCCTTTACAGGCGCGATAATCCTTGCGATAAGGGGAAATATTATTAAAAAAGGCATACTGCTGGCAGTGTCAGGTGTTACTTTTTCTCTTGCGCTTCTTATCTTTTCTTATTCAAAGACCGTCTGGCTTTCCTATCTAATGCTCTTCCTGATAGGATTGGGCGCTATAAGCCAGATAGCCACTGCCAACAGTCTGCTGCAGATCAGTGTTCCTGACAGGCTCAGGGGCCGGGTAATGAGCTCTTTTACAATGACTTTTCTGGGTATGGCGACCCTGGGGAACTTTGCTGTCGGCAGTCTTGCTAACTACATAGGCATACAATATGCTCTGGGGATAGGGGCAAAGTTCTGTCTGCTGGGCATGATATGGTTATTGTGGAAGAAGCGCGAGATACTGAAACTCTAGAAAGAAACGCTGATCATCACAGATAAGAGCGGATGATAAGCAGGAATGACCATATATTTCCTGTGATAATCTATGTTTTTTGTCTGTCTCTCTCTCTACTCTCTACTTTCTATTTTTTTAAATGGTTTGTATATATTCCTCAACCTCGGTCTTGAATTTAACGATTATGTTTTGTACAGCTTCAACCAGGGCCTT
Source organism: bacterium BMS3Bbin08 (assembly GCA_002897775.1). Lineage (GTDB taxonomy): Bacteria > Nitrospirota > Thermodesulfovibrionia > UBA6902 > BMS3Bbin08 > BMS3Bbin08. The sequence goes on along the minus strand of BDTR01000026.1, from coordinate 13,778 downwards.
AAGCTCACCCCATTTGATATCAAAGATGTATGTGTATATAAAGTAGTTACGAAACGCCAGGTACCTGGAAAACGTCTTAAACAGCTCCGGTGGTAATATCCCGATCTCCCCGGCTTTTTTAAGCATTTTTTCATGCCAGTCAGGGGAGTCTGCTATATCAAGCTTATCGAATATCAGCATCTGCTTTAATATGTTTTCAAACCCCCTGTATATATTCACGGTAAAGGCGGCAACGGCCGCCTGTTCTACAATTGTGTAATCTGTCTTATCAGGCCTGTAGACTGAGAACAGTTCGTCTGTGATCCTGTCGATCTTTTTGAACTCTTCATCACATGATCTTTTCAATTCTTCGGTTGTCATTATTTTACCTCCGTTATGATATTCATCATAACTGATTACACCGATTCAAAGACGATTATACCCTGCAAAAAGCAGGATATCATAGCCGTCCGGATCTCAATATTGAAATAAGAAGCGCTACCCCCAGTACAAAGGCAATAAGAAACCCCGCTGCCCCAATAGCCGGCAGTCCGAAGATCTCTCCGCCGATGCCCGATTGTATAAGCAGGGACGAACCTACTATGATCGCGGCAACTATTATGCTGAACGCAAGCCGGTTGCTTGAACGGTCTATGTCTTTTATCAGTTTCTCCATGCCAAGGGTATTTACGTTAAACCTTATTCCGTCCTTAAGGGTCTTTCTAAGCAGACGGCTCACCTGTTTGGGCGTGTTGATCAGCAGATCACCCATCTCGGTCAGGTTCTCTTTTGTTCTTTTAAGTATCCGCTCAGGACTCATGCGGTTTTTTACCAGTTTTGTCGCGTATGGTTCCGCGGCAGACGCGAAATTAAAATCCGGGTCAAGTTGTCTGCCGATATTGTCAAGTATCAGGAGTGTTTTGTTCATCAACAGGAGGTCAGAGGGTATTGACAATCCGTGTTTAACAGCGACCTGCGTCAGTATCTCAAAGTATTCGGCAATTTTTATTTCAGATATTGTGAGGCTGTAAAGCGGTTCACAGATATCTATCAGGTCGGTCTTGAACTCCCTTTTGAACGTCTCTATGTCAATGTCTTCAGCTACCAGCCCCAGCTCTATATATTGATTAACAAGGCCGTCAAAATCCCGGTTGAAGAACGCGAGAAAAGCGCCGGCAATGTTTTCCATTATCTCAGGCGTCAGCCGGCCTACAATACCGAAGTCCATAAGGGCGATCCTGCCGTCGGACATGACAAAAACATTTCCAGGATGCGGGTCAGCATGGAAAAAGCCGTCCTCAAAGATCATCTTGAAATAAGCGTCAACCCCTCTTTTGGCAAGCTCGCTCTTTTCCAGCCCGAGAGACTGTATTCCTTTAATGTCGTCTATTCTTACCCCCTCAAGCCTTTCCATTACCAGGACCCTGCCGGACAGCAGGTCAGTATAGACTTTAGGAATGCAGATATGGGGGTTTTCCGCGAAGTTTCTTTTGAAACGCTGAGCATTCCTTGATTCTATGACAAAATCCAGCTCTTTTTTGACGGTCTTGGAGAACTCATCTACTATTCCAGCCGGATTAAAAAATTTGCTTTCAGGGATATATTTCAGCATGAGCCGGGCTATAACAGCCAGAATGACCGTGTCTGCTTCAATACGTTCACGTATATCAGGGCGCTGGACCTTGACAATAACTTTCTCGCCGCTTTTGAGGGTGGCATTGTGTACCTGCGCGATAGAGGCGGCCGCGGCAGGGGTATCTTCAAACTCTGGAAAAACGTCCTTTATGGATACGCCGAGTTCAGACTCAACCGTTTGCTTTGCCTCTTCAGCAGGGAACGGGGGGGCTTTGTCCTGGAGTTTCTTGAACTCGTCGGCATATTCCTGGGTTATAAGGTCAGGCCTTGAGGACAGAAGCTGTGCAAGCTTCATAAAGGACGGGCCAAGTTCGCTGAACACCATCCTCAGCCTCTGCGGAACAGTATGTTTTTCAACTTCCGGCCAGCGTTTAAAAAACTTCAGCCTTTTTCTAAGGGGAATGAACCGCTGGAGGTTTACCTGTTCGATAAACTGACCGAAGCCGTGTCTCAGGAATACATTAACTATTTCTTTTATCCGGCCTATGTTCTTATATGTCTGCCAGAACCTTAATATGCCTGTAATAGCCATTTATTATTTATGTACCATACTTATTTGCAGGCTGCTATGAGGAAGATGTTTCTTCGGATTTTTCTTCAAGTTTTTTGATCTTTGCTGACAGGGATTGGACTTTTCTGTTAAGCTTGTCCACTTCATCCCTGGTCGGTATGTTCATCTTTTCAAGGGTCTTGCTGACAAGTTCTGCTATGCTTTTGCCAAGGGTATCACCTGACTTCCCGACTTTTTCCGTCCATTCCTTTACAAGATGAGCGCCCTGTGATTCGCTGAGCTCGCCTTTTTTGATGAGCTCATCAACCAGTTCACTGATAGATTCCTGCACGCCCAACCCTATCATTAAGGCCTTTCGTATGGATTCAAATACAGGCATAATGTCCTCCCGTGTTTAATTTTTGACCTGTTTTTTGACTATTTCAACGACCGAACCGATCGCTTTATCAATACCCCCGGCATCCTTTGTACCGCCCTGTGCCATGTCGGCCCGCCCTCCGCCTTTGCCTCCTGTTACAGCCTTCAGGATCTCTCCCGCATTCAGGCGCCTGGTCAGGTCTTTTGTGACCGCGGCAACATAAAATGCCTGGCCGTTCTGCGAAGAGCCAAGGACAATAACACCTGAACCTATCTTGTTCCTGATCGTGTCTGCCAGATTCCTTAGCGCCTTAATATCAAGGCCGGCCGCCTTGTGGGAAAGGACCTTGATGTCATTCACGCTTATGGCCTTTTCAAGAAGAGCGCTGACGTTCCCTGCCGCGGCCTTGCCCCTTGCTTTTTCAAGTTCTTTTTCTTTTTGCCGGGCCTTGCCTATGAGCTTTTCGAGCTTTTCAGAGACCCCCGGTTTTTGAACCTTAAGCAGTTCAGCGGCTTTCTTTAATTCATTTTCCCCGGCCCTGATATGTTCAAGGGCTGTAAAGCCTGTAATAGCTTCTATCCTTCTTATCCCGGAGGCAACACTTCCTTCGGAAATTATCATGAAAGGTCCCACCTGCCCGGTGGCACTGCAGTGTGTTCCTCCGCAGAGTTCGGCTGTAAAATCCCCTGCCCTGACAACTCTCACGCTTTCACCGTATTTTTCTCCGAACAGGGCTGCCACACCTTTAGACATGGCATCATCAAGTGTTGTCTGCTCAACGTCAACAGGCATGTTCTCAATGATCTTTTCGTTGACGATCTCTTCTATCTCCTGAAGTTCCTTGCTATTTACAGCATAAAAATGCGTAAAGTCGAACCTGAGCCTGTCAGACGCGACAAGAGAGCCGGCCTGTTTTATATGGTCGCCAAGAACTGCCTTTAAAGCGGCGTGCAAAAGGTGCGTGACAGTGTGGTTTCTCATAATTGCTTTTCTTCTTTTCTCGTCAACAGAGGCCTGAACTGTCATCGCGCTGGTGATAATGCCTTTTTTCACGACTGTTTTATGAACAACTATATCATTAATTTTTTTGGAGTCAACTACCTCGATCTTCAGGCCCCCGGCTTTTATAGTTCCTGTGTCGCCGACCTGGCCGCCGGATTCACCGTAAAAAGGCGTTTTATCCAGAATGATCTCTATTTTTTCGCCTTCGCCTGCTTCTTTGACAAATGCTCCGTCCCTGATCAGCGCGTTTACCGTGGCTTCTGCCCGCGGGGTCTCATAACCAAGAAACTCTGTGGGTCCGGATCTGCCGGAGATCTCCCTATAAACACCTGAAGCCTTTTCTTCCTGCCCGACCCATGATGCCTTTGCCTTTGTTCTCTGAAGCTCCATCTCTTTGTTAAAGCCTTTTTCATCAATGCTCATGTTGTTGTCTTCCGCGATATCCTGAACAAGGTCAAGAGGAAAGCCGTATGTATCATACAATTTAAAAAGCTCGGGGCCCGGGATTATCTCTTTGCCCGATGACTTCAGGTCCTTTATGAGTTTATCTAGTATTGCCATCCCTGATGTAAGTGTATGCGCGAACCTTTCCTCCTCGAACAGCAGAACCTTTTTGTTCCTTTCAGCCTCTTCCAGCAGTTCGGGATAAGGACCGGACATGGTTTTAACAACCGGGTCTATTATTTTATAGAGGAACGGCTCTTCAATGCCCAACATAAAGCCATGCCTCGCGGCCCTTCTTATGATCCTTCTAAGCACATAGCCTCTGCCTTCGTTGGAAGGCGTCAGTCCCTCTGAAAGCACAAAGGCAACAGCCCTTATGTGGTCTGCAATTACCCGGATAGAGACATTTGTTGAATCGTCAGCACCGTATTTCCTGCCTGAGATATCCTCTATTTTCTTAATGATGGAGCTGAAAAGGTCAGAGTCAAAATTGTTTTTTTTGGACTGGAGCACAGCGGTCAGCCTTTCAACTCCCATGCCGGTGTCGATGCTCGGCCTGGGCAAAGGCGTCAGTTTGCCGGATGAGTCGCGTATATACTGCATAAACACAAGGTTCCATATCTCAAGGAACCTGTCGCAGTCACAACCTACAGCGCATTCAGGCCTGCCGCAGCCCACATCAGGCCCCTGGTCTATGAGTATTTCAGAGCACGGCCCGCACGGCCCGGTCTCTCCCATTTGCCAGAAATTGTCTTTTTCACCCAGCCTGAAGAGCTTATCCTTGCTGATATCTGTCTCTTCCAGCCATATAGAGCCGGCTTCATCGTCTTTTTCATAGATCGTGACAAGAAGCTTGTCTTTTGGCAGTTTGACCCATTCGGTCAGAAATTCCCAGCCCCATTCTATCGCGTCTTTTTTGAAGTAGTCGCCAAAAGAAAAATTGCCGAGCATTTCAAAGAATGTATGGTGCCTTGCGGTCCTGCCTACATTCTCAAGGTCATTGTGTTTGCCGCCTGCCCTCAGGCATTTTTGAACTGTTACGGCCCGTTCAGAGGGTCTTGGCTCATCACCCAGAAAAACAGACTTAAACTGTACCATGCCAGCGTTGGTGAACAAAAGAGTGGGGTCGTTCTGAGGTATCAGGGGTGAGCCTGGCAGGACCTTATGCCCTTTCTGCTCGAAGAAATCCAGAAACAGTTGTCTTATCTCGTTACTTTTCATTTCCGCCTGGTCTGCATATCTGAGAATGAGTTATATTGTACTATGAATAGGCAAGTCCTATAAAATGCTTCACCATTTTTTTGAATCTTAATAATTCTGATGAGGCTGGGGATGTTTTGAGAGCTTCCTCAGCAGCCTTCATTATCGCGGATTTTTTTATCCTGAACTTTTTCGCGAGAAAAACCGCGTCTTCAATATCTTTATCCCGGAATACTCTTAACTTTGAAATTATCAGATCCAACGGTGAAAGCAGAAATACCTGTATGTGTTTTGTTTTCACTGAACTATACAGAACAGCGCGTTCCCTATACCCTTTTGGAATGTCTATCATGCTCCATCTTGAAATGTCAGAAGTAAATTCCACAGGAAATTTTATATTTTTTTTGATTTTTTCTATTATCTCAAAACCCGCGTCTACTTCAGCATCAATATCCAGCGTTGCCCTTTCAGGCATTCCATATGCAATTGCCGCAAGACCGCCGCAGATAATTATCTTCAATTTTTTAATGCCTGCCTTCCCGGCTGCGGCATCAAGGCTGCGTATAACAGAATTCAGGCTGCCAATTCTATTATTTCTTTCCACTTCAGCTCATCCACCCTTTCAAATTTAATAAATTTTTCAGGCCGGATTCCGGCTTCCCCGGGAAGAAATAAGTTTTTAAGATCGAATTCCTTCCCTGCGAACAGTTTTGTGAGTTCTTTATAAGCCTTACAAAACAGAAATGCCTTGTTATATTCATTTTTAAAGGCGGATTTTTCATTTTTAGGTAGTTTTTTATATAGAGATTTCCATCTCTTTTCAGTATTTATGGCTATATAAACCCAGAAGAGACCGTTTTTAAGGAATCTCCTGGTGAATATTTCGAGATCCTGATCATCCGCTCCGTTAAAATAGATTTCTTTTATAATTTTTTTCTTCATAATTCATCATATTCCAACGGGCAAAAAACCTTCAAATACGGGATGTTCCCGGATAACAGCATTATATCAGAATTTGCATGGAAAACCCGATGTTTTTAGAGCTGTTTGTCTGAGTAAACCCCGTTAGAAGACCTTCCTGTTCTAATGTGGTAAAGATTATCAAGCGGGCTTTTAGGCGCGTTCGTCATATCTCTCATGACATGAGTATATATCATGGTAGTCTCAACATTCTTATGGCCAAGCAGTTCCTGCACTTCTCTGATGTTTACTCCATTCATTAAAAGATGCGTCGCAAAGCTGTGCCTTAGAGTATGGACTGTCGCATGTTTTGCAATGTCAGCCTGTTTGATAAATACATTTTATCAGATTTTAAGAGTTACGATTGCAGGAAGTTATTAACAACAAAATATTACGGGATTATAAAATAATACAGCTAAAGGGCCAACATTTCCATCCAGCAGGAGCAATGCGGCAGCAACTGTTTATTATTAAAGATTTATTTGAATTCCAGGTGGAGTTGTGGTATCGGGCAGATGTATATAAGAATAATTAAACTTGACATATGTAACCGCAAGGGTTACACTGAAAATAAATGATCAAAAGCTTTATGCACAGGGGCCTGGAAGACTTTTTCTACGACGGCACTAAAAGGGGGATACAGCCTCAGCATGCGCAAAAGTTAGCTGATATTCTTGACAGGCTTGATGCCTCAAGGGATATAAAGGATATGAAATATCCGGGATCAGACCTGCATCAGCTCAAAGGCAAGATGAAAGGTTTATGGGCAGTAAAGGTGTCAGGCAACTGGCGGGTTGTCTTTGGTTTTAAAGAAGGCAATGCCCACAATGTAAATTACACAGATTATCATTAAAGAGGTGGAAAAAATGCGGACAAGAAAAAGACTCCCGGCGCATCCGGGAGGCATTCTGAAAAGACACTATCTGGACCCCTTATCTTTAAGCATTTCTGAACTTGCAAAAATTCTTGGCGTGTCAAGGAAAACGGTGTCGAAGATCGTAAATGAACACGGTTCGATCACCCCTGATATGGCGCTCCGCCTGTCAAAAGCATTCAAAACAACTCCTGAGTTATGGCTAACCTTACAGCAGACCCATGATCTATGGCAGGCCTCTCATAAATCAAACGACTGGAAGGTCATTGAAGCGATAGCAGTTTAAAACCAGAACTCCTGTCCACCTCGCAGGTGGAACAGTTGCAGATAATTATCGAGATCGGAACTCGATAATTATGGCACTTCGACAAGCTCAGAATTATTACCTGCAACTAATTATTTTTAAAGATTTATTTGGATTTCGAGTGGAGTTGTGGTATCGTGCGGATAGGTGTAGGAGATATTACACCATGCTCCGCCCATGCAGTGGGCCAGAATACTATATGAGAAAAATTAACTGTCCATCTTGCAAAGAATCTTTTCCATATAGAAATTTTTTTCTTCGCTTATTCCGACAAATGGTATGCGATAATTGTCATGCGAAAATTTATATAACAAAAAAAAGTAGCGTTATTGCTGCTTTAATATTAACTTTTTATGTTATATTGGCGTTTAATTTTATAGTGGGGCAAATAAAATGCAATCGAACGAACGAAAAGATAATGTATCACTTGCTCGTTACTATAAGTCCCCTGGTATATTTTGGGCGCTGATTGCGGCATTTTTTGCCATAGTTGCGATCACGCTTATTCTATACTTTGAGGTAAACGAACTTCTCTCCGGCATCTTCGCTATAGTTAGTTTGTTCATTCTTACAGTTGTAGCGCGTCGGTATAACAACAAATAAGTATGAAATTTGACCCATTCAGGAAAAAGAAACGTAAAGAGATACGTTCCGCAAGAGAATTATTGCGGATTGAACCTAGACACATTAAAGCGCCTAAAAGCATGGGAAAATATTTATACGCCATTCTATCTTGAGGATATATTGTCTCGATTTACTTGTTGACTAACCAGAATTATTTAGAACCCACATATTTATTTTTGATCACATTATGTTTCATCGTTCTTATGCTTTGCGTTAAACTGCTGACAACAAACAAACGGCAACCTTTAATATTTACTGATAAAGGCATTGCAGGCGCCCTTTACATCGCTGAGGAATGGGGCGATTTGGAGAGCTATGGCTGGGAAAAGTTTAAGGGATATGAAAGGATTCCACTCGCTCCGAAAGAGAATCCGATATGTCTTTACTTAATAAACAAAGGGGGCGACCTACGCCAGCGTAATATTGAAACCTGGACAGGACATACACAGCTTGTGAACTTTGGATATTTTTTCAACTCAAAACAAATCCAATCAGCAGATGAAATATTTGAACGTTTTGGAATTAATAAAATTGATATGACTGAGGCTAAGTAATCAAGATCTATCGAGGTCGAACCTGGATAATTTTACGGCACAACTACTTGATTTTGAAGAAAATTATGAGCCCCTGGCACGCTGTTCATATTGACGATCCAATCAAAAAGAAATGGCAGAATCGGTTCCCAGCCATTATTTACAAAATCCAAATAAATTGTTATAATTAATTATAACAACACTACGCAGGGTGGGGGTATACAAAATGGCAGGCAAACAAATATTTGGAGGTTTTTTGAAAGAAAAGCGTTTAACGAAAAATTTTGGACTAAGAGAATTTGCAAAGATATTAGGGATGAAGCCTTCGAATTATTGCAGCATTGAGAGTGACTCTTTATCTCCACCGTCAGAAAGCAAACTAAAACTTATTGCTAAAATATTAGACATGGATACAAAAGAACAAAGAAAAATGTTCGATTTAGCCGCACAATCAAAAGATGATATCCCCGCTGATTTAAAGGAATTAATAAAAAAAGATTCTGAGATCCCAAATTTATTGAGAATAGTTGTAGACGAGGGAGTCGGGCCAAAACAGATTAGAGGGATAGTAAAAGACATAAAAAGTGGTCGATACAGAAAGTCATAGCAGGCGTAAACTAAAACCCAAAAGCTTCGAATAAGAATAACCGTTAGGAGCATATGTTACTTTTAGGAACCTGAATTGGAATATCAAAGACATCCCTCTATGGCAATTAGAACTAATTGCTCAAGATGCCTTGAACTATGCAGAATCATGCATTGACGGTTATAGGGTTGATATTGAAAAGCTGATAGAAGTCAAATATAAAATTATTCCAGATATCAGCACCCTCACTCCCTACGCTTCGGCCGTTTATTAGCCTCAAGAACCCTTTCCCTTAACCTGATGGACTGCGGGGTCACTTCTACAAGCTCGTCTTCCTTGATAAATTCCAAAGACTGCTCCAGGGTCAGAAGCTTCGGCGGTATAAGCTGAAGCGCCTCGTCCGCGCCTGAGGAGCGCATGTTGGTAAGCTTTTTCTCTTTGGTAACATTTACATCAAGGGCATTATCCCTTGAGTTCTCTCCTATTATCATTCCCTCATAAACAGGGACGTTCTCCCTGATGAACAGAAGCCCTCTCGGCTGAAGATGAAAAAGCGCGTACACGGTTGACTTGCCTGCTCTGTCGGCAACAAGAGCTCCGGTCTGCCTTTTAGACATATGGCCGTGCCACGGCTCGTATCCGTCAAACAGATGGTTTAAAAGACCTGTGCCCCTTGTGTCAGTAAGAAACTGCGACCTGAACCCGATAAGTCCTCTTGAGGGTATCCTGAACTCTATGCGCACCCTGCCGTTACCGTTGTTCTGCATCTTCTGCATCTTTCCTTTTCTCATTCCTATCTGCTGGGTCACAACCCCAACAAACTCTTCCGGCACATCTATGACAAGAAGCTCCATCGGCTCATGGATCTTTCCATTAATTTCTTTGGTTATTGTCTCTGGCATTGATACTGACAGCTCATAGCCCTCGCGCCTCATCATCTCAATAAGTATGGCGAGCTGAAGCTCTCCCCTTCCCATTACCTTGAACGCGTCGGCACTGGTGAAATCCACTTTGATTGATACATTATAAAGCAGTTCCTTTTCAAGCCGTTCCCTCAGGTTTCTGGATGTAACATACTTTCCTTCTTTTCCCGCAAAAGGAGAGGTGTTAACTGAAAAGACCATTGAGATCGTGGGCTCATCAATCTTGATCCTTGGAAGGGGTTTCGGGTTTTCAATATCAGTAATAGTGTCACCAATATTAATGCCCTCAATACCTGCCAGAGCAACAATATCGCCGACAGACACTTTTTCAGCTTCTTTTCTGTCAAGCCCTTCAAATGTGTATATGGATGTTATCTTTGTCTTGACCGCTTCCCCGCTTCCGTTTATAACAGCAACATTATCACCTATAGCTATAGTCCCTGAGAAAACCCTGCCTATGGCAAGCCTGCCAACATAGTCATTGTAATTTATGTTTGTGACAAGGCACTGAAGCGGAGCGTCCGCGCTTCCTTCAGGCACAGGCGTTGTTGAAAGTATAAGGTCAAAAAGAGGCTCCAGGTCATGCGCTTTGTCATCCGGCTTAAGCGCTGCTGTACCAAGCTTTGCGTTGGTATAGACAATAGGGAAATCAAGCTGGTCTTCAGTCGCGTCAAGGTCAATGAACAGGTCATACACCTCATTTAAGACCTCCTGTATCCTTGCGTCAGGCCTGTCTATCTTGTTAATAACAAGTATTGGAGGGATTCCAAGCTCAAGCGCTTTTTTAAGCACAAACCTTGTCTGCGGAAGCGGACCTTCTGAGGCATCAACTAAAAGCAGAACACTGTCTGCCATTTTCATTGTTCTTTCCACTTCACCGCCGAAATCAGCGTGCCCCGGGGTATCAACTATGTTTATCTTCACGCCTTTATAGGTCACAGCAGTGTTCTTTGCCATAATGGTGATGCCCTTTTCACGCTCAAGGTCAATGTTGTCCATGACCCTTTCCCGCACAACCTCGTTCTCGCGGAATATGCCTGCCTGCTTGAGCATGCCGTCAACAAGCGTTGTTTTGCCATGGTCAACATGGGCGATTATGGCTATGTTTCTTATGTTTTCCTGTTTCATAAGTTCTCTTTTGACAAGACCGTTTTTCTGCCGCGCGCATGTATCCTGTTTTTTTTCGGTGTTTCAGGGAAACAACGCAGGGACCGCATGAAGGTTTACCCGCCGCCTTGCAATATGGCGGGTTTACGTGCCGCAGATATACCGGACTGATTATATACTATTCAAAAGTAAATTGTAAAATTGTTGATCGATGATTGTTGATTTGACAACGCAACTGCCTGCCCCGCTCGCCTCGCGGCGAAGCCGCTGGTGTCCTGGTTTATCAGGATTTACGGGGACTATTGAGATTGAATATCCAGTCTGAATATGGTACCATAAATGGACCGGGGGTAGATGCCATGAAGATCAAAGAAGATATAAAGCCTGTCTCTTACCTGAAATCCAGATTTGCCGAACTGTTAAATCAGATCAACGAGACCCACAGACCCGTTATAATCACGCAGAACGGTGAACCACGCGCAGTGATCCAGGACGCTGAGTCCTATGAAAAAATGGCCAATTCTCTTAACCTGATGAGGATACTGGCTCATGGAGAAAAAGATATTCAAAAGGGAAGGACCGTCAGCCAGAAAGACCTCTTCAGGCGGATCGAAGAAAAGTTGACCGGGAAAAATAAATAGGTCATGCCCGGGTTCGATGTTGAGTGGGTTCAGCAGGCAGGCAGGGACCTGGAAAACATTATAGGATACATCTCGCAGGACAATTTAAATACCGCACTCAAACTCCTCAAAAAAATAAGAACCAGATGTGAAGCCCTGAACCGGCTCCCGGACAGGGGAAGGATAGTTCCTGAATTAAAAGCGTTTGGAATATTCAGCTATCGTGAACTGGTTATCACGCCCTGGAGGGTCATATACCGGATGTCTGACCAGAAGGTCTATGTTCTGGCTGTTATTGATTCACGAAGGAACATTGAAGATATACTGATCGAACGGTTTCTTGATTAGCAGATGTCCTGCCCGTTTTTTTTATTACCATAGTATACATTGAAAATTATGATCGTTGATTGTCAACGAACTACAGACGACTGCCTGCCCCGAGTCCTGGTTTATCAGGATTTACGGGGACTATTGACGGAGGACGACTAAATAATATTCGATGGATGATAGACGAAAGACCCGTAGGCTTCGCACGAGGCGAGCGATGAACAATTAATGACTGAATACAAACGCCCTGTTAGTATTTTTCTTAATCAGAACCCTCAGGCGACTTGAACCTGAGCTCTCCTGTGTAAACAGGCATGGCGAACTTAAGGAACAGGGTAAAGAAAAGCGCTCCTGCGGCCCATATGCCTATAGTCACACTTTTTTCAATTGCTGAAGGACCGTATTCATACAGGTTGCTTACCCATTTATGGCCTTTTTCAAACCTCAATACCGATATCCAGTGTATCTGCGGGTACATTGACTGGTTGTTCTCTTTTACGCAGGCATAAACACATCTCCTGCAGCCGATGCATCTTGATATATCAAGCCCGTATCCAAAAAGGGTTCCGGAAAGAGGTTTACTGGCTTTAATATTAAATTTAGTATCATATTTCTCTTCGTATTCCTTTTCCAGACGGTCAATAACCGCGCGTATCTCATCCTGGTTCATTTCACGGAAGTGCTTTTGAAAGAAAGATTCCCATACAGAGGCGTCAGATGTGCCGAACGGCATTGCAAGAGAAGCAAGCCCAAGGGCGCCGCCCTTTAAAAAGCTCCTTCTGTTGATATGCTTACAAAGCGGTTTTTTGTCTTTCTCTTTAGACATCCGTTCCCTCTATTTGTTAAGAATACCGTTTATAGGATTTGTCGGAATTTGATCTTCTGCCAATTCTCTGTACTTCAGATCATCCGGTCTTATAGGCGGAGGTAATGGCTTTAACGGTTTGAACCTCGGACGATGGGGATTATGGCAATGAACGCAGAGACGGTACTGCTTTTTGCCGTTCCACTGGCCTGTCCTTTTTCCGTGAACTCCGGCCTTCCAGTCCCTGAATATTGTTCCATGTCACTGGCCGCAAAGATAATAGGATTCTTCAAATGATATCAGCTGGCCGTTGGCCAGTCTCAGCTTGTCCCTGTCATTCGGGTTATGACAGTCAAGACACCACCTCTGCTGTTCCGCGTGCTTGAGCTGTATATCCCTCGTGAAAATCAAGTTCCCTGCGGTTTGTATCCACATCCAGGTCAGCATGGCACTCAGAGCACGGAAAGATGTCCTCGGAAAACGGCGGGGGCGGCACAAAGTAATCCGGGATATCATGTCCTTTTTCCTCCGCGAACACCGGCGCCGCAAAAGCGGCAAGCAGGAACATAAAAGCTGTTATGTAGAGAAATGTTCTCTTCATGATATTCACCATATCAGCACTTTTACGCGCTCACGGCAAAACGCAGGTAATAAATAATTATTAAATTTTTGCAACCCCCTTTTCAGAGGCACAAAATTTCCGGAATTATACACTGTTAAAAAATGAACTAAAAAGACAGATTAAGGCAAGTTACCGGCAGAAAAAAATACTGTTTAATATCACTACTGTCCGGTTGTTAATCGAATAAAATCAATTGGTTAGAGTTGCAGTCCGGTGAATTGTGCTTAAGTGCATCTCTAACAGTTTGATAAATAGGCTTTTTCTCGAAAATATTGACCTCCAAAATCTGTAAAATTGTGTGCAAACTGCCGGGCAAATTTAGTCTTTTTTTGATAATCGCCACCAGAAGATAAATACTGATTGC